>NZ_CP043727.1:3768123-4082133 GCF_009831415.1 Yersinia canariae | reverse complement strand
AAAGTTTTTTATTTCCGTTATTACGTTGAGAAAGGGAAGAAAGAGAAGTTCATCCAGTTGGGCATCTGGCCTGAGATGAAGCTGGTGACGGCCAATGAGTTGGCGAAAAAGTATGGAGCCTGGCTTGTTGAAGGAAAAGAGCCCCAACAAGAGCTTGAGCAACAACGCCTGGCCGAAGAGCACATTATGCAGATCCATCGCTCTCAAGGATCGTTTGAAGAGCTGGTGCATGGCTACGTTCACAAGATGAAGCTCGACAATAAGCGGACCTGGGCTGATGTTCTGAAGCGTCTTGAAAAAGAGTGCTACACGGTTATCCCTCGAGAAACCAAAGCGAAAGATGTAACACCTCTGCAGATTAAAACCATCCTCTCAGGCATTATCCAGCGTGATGCGGTGGTGCATGCTAATCGGATTCGCTCGTATCTGATGGCGGCATTTAACTACGGCCTGAAAGCTGATAACGATCCGATGAATACCAGCGTAGGTATCACGTTTGGTCTTGAAGTTAATCCGGTCTCGGCCATACCGAAACAGTCTTCGGCGGAAAAAGTGGGTGATACATGGTTAACGCTGGAAGAGTTGCGTGTTGTCATGGAACAGTTCGCTGAGGCTACCAACGTTGGGCCGCTGATGCAGCATCTGATTCGCTTCTGTGTTTATGCTGGTGGGCAGCGTCCGTTTGAAATGATTGCCAGCCAGTGGAGTGCTATTGATTGGCAACAAAAGACGTTGCTGGTAATAGCAGATGTATCGAAAAACAAGCGTGAGCATCTGATCCCGCTGACTGAATCGGCACTGCAGGAATTAGCCTCAGTGAAAGAACTGACTAAGGAAAGCAACAGTCCCTATATCTTCCCACTCTCGACCAATGGAGATCGACCGGTACGTACTGATAGCTTGGCGCGTTCCATCATGTATTTCCGGGCTTTTAATCCTGAGTTTAAAGTTTTCACAGCGCGAGATTTACGTCGGACCTGTAAGACTCTGATGGGGGAGGCGGGGATCAGCAAAGAGATCCGCGACCGTATTCAGAATCACGCTCTGAATGATGTCAGCTCGAAACACTATGACCGTTATGATTACCTGACTGAAAAGCGCAGGGCGCTTGAGATCTGGGAAGACCGAGTTAATAACTATCAACGGCAGCAGGAAAACAACGTTGTGAACTTGTTTGGGCGGAGGTAAAAGCTTGTCAAAATATGAGCTTAATTCTGCAGAGGAGCGCTATCAGCCGGGCTCTGGAGACTTAGTGCTGGCTAATAAGCTGGGATTTATTGATGAACAGGAAATGGAGGCGCTGGAGTCTGGCTTGCTGCTGATGCTGTATGAGCAGCTATTTATTGAGGGCCAGCCGCCTGAGGCGCTGGCTTTTGAGCACATCAGCAGGTGGCATCGCCAATGGCTGGGGAATGTGTACGACTGGGCGGGGAGGCTGCGTAATGCCAACCTAACTAAGGATGGCTTTCAGTTTGCGGCTGCCGACAGGATTCCGCTGCTGCTTGATGGCTTCGAGAAGCAGTTTCTTTCTCGGTCTGGTGAACTCAAATCCCTGGCTCGTCTGGAGCTGGTAAGTTATCTGGCTGAATGCCATGTGGAGTTTATTTTGATCCACCCATTCAGAGAAGGTAACGGGCGTCTGTCGCGGCTACTTTGCGATGTGCTGTCGGTTCTGGCAGGGAAGGGCTTACTTGATTACAGCCTGTGGGATGAGCACAAGGCGTTTTACTTCAAGGCAATACAGGCGGGTGTCTCAGGGAACTACAGCCCTATGATGCAACTGGTGAGCGACATCTTGCCAGATTAACGGGCGAGGCCAACGGCTTTTGCCTGTGCCTGATTTTGTTTGAGTTGCTGCTCAATTTTTTGCACAGAGACACCGGTTTCGATCGCGGTTGAGCTGGCGACGGCACGGTAGATTTGAGTCCTGGTGATCTGAGTATGTGATGTTTTTTTTGTCATGTGAGATCCCTTTTTACTGCACTGATTCTAGTTCGGAAGGAGAATGCTAGCAAGGTTATCATTAATAGTTAGAAGGGCGGCGTATGCTTGTCTTGCCCAAAATTCTGGTTCTTTATTCTCCATTCGCTGCAGAAGGCAAAGAGTTTTCTAGTCATCTGAATTTTTTGACTGTTGCGTGATTCTTGAATTGCCACCATATGATACACATCTATTTTTTTTAGATTAATTTATACAGTTTGTGATTTAATTCACATTAATGAATTTGTTTTTTGATTCTAAAAACGATGTATTTTTATGTTTCTCTTAATAGAAATCATGTATGATAAACGTAATAGTTAAAAGCGCTATCTTTATTATATAATTAGTGGGGGGATGTTTGTTTACTTTAGATAACAAAAATAATAATGCAGTCGAGACTGACAGTTTCCTTTCAATCACTGACATATGTGAACGGGAAAATATATCTATTACGAAAGTTATAAGCGATTGGTTGAATTTTTCGAGGAAGCTATTTGTAAAATTAGATGCTGTTCCATGTTGCTTGAAAAGAACATTCGAAGGGGATGACAATTCGGAAATAGAAAATATTACTTCAGGTTCTGATGAGTACCAAAGCGTTTTTGGTTCAACGGTTTACAGGGTCTTTATTCCTCTAAATCCACAAGATTTTGAAATTGAAAAAAATAAAGATCAAAATGAAATTGTTTCATCTTATATTTCTTACCAAGGTCTGGCATATGGCTTTTGGGAAGTAAAGCCAACTAAAATAACTCGTTTTGCAAATGAAGGGTATCATATTGCAAATGGAACCTCACGTAATGCTATTATTAATACTCCCGGAGCAGTAATTATTAATGGCAATGTAAGTGATCATATTTTATTTTTTAATCATTCTTTTGTAATTTTCAAAGAAGACTTTTTTGTTGGACCTGACATTGAAGCTGTTTTAGATGAGTCTTTATTTACCGAAGGTACAGTTGAGGTTTCACCTCAAAATATAAAGTCAGTAGTTCCCGGAGCAGAAAGTAACGTTGATCAAAATGTGAACGCTAAAGAAATTGTTAAAGGGGCTAAAGAAAGGGTATCTAAGGCAGAACGGGATGCTATATTTATAATGTTAAGTAAATACTATAAAAGTAAAAATGGTAAACTTGAGGCTGCACCAATCGCGAATATGTTGAATTCGGATGCCAAGGATATATTACCTGGACGAGAATTCAGCCCGGAAACTATTCGCCGCTGGTTGAAATCAATTCAATGATACTTCAAGTAATTTATTTTTTATGGCAAATATAAAAACTTGTTAGCATTATTCATGAGTTCTAATATTTATCATTCTCAGCAATCTATGGTGGGAAAGTTATAATAACTTTTTTGTTGACTAATCCTTAATTATGCAAAGCTAATATAGAGCATAGCCATAAATGGAAAAGTTAATATTGAGGAAAATGTATTTATGAGATTTTTTCATTATTGTGAGTTGCATGATTAATATATATCTCTTAATGAATCTCTCTTTTAACCTTTTCAATATTTATGTTTCAGGTTTTACTAAAAACGTAATGACGCAAAGGAAAAACGGTAAACACATCGAATATTCTATTTAAGAAGCCTCAAATGTATCTTAAAGCTCCCACATTAAGCCACCGTAAAAACCACATCAAGCCACTGTAAGCACCACAATAAGCAATGTGCACCTTAATAAGCCGTCAACTTCTTTTATATTAGCGCCTGCTTGAGCCATGCTGCATCCATCGAAACAAAGGAGGCAGTATGAAAGCAAAATTCAACAGTCCAACATCAGAAGAACGCTTACAGGTATTACGCAACAATGGCGAACCTCATGATCGCCTCGTACGTGAAAAAGAGCGTCAGCACATTACATCTGTATCCCGTTCAACGGCCTGGAAACTAGAGCAAGTCGGTCAGTTTCCACTGCGTAAGTCTATTGGTCTGAAATCCTGCGGGTGGCTGTTAAGTGACCTGCTGTATTGGATCAGTGAGCGTTAACATCAGGTGTTTTTTGCATTTATTTTTTGGATGACCCGAGTTCATCCTGCTATTTCTACTATTAATAGCGGAATAGCAATATGAGTGAAATCGTTTTAAACGTTAACTGAATGAGAGGTATCTATGCTGTGTGGTCGTCCTTTTCCTGTACATGTGTTCCCACAGATCATCAGAAATGCAGTTTACGAAGTAGAACAGCATACGCAGGCTCCTCAGGCTTTGATTGCCGCATCAGTACTAGGGGTTATTTCTCTTGCCTGCCAGAACCGGATTGATGTGTGCAGACTGAATAATCTGCGCAGCCCGGTATCGCTTTTTTTACTGACACTGGCGGAATCGGGTGAACGCAAAAGTACGGTGGACAAACTGCTAATGAAGCCATTGTATCAGCTGGAAGATGAATGGTTTGAAAAATATACCCAGGATCTGATTATCTGGCGGAATGAGGAAACGGCTTTTAATGTTGAAAAGAAAGCCTTGATGTCAAAACTGAAATCAGAGATTTCCCGTAACAAAGAACATTCCACAACGAATGAACGACTGAAAGCGCTGTTGGCAACATACCCGAAAGCACCGGTCAGGTTCAGACAGATATTCAATGATGCCACACCTGCGGCGATAAAAGACTATCTCAGTGGGCGCTGGCGGTCTATCGGGCTTATGTCTGATGAAGCTGGCACCATTTTTAACGGCTATGCGCTGAATGAACTGCCTTTCATCAATAAAATGTGGGATGGCGCAATGTTTCCCGTGGAAAGAAAAAGCGAACCAGATAAATTAATCAAAGATGCCAGAATGACGCTGGCACTGATGGTCCAGCCTGATGTGCTTAAAAAAGGATATCTGGAACGAAAAGGCGATACAGCGAAAGGGATCGGATTCTTCGCACGGTGCTTGATGTGTCAGCCTGGTTCAACACAGGGCTACCGGCAAATTACCAGCCCGGTTGTCTCAAGCGAGCATCTACCGGTATTTCATCTACGACTGATGGGGATCGTTAACGAGAGTATTACCAGAAATGATGAAAATGAACGTCAGTGTCTGTACTTCTCCCCTGAGGCTGAAAAACGCTGGCTCGAATTTTATAATAAAGTTGAGTCGGAAATGGGGATTCTTGGAGCACTGTCTAATTTTAAAGATTATGCCTCTAAAATGGCTGAAAATATGGCAAGAATTGCGGCATTATTGCATTACTTTAATGGTGATGAAGGTGATATATCTCTTCTGACTACGGAGGCGGCTGTGGAGATCAGTGCCTGGTATGTTGATGAGTATATTCGACTTGTTTCTAATCCCACGGGATTTACACTGGTTAATTCAGAAGCGGATGAACTTTACTTCTGGATTAAAGAGTATTGCTGTCGGTGCTTTGTGCCCTACATCAGGAAAAACACTATACTGCAATATGGACCCAGTAGGTTTCGAAATCGTAATAAAGTGAATGAGTTGTTAGGTGCACTATATTCTCAAAAAAGGATACTCGCTGCTAAAAAAGGAAAAACAGTATTTATAGCGCCCGCTAATATCGAATTTAATATTTATAGTTAAATTAATTGCAGAGTGGATTGGTAAAGCATTGGCGTTACGTAATGTAACTTTTTTGATGAATTTAGTGTTGGATAGGTAATATATTGCTATCATCTTTAATATTATATCTATCCTACAATCAAGCAATGCTTGTATCTATTTAAATCATTAAAAGTAAATAGTATTGTAGGGATATACATAAGGATTTAATCTATGAATTCATACCCAGGATCGCATGGTGAGCATGTACTCGCCTATAAAAAGCATATTGAACGAGTCGTCAATGATGCTGTAAGTGAATTCCCTAGAACAATGGCATTACGTGTTGATGCCCATTACCCCCCGATTTTAGATAGAGGAGATACAGTTTGCTGCTTCCCAAATATGGAGCCTGGAGCGATATCCCGTTTCCGTAATGCGTTAAATGCCATGCTGGAGGCCAATGAGAAAGCCAGAGCAGATAACGGTAAAAGAATATATTCAAACCGTGTTCGTCATGTTTGGGTACGGGAGTTTTCTGAAGGAGGAAAATGCCATTTTCATATTTGTCTTTTTTTTAATAAAGATGCTTATTATCACTTGGGAGATTATGAAACTGAAAGTAATCTACGAATGATGATTGTAAGAGCATGGTATAGCGCACTAGGATTGGAGTTGGATGATTATCCGGGATTAGTTCACTACCCTGAAAATTGTCGCTATATATTGGATATCAATGATTTTAATTTTGAAGCGGAATACAACAATTTATTGAATCGCCTCGATTACCTGGCCAAACTCGATACAAAATTTTTTGGCGATGGTGACCGCAATTTTGGATGTAGCCGGGGATAGTTTGTTTTTTACAGGACAGGCCTTTTTTATGGAGGAAAGGCCTGATTTGTTTGTATTCAAGTAACGGTAACTTTTTAATGCTTGGAACCCCTTCCCGTTAGGCGTACTACCCTACCAACGACCCGCAAGCGTCATAATGGGTCTGACCGCATCCAAAGGCTTAAACTACACAATCAGATCGCGGCACCTTAACGCGATCTGATTGTGTAGTTTATCCCGGACTTATTCGAACCTACGGCAGTCATTTAATAGCATAAGGCCAGCCATTGACCACAATGCGGCCATCACCGCTGATCCGCCATTCCATGGCGCGGTCTGGCTGGGTTGAGCCTTCTATCGACTCGCTGTACCTGTTGGTTAAATAGTGAAACTGCTGGTTCGTAGAACCGACCCATTTACGTGTCCGATCGGGGCTGGATGCCTGATAGGGGCCATCAACTATCACGTCCGTCCATTTCAGCAATGCCTGCGTGCCAGGCAGATTGAGTTCATTTAGTTCACCCATCGTGTAGCCAGTGAATACCATCACCGAAAGCCCGGCGTGTGAGACACCTTCTGCCACTGCTGCCAACCCTTGCGCCTGGAGGAAAGGTTCTCCTCCCAAAAAGGTTACCCCTTCTAGCCCCCATTCTTCATGGGCTGCGAGCAAACGATCAATCATAGTATTCGCGTGAATAATTTCACGCTCAATGATTTTCAGGTAGCCGGGATTGCAGCACCCGACACAGCGTTTGTCGCAGCCCTGAACCCATAGAGCAGCGCGTTTTCCCGGCCCCTCAACCTCGGTGCAGGGGAGCCATGAAGCCAGATTCAGCCAGTTCATCGGATGACTTACTCCAGATCGAAGTCAAAATTGGGTTTGGTCCCCCCCTGAACAACCTTTATTGCACGACCCAGGGAGTGCTCAGGTGAACCAACCTCTTCAAACAGGTATCGGGACAACGGATCAAACAGACAGCGGATTAAAACATTGAGCACACCGCGCCCGCCGCTGCTGCGATCAACCATCTTAACGATCGATCTAAGCGCTTTCGTCTCATCCTCGAAGTGCATTCCCGTTACGCCCCATTTCTCGTTAAGGCGATAGCGGAGCGGTTCCAGTTTCGATCGTGCGATATCAATCAGGAAATTTTCATCAGTCATAAAGTTAAACGGGATAATATTTCCCTCACCGATACGCCCAAGCAATTCTGGCCGATTCAATTCACTGACAAAATGATTACGTACTTCCTCAATAAAAGCCCCTTTGACATCCGGATTGTCCACCGCGATTTGCGCCGCCCCAATGTTTGACGTAAAGACTATAACGGTATCAGAAAATTGAACCGTATCGCCCTTACCGTCAGTCAGCCTTCCGTCTTCCAGAATTTGCAGGAATTTGTCGAGTATTCGGGGATGTGCTTTTTCAATTTCATCAAACAGCAACAAAGAGAACGGCCGTTTTTTTACCGCGTTGGTTAATTGGCCACCCTCTTCGTAACCCACGTAGCCAGGAGGTGCACCAACCAGTCGCTGGTCGGCGTGTTCATGGTTGAACTCCGACATATCGAAGCGCTGGCAAGCCTCATCGTCGCCAAACAAAAACTGGGCGAGGGCTTTTGCCAGCTCCGTTTTCCCCACACCGGTTGGGCCGACAAAGAATAAAACGCCTTTAGGGGTTCTTTGTTTGCTGGAATGCTGTAAACCAGATAAGCCGGTATACGCGCGGATCAGGATTTGGTTAACGACTGCCAGCGCCTGATCTTGTCCTTTCACACGCACCTTCAACGTTTCGATCGCTTTGCTCAGTTTGTCGCGGTTCAGCTCTTCCCACGGGCTTTTTTTCTCACCATAGCGGTACATGCTGACCAGCGATTCGGCGCTCATTTTTTGCGGAAGTTGTCGGGAGAGTTTCGCAATATTGTGAATATCACGCAGCGTAAGCCCTTCCAGCGAATCCACAAGATCCGCAAGCACCCGGCTCTTATTCAGTATTGGGGTGTTAAGGAGGAGGACGTTATTAAGACTCAGCACGGCGTTTTCCCGCGTGGTGCGGGACGGAAGCGGCACATTGATTTCTTTGAACAGCGGGTTATGCAGGTATAACGACGGCGGCAATACCGATAAGCCCTGACACAAAAAAACCATCAACGTTTGCGGTTTATCGATATCCGCAGCGTTGAGCGCTAGCTGCGCGTCACGCGCGGCTTTACCCATCATCAGTAGCAAGCCCCGTTCCGCTTCACTCAGCGCGTTGGCTTGCCCAAACAACAGGTGAGACCAGTCCAGCACGAAGGCAATACGATCGGGGCCAGAAGACTTCATCAGCCGGGCGACGACTGTCAGAAAGTCTTGTGGATTCACCTCTAATGCATGGCTGGTTTGTGTGGCCCGTGCTGTCGGCAACGGCGTGCCCATATCATATTCGTCGCCTTCTGCTGGTGAAGAAGCGGGCGTCGCGGCGCTCATCAGATCGGTCCATTCCCGGGCATTGACACCAGATACGCCAGAGACACGATCCCAGCGGATAACATGCCGGTAACCGCGCTCTTTGAGCAGGACATCGATGGTTTCCGGTATGCTTCTCCACTGGCCAGTAGCGGATTCGTCGTAGACCACATCGACAATGTTGCCGTGCAGGATGATCCCTCGCCGGATCCCGCATTCGCGGCGGAAATTTTCTTGCCAGGATTGTTGTCCGGAGCTCATTTATTTCTCCCTTGTCATGCCGGGTTGTGGTCTGGCGTCGCTGTCCTTGTCGTCCGGGTTTTCCCAAACGACCCGCTCTGTGGACAACTGAATGCCATAAATGGATTGCAGTCGAGGAAGGACCGTATCGATATCTTTTTTGCAGGCAGAACCCTGGTAATGGTCAAACTTGTATTTCAGTTTTCCGCTGAGCTCTATTTTAAATTCCGCTTGTGCGCCCGCAGGTCTCATCGCGCGGATAACCACTTCGTTGCTGTCATCTTTGTTCATCAGACGCGGTTTTTCCGTTACAAACCCAGCGTCCTCGAGCGAACGATAAACCGCCTGCACGACTTCACGGCGGCAACTTTCATCCACCACCGCTGTATCGAGTTCGCTGGTGACTTCAACCATTCTCCGGGAGAGTTCCTCTGGCGACAGCGAGCTTGCCGTATCAAGAGTTGCGGCCAATGCTGCTGCGTGTTCGGGAGCCTGACGGCTCGCTGCGGCAATCTGCTCACGGCATAATTGCAGCGAATCCTCGGTTGTACTGGCCACCGCCGTTTGATACTCCTGCGCTCTTCTTTCCTGAGAACGCTGTTCGTATTCGTGCTTAATGTTGCCTAATTCAGCCCGCAGTTGTTCAACTGTGGTGTGGTGATTGGCGTCGAGGAGATGACGACGAAGCTCCGCCAGCGCTTTGAAGGCTAATTGCCTGGCCAGCGGGTCGTCCCAGTTTGTCAGTTCGTTCTGCCAGACGGTTTCCACTTCTTCGCGGGCTTTGGTTTCTTGCTCAACCCTTTGCCGAACGGCTTCCCGCGCCTCTTCCTGAGCAACGTGCTCCGCCACACGCTCTGCTTCAACAACAGCCTGGCGCATTGCTCTGGCGTGTCTGGGTAACGCATGTACCTGCTGGCCTAGGGCAATACTCCGATCGCGCGCGGTGGCCGGATCGGAATCAACAAGCCATGTCAGAGTCTCCAGTTCGCGTTGCAGTGCGGAAAATTCAGCCTGCACGTACTTGCTGATCCCTTGGTTTTGTACATCATTCAAGATGTTGCGATAGCGGTCGAGATACACCCGCGTTGTCTCGCTGACCCGCTGGTTAAAAAGCTCCTGACGCCGCTGGCGCTCAATCTGGTAGCGTGCCTGCTCATGTCTGCTCATTTCACTATTTCTCCCGTATTGCGCGGTCTGGTCTTGCCGTGCGACATCTCTTTATATTCGCTGGGCAGAATCGCCGTAATGTTTTCAGCGCATGCTATGTTGCGGAAATTTTTATCAGCGGTCACCAGGATGACATCGCTGAGTCGCAGGTATAGCGCCACCGACAGGATGCGATTATCTGATGTCGGTTCGAGGTCAGCAGGTAGAAGCTCCATAACTTCGGATTCGTAACGAACGATTTTGTGTATCTGTTCCAGCGTCCGAATCGCCTCCCGTGCTCGTCGGGCTTTGTTGGGGTTGTCTGATGTTTTGAGATGATCCAGCTCCTGATGAACGCGTCTGGCAATGACTGGCGTGTCATTCTGCTGCAAACGCGAGGGCAGATTGGGGTACTCTATTAATGCGCTGGTATCAAAGATGACAAACCGTTTGCCGGGCGCTTCGGGATGGGCGAGCTTTTGCGTTGCCAGTTCTCGCCAGGCCTGAACTTGCGTATCGAATTCATCGATAAGCGAAAAGGAGGCGGACGTTACGGCCGCACGTAATGTACCGAGTGCTGCAACGGCATTCTGCCACTGTGTCACGCTTGTCAGTGCTGATGTTTTCACGCTTTTAAGGCTTAAATTGCCCGTAGCGGCATCCGTCAGGGATTTCATTCCCACGTTGCGTAACACGTCTTGCTGCGCATTTCTGAGTGTTGTTAGCGACTGGGCAAAGGCATGAGGCTCATGCAAAGTGAGCGGCGCATCCGTTAATACCTCTGCCAGCCATATTTGCAGCAGCGTGCTGCTTAAAAGGGAATTCGGCAGAACCGATGTCGGGCCAACGGCCTTACGCAGTTGTTCGAGCGAGGCCACATCAGTAAGCGGACTGCAGTGATCCAGCAAGAGCGCGGAAAAATCACTGCTATGGTCAGGCACCAACTGATTCAGAACGGTGAGGTAATGGATCGCTTCATCAGGTTGGATCGGGGTTTGCAAACGTGTCACTCCGGCCATCATCAGAGCTTTAAGCGTGTTAAGCCAGTATGGTTGCCACTGTGCTCGCGAGTGGGGGGTAAACCTCTCCAGCGCCGCCGCGAATTCGCTCGCGTCGGCAAGCCATTCCGCAACAGGATGCACCTCATTTCTGGATTGCCAGTGCGTAATCGTCTCCTGCGGAGTAAGCCAAAGCGAAGTGAGGGCGTGCGCTGTGGCACTGTGCGTGGCATTCAGACCGGATTGTAATTCCGCTTGTAGTCGTTGCCAGATTTCGGCACTGATGGTGCTGTCCGCAGTGAGGCTGAGCGCGGCACGCTGCGCTTGCCCTCGCCAAAAGACGTTGCCCCATCCGGAAAAATGCGCCTGCGGTGCGCCATCCTTTTTCTGGATACGCAGAGTAGCCAGTCCTGCAGGTAAACCTTCAGGCACTCTCATTTCGAGCCACAGACTTCCCTTTTTGCTGTCAAGCTGGCGGATTTCAGGTTCGGCGTTCCTGAGCAGAATTGTTATGCCCAGTATGGAACTCTTCTTACCGTGCAGCAGGATCAGATTTTCACCGAAGTAGTTATCTTTTTCTGCATCATTTGTGATGACGTGCAGCAGGGTGGCGGAAGGATCCGTTGTGCTGTCTGCTGCGCGACTTAACGGCGCTATCTCTGTTGCATGGCGAATACTCTCATCGCTGAGTCTGGGCCAGTTTGCCGCAGGTTCGCTCGTCAGGATCGGCTGCAAAATGTGCTGCCACACGATATCTGCAGCGGCCATTTGCAGCCATTGTTCAAAGTTGGCAGAGCCGGGCGCTTTAACGGAAAGGACGCCGGACCCATCACACTCAATGGTGATTTGGTGCTGCTCCCACACTACGCCAGCTACGCTGGACTGAACGGAGTGAATCTCTGTATTCGCTGTTTTCCACGGATGGCGCTCTTTTTCTAACTCTTGTCGTATCCACGCGGAACAGTCCTGCGGTTCAAGCACGTCCTTGCTGATAAATACTGTGCTGGTGGGCGTGCCAGGCAGATTGCTGGCGCGCAATGGCTGAACGGTATTTGATAAAGGCAAAAACAGGTGCTGGACCTTGGTTTGTTGCTGACGCCCAGGTAACCGTTCGCGAGCAAGAAAGTTGAGCCCCTCAGGGGTTAACGATATGTCGGCCAGACGAAGCGACATATAGTTCTCTGATGCCGGACAGGCTAGCACCCCAAGGTAAATCAGATCCTCGACGCAAGGACCGACCAGCGCACTGGCCGATGTGACGCCCAGTTGCTGCTCGAAAATCTGCGCCAGCGTCAATTGCGCAATTTCCGGCGTTTTCCGGTAGCTTTTACACAGTCTCATCAGCATACACTCAAAGACCGTGGGGGTTCGTATGGTCTGGTAGATCACCTGCGTTTCAATTTTGTACTGCGGTACACTGACAGCAAAAGATCCTAACTTCATCACTTATTCCCTCTGTGACGCATGCCGGATGACGATGGAGAGTTACGCTTACTCTGCGGTGTATTTCGCATCAGGCGACTCGCCGGAATCAACTGAGCATTTCTGTCCAGTTGATCCAAAATGTCTTTATAGACCGTGCGGGTTGTTACACCCTCGCTGTCCATATGTGGAAGCGTGACGTCATAGGACTCGTACATATTTCGTGCGCCAAACACAATCAGCAGCTCTTGCGCGCGTGAGAAGGCGACGTTGATAAATTCGTAACGCGCGACGTTGGCGCGGCTGGAGCGGCGTCTTACCTTCCCGCCATGGCTTTGGGTATCCACGCCATCATTACGCACGAGGCTGACGAGAATGGTTGGTTTCTCCTTGCCCTGATAGCGGATAACGGTATTGATCTCGACATCCAGGCAGTCAAAACGTCCGTTAGGTTTAACCTCGCGGATGGCCTCGCGAATCAACCGACATTGACGGGCATAGAAAGAGACGACACCCACTTGGTAGCGTTTTTGCGCTGAATAGCCAAGGCTGGCGCACTGTTTATCAATCTGTAACAGCGTGTGAGCAATAAGCTGTGCTTCCAGCCAGTTGCTGCGCGCGGGTTTACCGCTGGCGTCCACATCTTCTTTATGAAGTTGGCCTTGCAGGTCACGGGATGTATCCACCCACAGCACATGGTCGCCCTCAGTTACCGCTTTTTCTTCCCGTGGGATGGTTGAAGGCGAGCGCTGGATATCTTTGACGACCCGCTCTCCGGCACTATTTCGTGCAGGCTCCACGATGGTGTTGCCGTCGGTATCGACCAGCACCAGACCGTGGTTTCTGTCGTAATTGGGGAACTCCAGCCCACAGCTCAGGCGGCGTTCATAGAAATGGTTTACCATCGCCATGATTTGTGGGTGCATTCGAAACTGTATTTCCAGACGCGCTTTGATCGCATCATCAGCCGTTTCGAAGTGGGATTTGAATAATGATGCCGTCACCATTTTTTCAAACCGCTGAAGGTTATGCCGGGTCAGCGATGTTCGGGTATTCTGCCCGTCTTCGTCCGCTTCATCGACGGCATCGCTAAAGGTTTGCGCATCGGTGCCTTCCTGAAACAGCGGCGGTAATTGCCGGTGATCGCCCACCAAGATTGAACGGCGCGCACGCATCAACGGCAGTAACATCTCCAGCGGCGTTGCTTTGCTGACTTCATCGATAATGGCGACATCAAAACTGACCTGGCCCGATTCTTCTAATGTTTGTTCACGCTCGTTACAGGTAATCGCAACCAGGTTGCATTCAGCCACAAACGTTTCTTTAAAGTGATGCCAGTCGTTTTGGTACGAAACCTGACGGCTTAGATCGTTTCTCCAGTCCTGTAACAACGGCTCCCAGACCTCCTGAACCGCCTGCTGTTCCGCAAGGCGCGACGTCAGCGTACCGATCGTTTCTTCGCAGGACGCCATCTCTTGCGCAAAGCGCACGCTTATCTCCGCAGAGGGTGAATCAGGCAACGTTGCCAGCGAGACACGCCGGGCCAACCACTCCGCCTGCTGGCTAATGCAGTCTTCCAGAGCCTGGCGAATCTGTGGCTCCCGCTGTTGCTGATGGGCGGTTTCTTGCTCGCATTGACGCCACTCAGATTCATCGATATCCGGCACGTGAGAAAGCGCAATAAGTTCGTCAGTCTGAGCCAGAAGTCGTGCTAATTCCCGTTCAATCACGGTGCTGCTCGCCACCAAGGCGGCAACGCGCGCCGCCAGTTTCTTACCCGTCAGTTCCGCGTTTTCAATCGACTGACACCAAGATTCCGGGTCAAGGAACATTTTGCCGTACAGCTCCGGATTTAAGCCACCAGCAGAACTGTCGCGAAGCTGTTTAATCTCCTGTCGTTTGGCTTTCCATACCGGAAACAGACTTTCATCGTCGTCAAGTTTATCGGCAAGTACTCGCTCTTCGGCCTCCAATTCAGCGAGGTGAATGGCCCGATCCGGGCTTTGTAGTGCAGACGGCCCTGTGGCCCGCAAGCGGGCCACATCATTTTCCAGATCGGTGCGGTGCGCCCACAACCTGTGCCAGAATCGCAACAGCCCGGACAGCATCTGGGGTTGTTGCGACGGTACGGCGGTCCAGTCGGCAAGGGAGACGGGAAGTTTCACCTGCGCGCTGGCAAGATCGAACAACGCAGATGCTAGCGCGGAGGCGGCGGGTTCCGGCAGCGGGCAACGCTCAGGGATCGTTTCCTCATTCTGTTCGAGGAATGCCTTCAGCGCCAGTAACCGGGTTTGCCGCTGTTTCGCATCTGCGTGTTTTTGCCCCTGCTCCTGCAATTTCCGCCACGCCAGAGTTCTGTTTTGTTCTGCCTTCTTTAGCGCATGTTCATGCGCGGTAAGCGCCTGCCCGGCGTGTTCTGCGTCACGGCGTAAAAACTCCGCCTGATTGAGCCACGATTGCAATTGGTTGAGCTGATCTTTTGTCTCACGCCAGGGCGTCAGAAAGCGTTTCTCTACATCCTCAGCCAGCGAGGTGTAGTAGCGGGATAAGGAGGTTTCCTGTATGAACGCTTTGCCCTCGCCGGAAATTTTGCTCAAATCACGTGCGAGACGAATAACCCGCAAATCCGGGTGTTTGCCCAGACGTTCCAGCGCGTTATCGACCGCCGTATGCGCCTGGCTAGCCAGCAGAACCCGCTCCCCTTTACGCGCCAGTTGCATTATGGCTTCTGCAATCACCGTTGTTTTCCCCGTGCCAGGCGGTCCCTGAATCAGGCAGAGATCCGGCGCCGTGAGGATTTTGTTGACAGCCTCTTGCTGGAAAATATTCAGATCCTCGCGAAACCAATCGATGATAGGTTCGAACGAGGTGGGGCTTTTGGCTTGGCGCGCATCAAAGAGATAGGATGAGAGATAAGGGGCGTAACCACCCTGATCTTGCAGGCGTTTAAGTGCCTGCTCGTGACGGCGGATCAAGGCTAAATCGCCCGCCGCCGAAACCGAAAGAAAGCCTTTTTCAGGGATCCTGGCCAGTAAACTGTCGCGGGCGCTTTCATGATCCTCTGCCGTCGAAAGTTGATTCTGGTCATCCTCTGACAGGCTGACAAACACATCGACAAGGCACGGTACGGGCCACGGACAACCCTGGGGGATGCTCCTGTTTGGCACAAACGTTGGCCTGACCTCCGGTTGCCCGAGTTCAATCCCTTTTGGTGTACGTTTGGCGCTGTCTTTATCACTGATTCGAAACAGCCACTCATCTTCAGAAACTGCAGGATCAAACGCCACCACATCCTGGCGCGACAAGGCACGCAACACGTCACGGATACATTGTTCGCTTTCACCTACGACCTGGAAAACCAATTTGTCTTCCTGCCATCCACGTTTTGTAAAATGCAATCCACGAGTTTTTTCGGAAACCAGCTTGCGTTTCCATTCCAGAAACTCGCGCCAGTCAACCAGTTTACTTCGTGTGTTGGCGGAGATTGGCGGTAGCTCGTGGGCTAACTCCCGGCTCAGCGCATTATCGGTTCTTTTGATTCGAGGCTGTAGGGCGGGGTTATCCTGATAAACCACCACGGGAAGACTTTTTTCATAGACCTGTGCAGGCGCATCTGCAACCTCGAAAATATCCTGAATCTTGAAAAAAGGCGCACCGGTTTTCCAGAAACCTTTTGCAACCAGTGAGCAACCTGGCGGGAACGGCCAGGGTTGCCCTGGACCGAGCACAGGACGAAAGGCTAAATCTAAATTCTCTTCCGGCCGCTCATCAATGCTGAGGTTGGAGATGAGGTACTCCATCGGCATGCCGTGAGGAAACAAAAGATTGAGGGTATTTTCAATTTTATCTCCGTCACGTAGCAGCGCTTTAAAATCTGGATGTCGCCGCGCCAGGTTGTCGATTGTTCGTATGAGGTTATTGCGGTTTTTATCGTCAACCCAAATGTAAAGATTGGACATAATTTAAGGTATCCACATCCGATAGTATTCAGAATGAAAGACGCATCCATGTCATGGATGGGAAACAGGAAAATCCATTATTAGGCTACTTAGTGATGAATTCAACCATTGGTTCAGGTTGATGCCGAATTGATTTATAAGCATTCTTTCTGATGCTACGATTCAGTTAGGATCGGAACTTACTCTCTTAAAATCCTTGACACTTGCTTAAAATACAGCCAGATGGATGTTTTGTGAACAATAGAGTGTGCAATTGCTTTGTTAAAATAAAGGCAGAATATTATATATGGAATTACATGGTCATTTGCTTTATGTGGATATCACCCAGATCTGTGGCATCGGCTGTGCGTTCTGCATGTATGCGGATAAGCACGCAACTGGTAAGAGTATGGTGCTGTCAATACAGGCACGTGACAACCTGTCGGCGCTCATTAATGATCCGGCCGTAAAACGTATTTCCGTGAGTGGCGAGGGCGAACCGCTCAATAACATTAATACCTTTTACGAATTACTGGCGTTGTCCCGCGGGGGCAACAGCTTTGAGTTTATTACCAGCGGTTTTTTTCGCCATGAGAAGCTGGAGAAGATCTTTGATGAGATCAATCGCCTTGTCTCCGCCAATGGTGATACCTGTAATATTCGCCTCAGTTCCGACAGTCATCACATTGAAAAAGTAAAATGGCGAGCACATGGATTTAGCCTGGATTATGTTCAGCGCAAAAAACCGTCATCGATCAGCTTTTCATTTCGCTCAATCGATACCGATCGTGCCTTCACGCGCGAATATCTGGTGAATGAACTGGCCTCATGGGGAATTAACGCCAGCATAAAACCTGTCAGTGTACTGGAAGACAAATTATTGATAGGTTCGGACACGTTTAACATCGACTACAAAAACCTAGTACATCCGGCAAGAGATACGCCGGAAGGTTATCTGGATTTGCAGGGATATATTGCCGCGATCGAGTCCAAAGTCGATAAACCTTTTACCTTTGGCAGCCTGAACCATGCGCCCCTGCCCAATGGCATGGACGTGACAATTAAACCCAATGGCGATGTGTTTCTGTACGGTATTGAGACCGAGCGTGTTGCGAATATCCATTCTGATGTGATCGACTGGCATCATCTGGCGAGCCATGTGTGGGAAAATCCCTTGTCGCGCGCGTTATATACCCAGCCGTTAACCGAACTGCTGGCGCGGCTGGAAAACACTCCGCAGCTTCGTGCGATCATCGCGACAGCCAATAATCCTTACTGGCTGGTTAAAGAGATGGCGAAGCATTCCGGGTTGCTTGAACAATGGAAGGCCGCATGATTGATTCGCACTGCCACTCGTTCTACTCGAAACATGCTGTAGGCACCATCGACGAACTTGTTTGTGCGTCGATTGCTGCGGGTGTGACAGTACTCACCATCACCGATCATGCTCCGTTCCCGGTGGATGCGCAGAACCGTTTACTGGAAGCGGAACTGGAGCGCTATTTCGCCGATATTGATAAGGCGCAGCAGACTTATAAAGGCGATATCACGCTGCTACGCGGTCTGGAACTCGATTATATGCCGGGAACTGAGCGTTATAACCGGCAATTACTTGCACACTATCCGATGGATTTTGTCATCGGTTCAATTCACTACGTCACTGTTGCCGATAAGGCGATGGTGAAGGTCTGGGAACTGCCCCGGTTAGCTGCAGCCTCCTTTCTGGACAAATACTTTGCTCAGCTTGAAGCATTGCTGGAAAGCCAGTTGTTTGATGCGGTTGGGCACGCTGATACGCTGCTGCGCGCAATCCCAGAGGATGTGTTTTTGCGTCGCTTTGAACCGCTGATTACGCCGCTCGTACGCAGCGGTATCGCATATGAGCTGAATGCTTCGGGTCTGCGTAAATCCAGCCTTGATCCGACGACGGGTAAAGAGGTGACTGGAAGATGGTCCTATCCCTCCCGCGCTTTGCTGGAAAAATTACTGGAGAACAATGTTCCATTAACCATCGGATCCGATGCCCATGATCCGCGCGATGCCGGAGCGGGGATCGCTGAACTGTTGGCGGCACTCAGGCCATTAGGGCTTCAATCCCTCTGCTATTATCAGCAGCGTCAACGCATTGATGTTTTGCTTAATGACCTTCAATTTCACGCTGCGCTAGCATCTCGCTAAGGATCTTCACCATGAATGGACTAAAAACTCCGCATTCACTTGCGTGGAACACGTTGCACAACGAACCGCTCGCAACCCAGTTGGCAATGTTTCGCCAGGCCAGTGCACAGATCAATGCGCAGGATGTTAAATCCGGTTTTCGCGCGTTCGCGACCGATTTGCTGGCGCGCGGTTTGATCGACATGTCCGATTACGTCGCTATTTTTGGTGGTAAGGCGCTGCATTATCTGACGCCGAATGCGACTGGATCATTTTGCGATATGCGCACCGGTGCTGACGCTACAACATTGGCGGGCATTTATAGCCGTGCGAAATATGGCGGAGTGAGTGAGATACGCTATCTGGCACGGTGTGTTATCGACTATCTTGCCGCAGAACTGGATGATACTTCCTCTTCATGGTCAGGGTTGTTTTGCCAGGCCAAAGAGGAGGGAGAGAGTGTTGTGATGATGACCACGGGCTGGCGTAATGTGCCTTCCACGGCCAATGTGCTCTACGATATCGTGGTTGAGGAAATTAATCTCACGTTGGCGCATAAAGGATTGCCCACCATTATCAACGTTAAACTGCCCAGGATTGCGCCGCCGTGTGAAAATTACGCCAGCCTTAGCCAGGCCGAGCGCGATCGGGTCAATCTTGTGCAGGATCATGTGATTCCAGCGGAGAATTTTTACCGCTGGAGCGGCGTGCATGTCATTTTCGGAGATGACGTGCTGGTGACTGGGGCAACGGCGGATAAAGTGTTGTATGAATCGCTGTGTAACGGCGCCCGGTCATTTCGTGCCATATACCCAGTGGCACTAGATCCCCGGGTGGCATTAACTGATGCGTCGGTGGAGGATCGGCTAAACAGCGTGAGCGTGAAGCAGCATTTGGATGAAAACGTCGCGCAACTGCTCTCTGCTCCAGGCTATCAGCCCATTCTGCGTGCGTTGCGTCTGTTATTTGGCGAAGATAACCGGGATAGTTTACCGGCTTTCCTGCCAAATGTGCCGGTGCTGACCTGGCTTAATCTGTATAAATCAGCGTTAAATAATGAGTTTTTGGCTCAGCCTGCATGCACGCCATCACTGGTAATGCTCAGAACATATCTGATGCAAAATGGGCTGTTGTGTGCGAAAGGTAAGGTGCTGGTGAAATGACGTCCGACACTACCCATTACGTCAGTTACTGGGAAAACGCACCGGGTCAGACCATGCCGGCTTATGTTGCCCTGGCACTGGTTTCTATGCGCAGAGCTCTAGGTGATCGTTTTCTACTGCTTACGCCGCGAACGGTAAGCGAACACATCGATGCTGACATCATGAATAAAGCTTGGGCTTTTGAACCGCTGAACTTTACGCTGGCGAACGGCATTGAAGCTATTGTGGCGAAGAGCGATTTCATTCGCATGGCGTTTGTTCATCGCTGGGGCGGGGCATGGTTGGATGCGGATACGTTGCTGTTTAGAGATCCGAGTGTTGAGTTATTTCCGACAGGGCTGAGCCATAAATTGCACTGGCATAGCGAGTGTATTTTCGCGTCCCTGCCGGGAAACCCCATACTTGCGCAAGCCTTAGCTATAGGGCTTGAGAGCGAGAATCACGCTTGGGGTAATCCTGGGAGAATCAAAAATAACATTGCCCAGGCTGCCGATGCTGTCATCCCGATTGGCGGGGAGGTCATCGATCCCGGATACCGTCCGCTTTACAACTTTGCTGGTTGCGAGGTGATGCGTCGCACCGATATTACCATCGGGGCATTTTTGATTAACGACGTGGCTATTCTCAAACTTTACAACACCTATTTCCGGCGTACCGAAGCCCGGAGAGAAACCGTGCCTGAATTTCTGGTGGGTGGCTCGCTGCTGGCAAAACTGTTTTTGCATATTGAGGCGAATACGGATTACTGGGTTGATGAAAGTGACAAATTGATAGCTTCCGTTGCCTGAGTACCGCGTTCGCCCAGTACGATAGCTTCAGCGGGTAAGTGGAGTCGACAGTGCGTGGCGCCATTGAGGTTAATGCGCGGCGCGATTGCTTCGTGAATGGTCGGCGTCCGGCGGTGTGGCGAGCTGTGAGCAATATACAGCCATGCGGGGATGCGTTCAGTTAAATGGCTGAATTCAAGTTCAATGCGCAGTAGATCGAATATCTCGGTGGTGCGTCCACTGGGAGTCCAAGCCAGCGGTGCGGTACGGTGATCGGGCCGCACGACTGCGACAGGAACGCTGAATTCAAGGTTTATGGTCCCGGCATAACAGCCTGCAACTTCAGGAAATTTTTCACAGATTAAGGGCAGTTGTCGCGCCAGCGTGCCCGTCGCTACCCCTAGCCCAGGGATGATTCTGGCGTTAAGCGACATGCTGTTTTTCGCTTCTGCTGGCAGAGTTAAGAGAGTCTGCAATGCGTTCATTAATAACGTTAGCGAAAAAGTATCCATATTTTTTTTGCCCGTACGACGGAGTGTGTCTGGCTGTTGCTCGCTGTAGATCACTTGTGTAAAAGGTGAGCGAGGCGGCAACCATGGGTTGTGTTGACCTGCAATCAACGGGTAGATCGCCACCAGCTTCGCTTTCAGGCCAACAGCCATATGCACAATGGCTGTATCCACACTAACAACTGCCTGCGCGCGGCGAATATAGCCTGCAACCTTTTCGGGTGTTAGCCCGTCGTGCAAGACTGCCACTTTATCGCGTGCAACTGCGTTTTCCAGATGCTGTGCGCTGTACAGCGTTGAAGGGCTGCAAAGAATTCCCACGGAATGGCCGGGAAACTCGTCGGTGATAGCTTGTAGAGCTGCTGTTGCACGGGAAGGGGATAGCCCCTTGTCTCTTCGGCTGGCATAAGGATTAAAAAGTATTTGGGGGGAAAGTGCCGCAGGCGGGAGCTCGGCAGGCAACGGAACAATGTACTGGGTGTCGATCACTTTCGCGCCCAGATCCTGCAGAATATATTTGTACTGCTCCACGATATTGAGCGTGTTTGCAGCAAAACCCATTTTACGATTCACACAGCGCAGTGAATCATCAAGGGAATAGATACTCACAGGGCGGAGTAACCGCATAAAAACGATTTCGGCAGGTTGCAGTCGTCCAACCAGATGAACAACGACATCGACATTACTTAGTTGGTTCACCAATCTGCGTAGTTCACCAAGCCCTGGATGCGGATTCGTAACGATGACGTCATCCACACCGAAGGTGTTGGTATGCATTTCAGCTAACTCGTTAACCGTTAGGACAGTCAATCGGGCATTGAGCTTACGTGATTCGCGAAAAAAGAAAGAAGATACGATGGAGTCGCCCAATTTTGCGTCCCAGCGAAGCAGAAGAATATGCAGTTTTTCGCCGGGGGGGGGCGTGGGCAGAGGTTTGTCTGCCAGCAGGCGAAATATCAACCTGGAAACCGCTTTGCGTAAAATCTGAAAACTTATCAATATGCTCACCAGTCTTTTGCTCAGGGGGCCGATCCCGGCCACACGGTTTTTTCAGGGTGATGCGGCGTATTCTAATTAGCCTCAAACTCCATCTTGCTGCCAATTGGGAAGCACAATAGCAAGCGAGGTGAGCTGAGATTCGGTCAAAACCATTATTAACAAGACGGTAAGCAACTAACGGTTTCTACCGACCAAGGAACACAAACGCACCTAAATCAATGTTGTTCAATACCGAGCGCGCGCCTTATGAACGTCTGATCCACGAACCCAATTGTTCGACTCCAAACGTCCTGAGTATCCCGAAGATACTGGCACAACCCATCCACATCAGTTTGGTCGGAAAATTCCAGCAAATCTACCAGCCGGTGTAACGTCTGAATGGGAATGCCAATCTCCTCCAAGGCATTGACACCTGGCGGAAGATGAAAATTCTCGAACGTCATTTTGACATGCGTGTAATCGACTTTGCTGCGAATACCTCTCTTCAACGCGTGATATTTTACAACATCCTCCATCAAGCTGAGCACTTTAGGTAACGTGTAACCGAAAGTATTGGTTATTAGTTTCAGATCATTGTTAAGTGCGTCGGAAAGAGTGCGCTTTTCCCCTTCATAGACCCGTTGTCGTGCGTAAACGATTTGATTCTTCAGATATTCCGAATAACTTTCAGCGCTTAAATAGCCGGCAAGTTTGGCGATCATCACATCCGTAGGCTTAACAGGGACCCCATTGCGACTGAACGTATGGGGAACCAGTCTGGCAATGATCTTTGCAAAGGTCTTGAGGAAGTTTGTCGCGGGGGTCCAGTGAAATACCAACGAGGAAAATTCGCTGTCGTCCATCATCTCGAACATGCTTTGCAGCATTTCGAACTGCTCGACACGGAAGTACGAATGCTTCTTCACAAGGTCGATGGAAACATGGTCGTTTATGAAAATTTCATCAAAGCGATCCTGTGAAAACTCGGACAAGTGATCTGGTTGAACGCTGGCCAAGAGGTTGATTGGGGTATCAATGTCCTGAATACCGAGCGGAATATCCACCTCTTGATTGAGGTTGTCTTCCGGGATGTCCTCCAGGCAAAAGATTTTGCCGACGAAGTGAACGCCCATGCGCCCGGCACGCCCTTTGATGTTGCCATGGGTGAATTTGTCAATGCTGCGAGTTCCATCGCGGTTGTCGTAGATCACGACGTTCTTAGCGATAGTATTGACTCCTTCAATGATCGTGGAGGTGCAAAGTAAAAAGCGCAGTTTTCCAGCATTGAATTGGTCGGCGGTGTATTGCTGCAATGCCCTCGGTAGCGCGCCAAAATGCAAGCCAATACCGTTTCTAAGTGCGACTGTGTAATCCCAGTCGGCATCGAACTCTTCGCTGACCCAGTCGACATGAGGACTCTCAGTCGGAGTGCTATGCCCCAGCCTGATCAGCTCGCGCGCCACTTGGCCCGCAACAGTTGGTGACTTGCAATAAATGATCGTTGCGTCGACGCATGCGTGCGCGATTTCTCCTAGCGCGTTGAGCTTGGCTTTGTCGTCGTTCGCTTTGATGCCGAACGTCTTAACATCTAGCGCGACTGTATTGAAGTCGGTAGAAACGAAAGTATGCGGATATCCAAGTCTTTCGAGACCGCGAATGCTGTTAACGAACGGTCCAGTCAGGTAAAACTGCCTGGAGACCTTGAGCAGTTTGCTCAAAGCAATGTTGAGCTCGATGACGCGTTCGTCTTGATGATCAATGTCCCCACTTTTCAGTTGCCGGAACGCCAACTTATAAAACTCGTCAATGACGAAGAGGTCAATATCGACGATGTCGTCACGCTCGTTCACTCGCTCCTGCGTTAACACGTAGACAGCCTGATCGGAATGGCACACTTGGGAACTGTGGTGGATGATCTGATATCGGTCACCGAATCGCTCTTGTAGTCGGCGACGGGTTTCGTCGGCAAGAGCCACAGTCGGAACAACCAGAACGAGCCGCTTCAACGTTCCCATGCCGAGCAACGAATCGACGATTGCGCTTTTGCCCATGCTTGTAGGTGCGCTCAGAACCACGTTTTGACCGGACTTAAGCAGATCAAATATGTGGAACTGCATTGAGTGGAAAACAAAACCATCCGAGAATGGCGTCCGGTATAGCTCAAGCACCCTCAGGTCATCCGGTGTAAGGCTGGTGAACTCCTTTTTGAGATACGGGAACAAACCTGATTTTCTCACCATATTTTTCAATATCGTGGTGTGCTCGGAAAACCGCTCGCGCGAATCGAGAGCTCGCACGATCAAGTCCCGTCCTAAGTCATACGAAACAGGATTAGACAACAGCTTGTTAACCGCAAACAGATAATTGAAAGATGAGAAGTCCTCACCCTGCAGGCTATGTTTCGCCTGTTCATAGACCTCTGTCATACGACCTCTCTCACCTTCTCATCAACTAATTGGGTTAACCGTTCAAGACTCGGGGCTGGATAAATGAATACGTGGATGCAAAGATTCGCAAACGGCGAATCCTCGATCAGGTCAGCCGCGAATTTTTCGAATAGCGCCGTCGTTTCCTTCTCCAAGCCACCCTCGAATCCCGGCGTTTCAGGCTCAGTTAGCAGCCTGGAGTCGTAGCCCACGAACAGAACAAACGTGAAACGATCAAGGTGAGCATCGAAAGGTCTGCTGCCATCAAGAATTTCGTCAATGTCGTGGCGAAGCAGGTAGTTATCATCTTTAATGTCGAGGATCTTTCTGCGTGCTGTATCGATGCAATCCGATATGTCCTCGTATAACTGATCCCGTATCTCCGGCAATCTGACGGCAATGTCAATATTAGTCACCAACTCACTGAAGCCAATCCAGAGCTGATCACCTTCTGGATCGCGGCGAACGATGTGCACATTTTCAAGAATTTTTTCGGCCCCTGCTTTTTCCACGTATAACATGCAAGGGATAGGCTGGCTTTCGTGGTGCTGCCGGATCGTTGCATGCAACAGAACTCGCCCCAAAAATTCGCTGACATCATGGAGCGATTTGAAGACTGAATTCTTTAATCGTTCTCGCTTTTCAATGAGTGTCAGTTTATGAATATCAGACAATTCTTTTGGTCGGAGAAAGACCTCATCCAACCATTGGCAGACGTTATCCGCGATGTGCTTGTAGCGATATTTCTTAAGCGAGTACTGCTGATGTAGAACCAAGCCTTTACGCTTAGCACAGACCGAAGCCATAGGCGCTCTAAATGGCGTAAGGATGTGGGGTAAGTCCCGTTTGACGTAGATTTTGCGGCCTGACCGAGACTGGTCATCTTCGACACGCTGCTTGAACCACTCAAGTAGGTCTGGTCGTAAGCAGGACTTGTCATTCACACTGTGAATGCGTCGAGAATGTTCCCCCTTGCGCGTCACGGTATCAAGGATGCGGCACCAAATGTCTTCTGCGACGGTTTCGGAACTGAGAATGACCCCATGTAGATCGTGGGAGGCCAGCCGTATGTTTTTGATCCCTAGAAGTTCCAGTTCTCGCAGAGATGAAAACACTTCCCATGTAGCCGCATCGATCCAATTTGAAACGCTTATACCTGAGTCTGTTAAATAATTGTTTGTACGTTTGTTGAGATCATCGATGAGTTCCTGTCGGCCTGGCTTATCTAGTCGGGCGGTTGGGCTGATCGTCAAGTACTCCAAGGTTTTGTTGACCTTTTCCTCTGTGACGATGGAGTACCTACGTCCAAGGAACAGGTCAGACTCACATTGCATTGATTTGTGCAAAATTGAACTGCAGGGGATCGGCTTTTTATCAGCACCTTTTGAATTCTGAACGATGTCCGAAATGTTCCAACGTGTTTTGCCGGTGCTTTTTACCTGAACGAAGTCGATGTATCCATCAGATACAATATCGATATCGTCTGTGACCTCGCAGCGAACACTACGGATAGACTTGTCACGAAGCATTCGGGTGACATGGTAAGCGGCTACGCAGTCCTGAAAAAAGAAACCGTGCTTGGCGGCTACTCCGCCTGAATCATTCGACTCCATTTAGACATCCGTGACAATTTTGCGAAAATTAAGACGATGTTATGACACAGTCCAATAGGATCACTGCATCATCACCAGTGTTCTAAATACTTCACAGCCATTCTCGGTCGCAGTTATCAAACTTTCAGGATTCCAATATTTTTGGAATCCTGACGTCTAATCTGTTTATACAACATACTTTTCCAACTCACGTAAGGTATGAACAGCCCTCATCAAGGTTTTAGTTTTCAAATCGTTCAGAACTGAGACCGCCAAAGGCACTATGGCACCGCCAGCGATTGTAATCACAGTTGATATTATAAAACACAGTTGCGCGCACTATTTCCAGGTTGGTAGGGGCTTATCTTAATACCCTTTGAGCAATGTCAACATCGCGTGTTCATGGCTTTCAATGTTGTTAATGCCTTGCCCCTCCGGCCCCCACTCCTCATAGCTCATCATGATGGCTTGCTTTAGGCTCTCTGCTCGCTCTGTTTCGGCGTAGAATTTTTTCTTGTCTGCCGGTGAATAATTACTGAGTCTCGAATTGCTGCTTGGCGAGATCAGGCAGAGGTTACCGAAACGATGGACATCATCCCCCATTTTGTTTGCGCCAGAGGGATCTGTTTGAGGAAAGTAGTGCTCAACCGATGTTCGGCTCGGTGAAAACTGGAAGCCGTCAAAATGCTTCTTAATCTCGGGATTATTAAGCCCTTTACCATCAAATGATTGGCCAGCATTAAGATTACGCCACAAACGATAATCGAGTAAATTGAACACAAAGTTCTGCACACCGGTACCACGATGCAGAGCTTCGACATTGAATTGTTCCGTTTCACCACAAATCTCTGACAGGAACTCGTGGCTGAGTTGTTCAAGTTCCCTGAGGTAAGCAGCTCCGTCAACATTAAGTTGGTCCGAAGTCAGGGTATTCAAAATGGCCAGCGAGCGATTGAGCCATCGCTTGTAAACATAGGCAGGGTGGGAGACATGGAACATCGACAAGATCATCGCTAGTTGTTTATTTACACCAGACAGTTCATCTTGATCGAAAGAGTTGTTATAGCTAAAGCTCGAATTCCTGTCTCTGGCATAGTATTCAAGCGTCAGCAGACTCCACTTCTCAGCTTGATCTCGCTTAATGATATAGCGGTCAAACAAGCCCCTAAACTTTAGTAAGTTAAAAGCAAACTGGGTGATTTTTTTTCGGTCATTTTTTATGATTTCAAATGCCTGAAGTAGCTTTTTATCGTCCAAAGACACGTCATTATCCACTGTCACTTTTAGCACATGCAGTAGGAAGTTGGAGAAATCGATAATCGAATCAAAACGCTGCTCTTTTGCTTTTTCATCGTTGTCATCAGTGTGATGAAAGCGTCGCCTTTCGATAATTTCCCGTAGCGTCGGCTTTTCGTGTGTATCAGGATTAGTTTCTATAGCACATTTGATCGCATCAAAATCGGCAGGGAATCCTAGCCACTGTTCACCAAATAATGCTTTGCGAGTCTCTGGGCTAAAGCCCAATTGCACATATCGGTTCATATCAGCGCAGGCATCCCATATGGCAGAAAAGCCGTTTCTTGCGGCAGTATCACCGTTGTAAACTGACATCAAATTCGCTTTCAACACTTCGTGTTTTTCTAGCTGTTCACCACGGTTATTCATGATCTCAAAGTAGTGGTTGAGATCAGTCTCTGTTGGCACCGGAACCCGCAAAATAGTGACGCGCTGGAGTAGATATCGGCAAAAGTTGTTGGTGTCGATATTCTCTTTCTCAAAGTAGCGTTCAATAATAGTAAACGCCGCTCGGATTGAGGGTTCTTCAGGATCATTGCTCTGAGCCTGTTGAAACAGGTTATTTAGCGTTCGGGCTGATTTAGGACGGCTGTCAAAGTCGAGATTAAGGTGAAGCGGGGATAAATCTTGTTCGCTGCAACAAGCAACTTTTTTTAAGTATGCGAGCAAAATCGACAGCGTTGTGTACCTTTGCTGTCCATCAATCGTTTCATAGACTATTACGCCTTGATGTGCGCTATCAGCACCATCTCTGACATATACCACCAAGCTGCCCAGATAGTATTTCGGGTCTTCCTGTTGCTCTGCATTTTTAAGGGCTTCAGCAGCATCTGCAATGTCCCGAATAAGCTGTTCAATCTCCGGCGCGCCCCAGGCGTAGTTACGCTGATAAATAGGGATAACATAATGGCTATTAGCGCTAAATAACTGTTCGATGGTCAGCAAGGCTAAATCATTACTCGTCGGCATCTACATCTCCCAGCATCTGAGCGATTGAATATTCTACGGGTTTGGCATTTTGAAAACGAATGTTTATACAACGCTTTGGCTGAAAGCGTAGGACTTGTTGTGGGTGGATCGCTTTATCGAGCAATCTCAATAGTCCTCGGGGCTCACGCGCATAACCATCAACACTGTCCATACCGATTTTTTGATATTGCAAGCGCAAGTAGTAACTCCAACAAAAACAGATTGTTGCGGCTTTAATTAATTCTTTGTCGCCAAACTTATCGTAATAGGCCATCACTGCACACATAAAGAGATTTTTAATATACATATCCCCTTTGCGTGAACTGCCAGCGTAACTGGTATGTTTTTTTAAGAAATTGCCAAGCAGCGCGTTGTCACCTTCAAATAGGGTGTGATGCAGGGATTTGTAGTGCTGGATATACTCAAAAAAGCGCTTTCCGTTAATTATTAACTGATTAACCTGGAACGGAAAAGGTTTATTCTGCTTGTCCCACTTCCTGATAGGGTCATTATTGTAGTGCTCAACCGCAAAATCCAGGGCGAGCAGAGACTGCAGATAGTGGTAATCAGAAGTGGAGAGGTTGACGCCTTTGAACACCTCAAGATTGTGGCGGCTGAACTGCACGCCATAATCGCCATCCAGCCATCGGCGCAGGCGGAACAAATACTCGCCCATAATGAGGTGAAGGTTAGCGGATTCATCATCCGGACTGACTCCTTGCTCCCACAGGCTAACGTGGTGTAGTCGTTCCGCTTGCTCTGTAGCATCCATCATTTCGCGCAAATGGTATGCCTTTAGTAAGTCATGGGGCGCGAGGGCCTTACCCCTGGCGTTTTGCGAGTCGAAAAACTGAAAGGCTTCGCTCAAATCATCGAGCGTCACTTCGATCAGTTCACACTTGTTACACACGAAGTGAAGTAGTGATTTGCGCTCGTTATCATTTAGTCCCACAAGGCGGTTCTCAATGACTTTGGCATTGTGCTCAAGGTTATTGATGCTAGTCCTTGAAGCAAAAGATTGTTCCAACAGAGGCGTTGAAAACTCACCACTCTGATCGAGCACTGAGCAAAGCAAGGTTAAGGTCAGAAGGCGCTGCTGACCATCAACGATATCGAGCTCACCTTCATAAGCAGGTTTTAACTTATCCCGGTGCAACACCACAGTCCCAAGGCGGTAGCTCTGTTTATTTTGGTGGGTTAACACATCATCAATTAGTTGATTGACGTGTTTTTGTTGCCATTTGTAGGGGCGCTGGTATGACGGAATAGCGAGGCGCTGCTCTAGCAGCATCCCGATTTTTTTTACCTGATAGGATACAGTTCCCATGACTACAATGCCTGCTCAACAATCATAACTATCAGTTGGGGTTGGTTTTGCTGGCTGTTTTCCAGATGTATTTTTAGTTTATCGCAGAAGGTCATTAACTCATTTCCTTATTGTGATAGGTGGATCCATGTCCGAAGTGCTGCGCTCACAGACAGGTTATCAGTGCCAATATCCTTCAAACCTCCACGCTTAAATCTGCCCACCCACCCCTTTAAATTTCTCAATGAATGCGACGATTTTCTGGAACACTGACTGCTTTTTCGTTTTATATTGCGGGTTTAACGGGCTGAGTTTTGGTAACGTCTCGTTTAGCTCAGTACCATTTTCGGTGGCATACTCTCGTTTCAGGGACGTACGGATATAGCGTTTGGCAGCCTCTTCATTCAGGTTTTCTTCTTTTATCAATGCGTCTGCCTCACGCTGCTGTTCGCGCTGAGCAAAAGCGAAGAACGCATCAATAATTCCAGCCTTATCCGGCAGTTCATCCAGGTTCGTCTGCTGAATAAAATCAATGACCAGCCCTTCTTTGGCTCGGTTGCCCAGGCTTGAGCGGATAAGACGTCTGACTTCTTCGGTCAGCCCGTCTTTGCTCTTGTTCTGTTTGTTATGCTCGAATATCAGACCAAGGATATAATCCAGGTTAATCTCCTGAGACTTCAACAAATCCACCTCAAACACCACATCATCCCAATCGGTGGTTGAGTTATCCTTATCATTCGCTGCCTTTTCGCGTCGTTGCCAGTCGCGTATGTCATTGTAGGCTGAACGGTAGTCCTGAAGCTTGCGTTCGGCAGGAAGGCGAATGGTCTGTAATTCAGCGAGCTTCTCATCATCGAGATAATGCTCGGCCTTGAAGGCTTCTAGTGCCTCCGGGTTGCTGGTATCGACCTTCTGGAGCACTTTTAGCGTGGCAAATTCGTCATAGTTTTGCAGAATGTTCTCGGCTCTCAGATACTCACCAAACAGCTTCACGAAGGATTTTCTCTCTTTCTCGCTGTCAATATTCGCCGGGTCTGGGAATCGGTGCTCAAGTTCTGAGACCACCGCCATAAAGCCACGCTTCGCTTCACCGGTGACGATATCGTTAAAGCCTTCCATGTACTCTTTGTAGCTCTTTTCCAGCACCACATTTTTGGTATTCTTATCACCAAACAGCGTAATAGCGTCAATCGTCGCATGTTCCAGATTACGGAAGGTCACGATATTGCCGAATGTTTTGGTGGCATCATAAATGCGGTTGGTGCGTGAGAATGCCTGCATCAGGCCGTGATAGCGCAGATTCTTATCCACAAACAGGGTATTCAGAGTTGGGGCATCGAAGCCGGTTAAGAACATGCCCACGACAATTAACAGGTCAATATCCTGATTCTTCACGCGCTGTGCTAAATCACGATAATAATTCTGGAAGCCATTGCTGTCGGTACTGAAATTGGTTTTGAAATGACGGTTATAGTCGTCAATGGCCGCATCAAGAAATTCTTTGGCGCTGCTGTTCATGGCACTGACATCGAAACTTTCATCGGTAATATCACCGACCGCATTCTGTTCTTCATTCGCTGCGAATGAAAAGATGGTCGCCACCCTCAGTGGCTTACGGGCGTCAGTGTGATTATCGGGCCCATGTTGTAATTGCTTAAAGGTTTCATAATAGGCTTTGGCTGCATCCACGCTGCTAACCGCCAGCATGGCGTTGAATCCTTTTGCCCCCGGAAAAGTACGATGGGTTTTCTGACGGTAATTGGCAAGAATATAGCGGGTAATTTCCTCAATACGGCGCGGATGTAAAAACGCCTGATTGTTTTCAGCTGCCGTGAGTTTCTTGTCGTCGGTTTCATTTTCAAGCGCCTTAAACTGCGGGCGGACATCGTTATAATCCACCTTGAACTTCAGCACCTTCTCATCACGAATTGCATCCGTAATTACGTAAGAATGCAGTTCGCGGCCAAACACGCTGGCGGTGGTTTCTGCGCCTAATGCGTTTTGTGGGAAAATGGGGGTACCGGTGAAGCCAAACTGATAGAAGCGTTTGAATTTCTTCTTCAGATTCTTCTGGGCCTCACCGAACTGGCTGCGGTGGCACTCATCGAAAATGAAGACGACTTGCTGCTGATAGACCGGTAAGTCAGCTTCCGCTTTCATCAGGTTATTCAGCTTCTGAATGGTGGTGACGATAATTTTGTTATCGTCTTTATCCAGATTCCTTTTAAGGCCTGCAGTATTGTCAGAACCATTGACACTGTCCGGGGAGAAGCGCTGATACTCCTTCATGGTCTGGAAATCGAGGTCTTTACGGTCGACCACAAAGAAAACTTTATCAATGAAGTCCAGTTCGGTCGCCAGACGTGCGGCCTTAAAGCTGGTCAGGGTTTTACCTGAACCTGTGGTGTGCCAGATAAAACCGCCGCTTTCCGGGGTTGACCAGTTCTTGGCTTTATAGGAGCTGTTAATTTTCCATAAAATCCGCTCGGTGGCGGCAATCTGATACGGGCGCATCACCAGCAGAGTCTGGCTGCTGTCAAACACGCTGTAGTCAAACAACACATTGAGCAGGGTATGCTTCTGGAAAAAAGTGGTAGTAAAGTCCTTCAGGTCTTTAATCAGGGTGTTATCGGACTTCGCCCAGTTCATGGTGAAGTCGAAACTGTTCTTATTCCGTTTTGTAGTGTTGGCAAAGTAGCGGGTATCGGTTCCGTTGGAAATAACAAACAGTTGCAGGTATTTAAACAGGGAGTTGTCACCGTTAAAGCTCTCCTTGCTGTAACGGTGTATCTGGTTAAAGGCTTCACGTATTGCTACGCCGCGTTTTTTCAGTTCGATTTGTACTAGTGGCAGGCCATTGACCAGAATCGTGACGTCATAACGGTTAGCGTGTGAGCCTGTCTGTTCAAATTGCTGAATGATCTGCACCCGGTTGCGCATGAGGTTCTTTTTATCAATCAGGTAGATATTTTCCAGACGCCCATCATCAAATGTGAAGTCGCAGATATAGTCGGTGTGGATTTTACGGGTCTTGTCGAGGCTGCTGTCACTCGGGCTGTCCAGATACTGCTCGGTGAAACGTCGCCACTCGCTTTCGTTAAACACCACCCTATTGAGGCTCTGAAGCTGTTCTCGCACATTGGCTAGCATTGCTGTCTGCGATTTAACGAAAAGAAATTCATAGCCCTGATTGCGAAGGTCCTGAATCATTTCACGCTCTAGGTCAGCCTCTTTCTGGTAGCTGTCACCGGTATCCTGAACTTTGGTGTGTTTATCAAGAATGATAAAGCTATTAGATTCTGCCATAGTTTTGTAATCAGTCATTTAATGCATCCTGGGTTTTGAACCCATATGTATTAATCAGATACGTTACTAATTTTTTCATTCTTTCCTTGTCTGACTCTTCAATATCAGCAATTTCTTCTCCGGCATGAGCAGAATGGCTAGAAAGGTTCATTATTCTGCTCGCGAATGGATTGGGATTACCTTCAGCTGTTTTGTCAAGAAGATCCTCCCAACGTAAATGGCCTAAGAATGTGGCAGATTTTTCTAAAATGTTTCTTAAAAAACTAAAGTGATATTTTTTAATTTGCCCTGCGTTTATTGCCTTGCAAATCTCTGACAGTAAAAATAAATGATAAGAGAAAGGATGATCGTTGGATTTATTAAGCTCATAAGTACCATCACCCTGCTTATATAATCTATATTTTTCAGACTGCCCTCGTTTATAGATCCATGTTGAACTTCCATCTGGATTGAATTTTTTAAGATCGTTGTTCAACTCGTTATACAATACATTGTAAAATAATGGGCTATGGGTTGTAATGATGAACTTTAAACCATTACCTTCAGTGTATGTGCTAATCTTTATTAATTTAGCTAAATCAACGGCAAGTTCTATCAGATGGGTATCATCTAGCGAACTCACTGGGTCATCAATAAACACATATTCTAATTCATTAAACTTATCGGTTATGCGATTTGTAATATCAGGTTCATTAAGCGTTACTATTACCTGCTCTAATAAAGTATATATAACACTCCAAATAAAGTTACTCTCTTCTCCTTTAGATATTTTTATCTTTTCGTACTGTCCCTGAACGACGGTTATGTTATCTTCCGTAATTTCATCAGGAGTTTCAGGTGCTGAGGGATCATTTTTTGCAACATGGAATGTTACTTCAGAAAATGCAGGGATTGTGACATCGATCTCATTGCTATTCTGATCTTTGGTTTTACGCTCGTATTCCTGATTAAACGTTGGCGTCGCTTTGCTACTCGTATAGCGCTGGAAGTTAGTAGTGATATTACCATCCTCTCCCAACTCTTGTAGTAGTGTAATAAGCCAACCAGTAAATGTATTTGGTTGGATTTTTAGTTTGGGATCGGCGTCAGAATCTAAATCATTATCCCAATAAAACAAATCTTCAGTAAAAGCATTGTAATAAAGAATTTTGTTTCGTGATGGTTCGGCCTCGGCACTGTTCGGATCATCAATGTTTTTAGGGGCAATAAGCTCTTTGAATTCACGTGATAGACGTGTTTTTCCTGTACCATTAAAAGCATAGATTAGTTGTACTTTTTTATTGGCATCAATTAGTTCTTGGGCTATCTGCGTTAGTGTCTGGCTCATTTCAAGCGACTTCCTGTACATTTGATTTAGGGAAACTGAGCAGCAAATCACGGTAGTATTCGTACTGCTTTTGGCGCAAGTTGATTTCGCGCGGAAGGCCTTCGCTGATTGAATTAGTCAGGATTTCGAACTTATCTAAGATTGCGATTATACGATCTTGTTCCGCAAGCGATTTATTAGGATTACTTGCAAAAGGAATTGGGACGGTAATTTTCTTAACCATCGGAACTGTAAGTTGCGGTATTCCCCCATCAGTGCCCCCGATAGCTGTCATATCTAAAACATAATTAAGATATCGTGTTCTTACTAAATTCTTATCGGCGACTAATACTATTAAGCGAATAATAGGGGTGAATTTCGCGTCTCTGACTGTATGGTATCCAACTTTTGCACCTCGCGCAGAAATTGTCACTGCATCGCTATCAATTTTGTACGATTCAGTATATCCATATAACCCCTTTTCATCTGTTGCGTTAGCGTAGATTGGATAGGGATATTCGTTAGTTGGTTTTACCTGACCTTTAACACTATTTTCAGGTACATCTCCGCCAGCAGAGATTAAAGCACAAACATTATCAAGTGCTTTCAACTCTATTTCATCCTCTTCAAAACTCAGTAACTGGTCGCGATAGTAGTTGTACTGTTTTTTACGCATGGTAAGCTCAGCAGTAAGCTCAGCGGTAAGTGCAGTAAATGTATCCAGGATCCGGACTATTTCAGCCTGGATGGCAAGGGACTTTTCAGGATTGTCCGGGCAGGGAATGGGGATAAGTAGTTTATTAACTACTATTGCATCAAGAGTTGGAATGCCTGCGACTCTCACCTTTGACTTCAGCTGACTTTGATAACCAATCAGTGCGAAATATAAAAACCTATTATTTAACAACTTATTGTGCTCTAAGCAAAAGCATCCATCAGAGGACCAGAAGTCAACGGTGCTATAGCCAACAGTACCTGCTGAAGCGCCAACATTGATAATCATAACGGTATTAGCCGGACGATTCGTCTTGTTGTAATATCCCAAAGGTTCTAAGCCACCATGAAATACCGGGAATTTTTCTTCTGCTGAAAGCAGATTTTTAGTTAACCTTTTTCCCCGTAAAACGCTCGTGACATCTCCAAGAGCTTTCCACTCTACCTCAGCCCCATCTAGCAGTTTTTCCAGATAACTTAACTCGCTCATGACTGTGCCTCACTGCCTTCAATTTTGGCTACAATCGAATCAATGTCTTTGCGTAACTGGTCGATTTTCCTAACGGTGGTTTTCAGCTCGGCATTCAGTTGCGTGATATCGACGATTTCACGGGTATCTTTGGCTTCTATATAGCTACTGACTGACAGGTTATAGTCATTGGCGGCCACTGCCTCAAAGGGCACAGACTTCGCCAGATGGTCAGTATCTGTCTTGCTGTCAAAGGCCTGCATAATCTGTTTGATATGCGCATCGGTGAGGATGTTGTTATTGGTTTCTTTCTTAAACAGTCCGCTGGCATCAATAAACTGCACGCTGGTATCGGTTTTGTGCTTTGACAGCACCAGTATGTTAACTGCAATGGTGGTGCCGAAGAACAGATTTGGTGCGAGTGAAATCACTGTCTCAACATAGTTGTTATCGACCAGATACTGGCGGATTTTTTGCTCTGCACCGCCACGGTAGAAAATACCCGGGAAGCAGACAATCGCCGCACGGCCTTTGGCCGATAGATAATTGAGGGCATGTAACACAAACGCAAAGTCGGCTTTCGATTTCGGGGCCAGTACACCTGCCGGGGCAAAACGTTCGTCGTTAATCAGCGTCGGGTCATCACTGCCAATCCACTTCACCGAATACGGTGGATTAGAGACTATCGCATCAAACGGTTTTTCATCACTGAAATGTGGATCTTTAAGCGTATCACCCAGCTTGATATTAAATTTATCGTAGTTGATGTTATGGAGAAACATGTTCATACGCGCTAGGTTAAACGTCGTATGGTTAATCTCCTGACCGTAAAAGCCATCTTCAATGATGTGGTTGTCAAAATGTTTCTTAGCTTGCAACAACAGTGAACCAGAGCCTGCCGCAGGATCGTAGATTTTATTGACGTGTGTCTGACCGTGCATTGCCAACTGGGCAATTAGTTTTGAAACGTGCTGTGGCGTGAAGAATTCTCCGCCTGACTTACCGGCATTCGCCGCATAGTTAGAAATCAGGAACTCATATGCATCCCCGAACAGGTCAATCTGATGGTCCTTAAAGTCACCGAGCTTTAACCCTTCAACACCTTTTAGCACCGCCGCAAGGCGGGTGTTTTTATCTTTGACGGTGTTACCCAATCGGTTGCTGGTGGTATCGAAATCGGCAAACAGACCTTTGATGTCTGCTTCAGACGGATAACCGTAAGCTGAGCTTTCAATGGCGACGAAGATGCTGTTTAAATCAGCGTTCAGCCTGTCGTTGGTATTCGCTTTCGCGGCAACATTGCAGAACAGCTGGCTAGGGTAAATGAAATAGCCTTTGGTTTTGATGGCATCATCTTTGATGTCATCGGTAATGATGTTGTCATCGAGCACAGCATAGTGGACGCTATCATCACCGGCCTCAATGTAGCTGGAAAAGTTTTCACTGATAAAGCGATAGAAGAGCGCACCAAGGACGTATTGTTTGAAATCCCAACCATCGACTGACCCCCGGACATCATTGGCAATTGCCCAGATTTGACGGTGTAGTTCTGCTCGTTGTTGAAGACTAGTCATTTTTATCCTGTTATTGATTTTTGGTTACGGCTATTGATGCGATTTTATCGCAATTTGTTCTTATCGACTGTATCTATAATCAAGTTAGATAATGCCTTTTCATGGTAAACGGCTTCGCAAACCCAGAAGAGTTCTACCAATTCCCCACACCAGTGCATTGTAACAATCTTCAGATATATATCATTCTTCTGAACATACCCGATTAACGGCAGAACCTCACGGTTCTGCCGTTTTAGTTTTATTTTTCATAGGAGTAGTGATGAACAGTTCTGAAGGTCTGCAGCCGCTGCAGAACTCACTTTCTGGCTTGCCTCAATGGATGTCTGAACGCATTCTGCACCAAGTAAGCCAGCTAACCAGCTATGAACCGGTGATCGGCATTATGGGCAAAACCGGAGCGGGAAAATCGTCATTATGCAATGCCCTGTTTGCCGGAGAGGTATCGCCGGTCAGCGACGTGGCAGCCTGTACCCGTGAACCACTGCGTTTTCGTTTTCAGGTTGGAGGGCGGTTTATGACACTGATGGATTTGCCTGGAGTCGGGGAAAATGGCGCACGTGATACCGAATATGCTGCTCTTTACCGTGAACAGCTTCCTCGCCTCGACTTGGTACTGTGGTTGATCAAGGCTGATGACCGGGCGCTGGCAGTGGATGAGCACTTTTATCACAAGGTGATTGGCGAGGCATACCAGCATAAGGTGCTGTTTGTTATCAGCCAGTCGGACAAGGCTGAGCCCACCAGCAGAGGAGAACGATTATCCACAGAACAGAAACAAAACATCAGCCGTAAAATCTGCCTGTTGCATGAGTTGTTCCAGCCTGTGCATCCGGTGTGTGCCGTGTCGGTCCGCCTGCAATGGGGGCTTAGGGTGATGGCTGAGCGGATGATTCGTTGTCTGCCGCGTGAGGCAAGCAGCCCCGTGGCGGTACAACTCAGTGCGCCGCTTCGTACCGATGCCGTTAATAAAAAAGCCCGCGATGACTTTGGTGAGACGGTAGGTGCATTACTGGATACGGTAAGTTCCATGCCGCTGATACCGCCTCCAGTTCGGACCATCATTCAGACTGTACGCGATACGGTAGTATCTGTCGCTCGTGCTGTCTGGAGTTTCTTCTTCTGAATTTTCTTCAACTCTTTGCTATTCCCTGAGCTCTGTCGCCTGTGCGACAGAGCTTTTCTTTATTTAATTTCCGTAAGGAGTCTGCTTATGACCCGTCTGGCTTCGCGCTTTGGCGCAGCTAATGTTATCCGTCGTGATCGCCCTTTAACCCGTGAAGAGCTGTTCCGCGCGGTGCCGAGTGTTTTCAGCGAAGATAAACACGCTTCACGCAGCGTACGCTATACCTACATTCCCACAATTTCCCTGCTCGACAGCCTACAGCGCGAAGGCTTTCAGCCATTCTTTGCCTGTCAGACCCGGGTTCGCGATCCTGAGCGTCGTGAGCACACAAAGCACATGTTGCGCCTGCGCCGTGAGGGCCAGATCACCGGTAAACAGGTGCCGGAAATCATTCTTCTGAATTCCCACGATGGCTCCAGTTCCTACCAGATGCTGCCAGGGTTGTTTCGCCAGGTCTGCCAGAATGGTTTGATTTGCGGCGAGACGTTTGGCGAGGTGCGCGTTCCGCATAAAGGAGACGTGGTGAGCCAGGTGATAGAAGGGGCGTATGAGGTGCTGGGGATTTTTGATCGGGTGGAGGAAAAGCGCGATGCCATGCAGTCGCTGGTGCTGCCACCTCCGGCCCGTCAGGCACTGGCAAAAGCCGCTATCACTTATCGCTTCGGCGAGGACCACCAGCCAGTAACTGAGGCGCAGGTTCTGACTCCCCGTCGTTACGAGGATTACAGTGATGACCTATGGACTACCTATCAGCGTATCCAGGAAAACCTGATTAAAGGCGGGCTAAGTGGTCGTAGTGCAAAAGGTGGACGGACCCACACCCGTGCGGTACGTGGTATCGATGGCGATGTGAAGCTTAATCGTGCCCTGTGGGTGATGGCAGAAACCCTGCTTGAGCAACTGTAACGGAGCGAATTGTACTCTCCATAACCCAGGTATTGTTATCGCTGCGTTAATAATGGACACAACCTGTCCGTTACCCCTTAATGGGATTGATTGTAAAACAGTCTAATACTTCTGTAGACCGCGTCCGTTCTCGCATAATGCAGATGCAAAAAATAGTTCCCGCAGTGTCCATTCCCTGTCCACCCCCCTCTGTAAAGTAATCACATTAATTTCAGTTAGTTAATCCTTCACGGAGAATGTTCCATGACACAGGCAGAACGTCGCCATGACCGGCTGGCGGTCAGACTGTCACTCATCATCGGTCGCCTGGTGGCGGGCGAAACTCTGAGCGTGACGAAGCTTGCCGCCGAGTTCGGGGTGTCGGTTCGCACTCTGCGGCGGGATTTTCGTGAGCGGCTCATGTACCTGGACCTGGAGTACCGTCAGGGGCTCTGTCGACTGCGTACCGGAGGTAACGGTGCGCAGGGTGAACTGGATGTACTGACCTTTGCTCACCGCACCGGGCTTGCTGATGTCTTTCCGGGGTTTGACCGCAGACTGGTCAGTGCGCTGCTGGCGTCGGATGATGCACCCTGTCTGGTGTGGCAACTGCCACACGGGGTGAGTCCTTCCGGCTCACTGGTGTTTTACCGACTGGTAACCGCTATTACCTCCCGCCAGCGGGTGACGCTGCTGGCCGAGGGGCAACGCTGTGAGAGCCTGGCCCCGTACCGTCTGATTTCGCAGTCGGGTTGCTGGTATCTGGCCGGTGAGTTTCGGGGGCATATCACGGTCCATCCGCTGACAGATATTCACGCCGTCACAGTGCTGAGCACCACTTTTACCCCCAGAAAAACCATCAGCCAGTTGACCAGTCAGCCTGCTTTCATCCACGCACTTCCTCACTTTAGTTTCATTCGCGAAGCCCTGTTACTGACCTCTCCTGACAGAAGCTCAGCGGGCAGTGCTGCTTAATCAACCTCCGGCCTGTGCCGGAATTTCAGAGATAAGGAGAATCATGAACTGGCATTACGAGAAAAATGGTATCCGTCACGACGGTATCACCGAAGAGGAAATGATGGAGCGTGTTAAACGCGGTGAACTTACGGCCTCCACACTGGTGTGGAAGCCGGGAATGCCAGACTGGCAACCCTTATCCACCACCCCGCTGACGGCCGCGCTGGCGCATTGCATCACACCACCGGCACTGCCGGGGCACCGCATTCCGGGTGGTGTCGTCTGGACACTGGCTTTTGCCCCGTTCATTGGCTACGCGCTTGAACTGTGGACGGCGGGACTGAGCGGTATGGGTTTTGAGGAGGCCTATGACGCCGTATCGGGTGGACAGTACTGGTTTATTACATTGCTGCTCAATATCTCTCTGGGCTACCTGGATGAAAGACGTCTGCGTAAGGCCGGGGTGGATACGGCAGCCTTCGGCAAGCTGGCGTGGCTGGTGCCGTTCTATCTCTGGCGACGGGCTAAATCACTGGGGCAGAAATCAGCTTATTTCTGGGTCTGGCTGGTGATGCTGTTCCTGACGCTGGTGGCCTGATGTATTCCCATCGGCCTTCAACCGATGGCTTCTCTTTAAAGGAAATTATCATGAAACCAATGTTCAGAACGCTGCTGATAGCAGTCAGTCTGCTGACTTGCGCCACGGTGCAGGGGGCGCCTTACAACCGGGTATTACCTGCTGCGGTAAACAATAAAAGCGGCAATATTTTCTGGTGTGATGCACACCGTCAGGTTACCGGGAAATGCGAAGCTATGTTTGCTGATCGCAGTGGTGGAATGGTGACCGTACGTTCCGCACCGCTTAAAGACTGCGAGGGTGGGTTATGGGGCTGGATAAGCATCCGGCGCGATGAAGCGTCAAAAGGTTTCACCATTACTCCAGATCAGAAATTTGGTGTCACCGTAAAAGACCTGTGCCGTCCCGGGACGATTGCCACCTTTATGCCCAATCACAAAAAGCCAGATTACGACGACTTGGTAGTGTTGTACCAAAGCAAAGAGCTGTTCCGTTATAAACGCTTTTAATCATGCCATGACTGGCACAGAAGAAATCTGCGCAGCCATGCGCCACTGATGATTCAGGGAGTAAACCATGTTCAAGATGTTTACTGCAGTATCCGCCGTTGTATTGTCTTTTACCGCCAGTGCAGCGCAGTTACCCGAACAACTGATGGATAAAGACAATCCGGGCGAGTCGTACTGGTGTCAGGGAAACGATATCAATAGCTCCGTCTGCTCGCTGACCGGTGTCAGTGACGACCATAAATTTGCTTTGATTCAGGACTGGCCGGGCACTGCCTGTGCTGATAATAATTTTGGTGTTATCGACCTGGTACATGAGACCGGTATTAATGTGCCCTACGATGGCGGTGACTGTCAGGGTGATGTGAGGGCCGGTTTCGTGCGTGGCCCGAAGGATAACGGCCTGTATGTGAAGATTGTCAGGGGAAGCAAAACGTTGTTGATGTATAAAGTTAAAACAGGATACTGATACCGTCATCGACACAAAATAAACCCAGCCCCTGTTGCTCACGCAACAGGGGCTTTTGCATTTAAGGCGTGCGTGATATCTGAGCCGGTTTCGTCGCTAACGACGACTGAATGAGCAAAAGAAAACATGCTAACTTTCGTTCAGGAAGAATATGAAATTCAATCAATACATTCACATTCTACTGGTAGCGGGTTCCGCACTGGTGGCATTACTAATCCTGAATGCCTCCGGCAGTCGGGGTTTTCTTTTTTTGTCGCTTAATATTCACCGATATCCTTGGCATTTCCGAACGACGAGCGCAGTGGTCAGTTTCTTTCTTCAGGTAAATGTATCCGCTTCTGGTTATAAAGTCTGCTAAGAGCGAGGAGCGGACATTGCAGACTGCCCAGTAGAAAAAGTGCTATCAGAATTATCTAAAGGAAGATCGTATTAACGATGTCTCATTCTAACTGTTTAATAAATTATAAAAATTGAAATTTTCATTTAATATCATCGCGTTAAGTAAGGGAATTAAACCTCTCATTTAATTTATGATTCTTATTTAATTCATGAGTTGGTGTAAAAATAGGTTGCCGCACTATAGAAAAACACATATTCAAACCCAGCAGGAAATCATATTTAAAAGTAAAGTGTTGGGGGGGGCGTAACAAGAACAGCAAGTAAACACATAGTAATAATAGTTACCATTCCCATTTCGCAAGTGGCCATATCAGAGGTGAACTAATGCCTGCTGCAATTTTAAGAATTAAGGTTATCCTAATAATTCTTTTGTATGATTAAGAACATCGATAAATTTACTAAGGGCTCATTAATGAAATTGCGACTCTGGAATCTATTACCCCATGATTACGCTCCTTTTTTTCGTATTCTTCACATCATTGTGGCATTTCTAATATTATCACAAATTATTAACTCTAATCTGACAGAGACCGAAGCAATTGGTGAACATAGTCTTGAAGGAGTTATAACCTGGATGCACATTATTTCAGGGTTAGGACTGATTATTTGTGGTTTTATTATGTTAAGTTGGATGCTTACTCAAAGAGGTTTTACTTATTACTTTTCCTGGGTAGGGCTTGACTTTAGTGGTATTAAACAAGATATAAAAACGTTGACTAGTTTCCGACTGCCCGATGCACATTCGGGAGGTATTGCCAGTACAATCCAAGGATTTGGAGTTCTAGCATTGCTAATTGTAGCACTTTCAGGTGGCCTATGGTTCTTGTTGAATACCATGCAGTCAAATCTGGCTGAAACAGTAATCCACTGGCATAAGTTCTTTACTACTTTCATTGAGGTCTATTTTTATGCACATGGTGCAATGGGAGTTTTGCATATTTTAATTGAAAAATATAAAAACCGCTCAGTTAACCTAAGTGACTAATCTGTTGTGCGATAATATTACTTCAAGTTGTAGAAAACCCTAAAACTAAAATTTAGTTTATTAGAAGATGAAACTACACTTGCAGAGACTTTTTAAAGAAATTTAATAAAAATGAAAAAATATTCATGGCGAAATGATTGTTTAATTATCTATCATGGATAGAAATGTGAGTTAGTCGTCCTATTTTAGGAAGTTAATAATGACTAAAACAAAAGGATTACCTCGTCCGCTTACGCACTACGCTTGGCTTTCCATTGCCACGGCTATTGCCACTATCGGACTCAAAGGTGTGGCGTGGAAAATGACCGGTTCGGTCGGTCTGCTATCTGATGCCATAGAATCCGTAGTTAACCTCGCTGGAGCCCTAATGGCGCTCTGGATGCTGACCTTGGCTGCGCTTCCGGCCGATGAGAACCATGCATATGGGCACGGCAAAGCCGAATATTTCTCGAGTGCTTTCGAAGGATTTCTGATCCTATTGGCGGCAGCCAGTATCGCCTATACCGCAGTTGAGCGGATGTTAACTCCACAGCCGCTTGAGGAGATTGGTCTCGGATTACTGGTTTCAACAGTCGCATCAATCCTTAATTTTGTGACGGCTCGCATTTTGTTAAGGGCTGGCAGGCAGCACAACTCTATCACTCTTGAGGCAGATGCTCATCACCTGCTGACCGATGTCTGGACGTCGGTCGGTGTCATTTTTGGTGTCGGACTGGTTTATATGACCGGCTGGTTTTGGGTCGATCCGATCGTTGCATTGCTGGTCGCAGCCAACATCGTTTGGACTGGTTATCAGCTTATGAGTCGTTCAGCTGCAGGTCTGATGGACGTATCGCTACCCACGGAAGAACTCAAAAAAATCGAGTCGCTGCTGGCGGGATATCGTGAACAGGGGCTTGATTTCCATGCACTACGCACACGCCAGGCTGGCGGGCGGGCGTTTATGACAATGCACATCCTAGTTCCTGGGCTATGGACTGTTCAATATGGGCACGACTGGGCCGAGCGTATAGAGAATGATATCCGCGCCGCACTGCCTTTTATCCATATCACCACTCATGTGGAACCGTTGGAAGATCCCGCGTCAATGAACGACCAAACGCTCGACATTTCTGATCACTAAACTAACCACATGTCGCTGGTCGGGCAGGGTAACAAACCTCGCTCTACAAAAATTTCAGGTATTCTGGTACTTGATGTGACCTGCGCCCAATTGTTTGGCACGCAATATTTTTAAAAAGTCCGCTTCTGGCACTCAGCAGACGATCATATCCAAGAAGCCTCTAACGAACACATCTCATAATAGAACTCTGGAAAAATCCATTTTTCTAAATTATTTCAGATAGATATTATCCCCATGCCTCCTCCCGCATCCTCATTGGATTGCGGGATTTTTTATTTTTAACACTGTGATTGGGTATAAGTCACTGGGTCATTACTGGCTTCGTTTCCTCATGCATTTCGCAATCATATTGCCATCTTCCTACTCGAATACGGCCATCACGCTTGTCGTGCCGAATCCAGTGCCATCCTTACCACCTTTAATTAAGGAGATTTGCTATGGATAAACAAACCACTCTTTTTACACCTGAACTGCCGTTACCGGCACTGCGTACCATTAAGCTAGCCTTGGTTCTGCTTGAACAACACCTGCGCGAACCGGGTGTGGCATTCACCTCCACACAGGCCACTCGCGACTGGCTCAGGCTGAAAATGGGAACCCTTGAGCGTGAAGAATTTGTCGTGCTGTACCTCAATAACCAGAACCAGCTGCTTGCCCACGAAACACTGTTCACCGGCACCCTCAATCACACTGAAGTTCATCCCCGGGAAGTGGTGAAACGCGCCCTGTACTTTAACGCTGCGGCGGTGATATTTGCCCATAACCACCCTTCCGGGGAGGTTGCACCAAGTCAGGCAGACAAGGCTATTACCCAGCGACTGGTGCAGGCGCTGATGCTGGTGGAAGTTCGAATGCCCGACCACCTGATTGTCGGTGGCAGACAGATTTTCTCTTTCGCCGAGCATGGTCTTCTTTAACAGGAATAAAATGATGAATAAAGATGCTACTCAAACCTGGGGTCTTAAACGAGATATCACACCGTGTTTTGGAGCTCTGCTGGTGCAGGAAGGTCATCGTCTGCATTTTCTGGCAGACCGGGCAGAATTCAACGGTTCGTTCAGCGAGATGCAGACCCGAGATCTGGATGAAGCTTTTCCGCATTTTGTCGTACATATGGAATTGATGCTGCTCTCCGGTGAGTTGAATCCCCGGTGCGCGCACTGCGTCACGCTGTACCGTAACGGGCTGACCTGTGAAGCCGATACGCTGGGCAGTTATGGGTATGTATATATCGCAATTTATCCATCAAATCAGGTTAAAGACTGATCCTCTGCATCAACTTAGCTTTGTAAGCCATCAAATCTTTCGTTCCTTTCTTTAAGAGACTCAACTCATGCAAACCTCAACTGTACCGGCCACGTTGCCGGTTTCGTCACGCCTGTCACCTGTGCAGGTCTGGCAGCAACTTTTAACGTATCTACTGGAGCAGCATTACGGCCTGACACTCAACGACACGCCATTCCATGAGGACGCGGCCATTCAGGAACATATTGAAGCGGGAATAACACTGGCTGATGCGGTGAATTTCCTAGTGGAACGTTATGAACTGATACGCACTGACCGCAAAGGGTTTACATGGCAGGAGCAGGCACCGTTCCTGACCGCTACCGATATTCTCAGAGCAAAGCGAGCTACCGGATTAATGAATACGTAAATTCTTCGAGCATCATTCCTGATTTTTACCTCTGCACTTTCCTCTCTTTTTATTCATCGCATAATGCGCCTGCCACTTCCGGCAGGCGTGTTTGCTTTTATGGACGATTAAAGATGCAAACAGAACCCAACGTGTTAACAGGTCACAACGAACTTATCCTTTCGACCAATATCGAACGTGTGGTCACTGGCCGCGATGCCGCACTGAAACAGATAGAACAACTCATTGAGCAGCTTGATGCCATTTCACGGTTAACCTCAGAAATTGGCGGTGGTACAGCGCAAGACTGGGCGATGAAAGCCGGGCATCGTTACGATAGCTGGATGACCGAAAAGGTAGAAAAAGCGCTGCCTGCCGTCACCCGCAATATTGACCGTAGTATCTGGCGAGACTTGATGTTGAAGTCTGGCATGATGGCCTTGATGGATGCTCAGGCGCGCGACCAGTGGCATAAGAACCTGGAGGAGGGTGATCTGCCTGCCATCAGCGAGGCGAATATACTCAGTACTTTTGAGCAGTTACATCTGAACAAAATGGATGTCTTTGAACGTGGGATCATCAATGTGTTCAAAGGTCTGTCATGGGATTATAAGACCAATAGTCCTTGTAGTTTTGGTAAGAAGATCATCATCAATAATCTGGTGACGCATAACCGCTGGGGATTTAGTTTGAACTGGGGCTGGCGTAGGGATCAACTGGCGGATCTGGAGCGAATGCTATTTCTGCTGGATGGTAAACCGATACCCGACAACCGTGGCGATGTTACTACTCGATTGATGGAGCATATTCGGGACAACCCTTCGAAGGATATTTACGAAGATGATTTCTTCAGTATCCGTTACTTCCAGAAGGGAACAGCGCACATCACTTTTAAGCGGTGTGATCTGACAGAAAAGATGAATGATATCGTGGCAAAGCACTATCCGGGGATGCTGGCAGCGAGATGAAGAGGGCAGGGAGGCAATTCCTTACCTGACCCATTACCTGACCCGATTCGTATAAAAAGAAAAAGGAGTCAGACGATTTCTCATCTAACTCCTTGTTTTATTTGGTGGCCCCTACTGGACTTGAACCAGTGACCAAGCGATTATGAGTCGCGTGCTCTAACCAACTGAGCTAAGGGGCCAGACTTGGGCGCTGATTATACGGTAGTTTTTATCCCGCGGTCTAGAGCTGAAGAATCAGATGGGTGTTTTATGCGCAAAATTAAGGTTTTTTACGGACATAGCAGGCAATAGTGCATGGATACGGGTTTTAGAAGAGCCGTATTCGGCTAAAAAGAAAAACCCCGGCATGCCGGGGTTTTTTGTGTGCTTATCACTGCAACTGACGATTAATCGTCCAGGAAGCTGCGCAGCACTTCAGAGCGGCTTGGGTGGCGCAGTTTACGCAATGCCTTCGCTTCGATCTGACGGATACGTTCACGGGTTACGTCGAACTGTTTGCCCACTTCTTCCAGCGTGTGGTCAGTGTTCATATCGATACCGAAACGCATACGCAGAACTTTCGCTTCACGCGCAGTCAGGCCAGCCAACACGTCGTGAGTGGCAGAGCGCAGGCTCTCAGAGGTAGCAGAGTCCAGCGGTAGTTCCAGAGTGGTATCTTCAATGAAATCGCCCAGATGTGAATCTTCATCATCACCGATTGGGGTTTCCATTGAGATTGGCTCTTTCGCAATCTTCAACACTTTACGAATCTTGTCTTCCGGCATCAGCATGCGTTCAGCCAGTTCTTCCGGTGTTGGTTCACGGCCCATCTCTTGCAGCATCTGGCGTGAAATACGGTTGAGTTTGTTAATGGTCTCAATCATATGCACCGGAATACGGATGGTACGTGCCTGGTCCGCGATAGAGCGGGTGATAGCCTGACGAATCCACCAAGTGGCATAGGTTGAGAACTTATAACCACGACGGTATTCGAATTTATCTACTGCTTTCATCAAGCCGATGTTGCCTTCCTGAATTAAATCAAGGAACTGCAAGCCACGGTTGGTGTATTTTTTCGCAATAGAGATAACCAGACGCAGGTTAGCCTCAACCATTTCTTTCTTGGCACGGCGTGCTTTAGCTTCACCGATAGACATACGACGGTTAATGTCTTTCACTTGCTCGATGGTCAGGCCGGTTTCTTCTTCGATCTGACGCAATTTCTGCAAGCTGCGTTGTACATCATCCGAAACATCTTTCAGTTTTTCAGACCACGGTTTACCCATGGCAATTGCTGCCGCAAACCAAGTGTCGCTGGTTTCATTGCTAGCAAACAAGGTGACGAAGTTTTTCTTCGGCATTTTGCACTGTTCAACACACAGCTTCATGATGATACGTTCTTGAGTACGAACGCGGTCCATCATAGTACGCATGTTGTTGACCAGGTAGTCGAATTGCTTCGGTACCAGGCGGAACTGTTTGAACACTTCAGAAAGCTTCAGAATTTCAGCAGCAGCATTGGCATGGCTACGGCCATTTTTCTTGATTTCCATGCGTGCGTTTTCATATTGCTCACGCAGTTCGCTGAATTTCTGGCGTGCCAGCTCTGGGTCGATGCTGTTGTCGTCTTCTTCTTCGTCTTCGTCTTCATCTTCGTCGTCGTCATCATCCATTTCTTCGGTGGATAATTCGGAACCAACGTGAGTCGCCGTCGGTGCAATATCTTCTTCGGCGTTTGGATCAACAAATCCGGTGATCAGGTCAGATAAACGAGCTTCACCCGCTTCAACGCGATCATATTGTTCCAAGAGGTAAGTAATCGCTTCAGGGTATTCAGCAACTGAGCACTGGACCTGATTGATACCGTCTTCGATACGTTTGGCAATATCAATCTCGCCTTCACGCGTCAATAGCTCAACGGTACCCATTTCGCGCATATACATACGCACCGGGTCGGTTGTACGCCCGATTTCGGATTCAACACTGGACAACACTTGTGCGGCAGCTTCAGCCGCGTCATCGTCGGTATCAGTGGTGTTCTCGGCCAGCATTAAATCATCGGCATCAGGAGCTTCTTCCAGCACCTGTATGCCCATGTCATTAATCATCTGGATGATGTCTTCGATCTGATCGGAATCGACGATATCTTCCGGCAGATGGTCATTGACCTCAGCATAGGTCAGATAGCCTTGCTCCTTACCACGGGTGACAAGTAGCTTCAGCTGTGACTGCGGGTTTTGCTCCATAAGACGGTATCCACACTTCAGAGTATTTGGGTTGGTGTCGGTCGGCGAAACCGCCAACAATAGCATTTGGGGCTTTTTTTTGTCGCCGCTGCCCGCTATGACGGCATCTTGTGGGGATCTGCCCCCACATTTATCGGCAATTAAGCCGTTGGGTGTTTCATTTTTTTCTGGCTAACGCCAGATTCAAAGACCAAAGCTCTTTACGTTCTTCGGCGTTTAATCCATGTGTACGATCACGCGCTATTAGTGTTTCCTGACGTTGCTCCAATATGGAGTCATACAGGCTGGTTAGCGTGTCGACAAAAGTCTGTTCGACCATGTCCTCAACAATCATGTGGTTCCATGTTGCGAGAGTTTCAAGCTGTTGGCTGAATTTATTATCACGATACAGTTCTAATAACTGCCCGGTTGTCAGCCCCGGTTGAGCTAAACATGTCTCAACCAACTCAATAAATAGCGGTAAACCGGCTAACTTGGCTTGCTCGACGCCCTGCAATGAAGGGATGAGTGTTGCCAGTTGTGGATTTTGTACCAGTAGCCCTATAAGTATACGCATGGTTGTGCGTTTTAGCTGGGGCGGCTGGTAGCTATTTATATTATCAGCCTGTTTCGGCATCAGCTTGTCTAGCTGGCTGTCATCGAGCAGGCCCAACTTATTGCCTAACTGCTGGCGCAGATAAAGCCGCAAGGTTTCTCCGGGCACCTGGCTGATTAAAGGGAGTGCCAGTGTGCTTAATTTGGCGCGCCCGTCTGGGCTGCTCAAATCCACCTGTGGCATTAATGTTTCGAACAAGAAGGTTGAGAGTGGCTGCGCCTCCTCCATCCGCTGTTCGAATGCATCTTTCCCTTCTTTACGCACCAGAGTGTCTGGGTCCTCGCCATCAGGCAAAAACATAAAGCGTAGCTGACGCCCATCATTTAGATAGGGAAGTGCGGTTTCTAATGCGCGCCAAGCCGCATCTCTACCTGCACGATCGCCGTCATAACAACAAATTACGTTATCCGTTGCGCGGAATAATAATTGAATATGTTCCGCAGTGGTCGCTGTACCCAGCGAAGCAACGGCATAATCAATACCAAATTGCGCCAGTGCGACCACATCCATATAACCTTCCACCACGAGCAGTCGTGTTGGATTGGGGTGGTTCACTTGCGCTTCATACAAGCCGTATAACTGGCGGCCCTTATGAAAAATTTCAGTCTCTGGGGAGTTAAGATACTTTGGTACTCCGTCGCCCAGAATTCGCCCACCAAAAGCGATAACCCGCCCGCGTTTATCACGGATGGGGAACATGACGCGCTCACGAAAACGATCGTAAGTCCGCCCTGTATCATTAGTCACCAGCATCCCTGCATCGTTCAGTGCTGTCCGGCTTTCACCATCGCGCCCAAAACGTTTTAAGGCATTGTCCCAACCTGGGGGGGCAAAACCGATAGCAAAATGTTGGATGATTTCTTCACTCAAACCGCGATGCTTAAGGTATTCACGTGCCTGATTGGCGGTCTGGCCCTTGAGTGATTGTTGATAGAACGCGCTCAGGCTTTCCATCAGTTGATAAAGACTTTGTCGTTGATGACGTTCTAACTGAGTGGTGCCGGTTCCTACCTCGTAAGGCACTTCCAGCCCGTGCATAGTTGCTAATTCCTCGATACTTTCGACAAACTCTAGCCTGTCGTAATTCATCAAGAAATCAACAGCATTACCGTGCGCACCACAGCCAAAACAGTGATAAAACTGTTTATCGCCATTAACGGTGAATGAGGGTGTTTTCTCATGATGGAACGGACAGCACGCATGATAATTTTTGCCTTGCTTCTTCAGCTTTACCCGAGCATCGATAAGATCGACGATGTCGGTGCGAGCCAGCAAGTCATTGATAAATATGCGTGGAATTCGTCCAGCCATAAGCCCCTATTCGGTCAGTCCATAAACGAGAACAAGCCGCGCATTCCTTTCGGAAAGCACGGCCTTCGTATGCAACTACTCGATCTGCGCGTTCTTAGAACATAAAAAACTACGCGGTGGGGTTACCCCCGAAGAATTAATACAGACGAGTGCGGCGTGCGTTTTCGCGAGCCAATTTCTTCGCGTGACGTTTTACAGCAGAAGCTTTAGCGCGTTTACGTTCGGTAGTCGGTTTTTCATAGAACTCACGACGACGAACTTCAGCTAAAACACCTGCTTTTTCACAAGAGCGTTTGAAACGACGAAGAGCTACGTCGAATGGCTCGTTTTCACGTACTTTAATTACCGGCATGTGCCTCTCACCTCAATAGAAATCGGTTTGCTGCTGGCCAATCGCCAGCCTTCTCAAAATGGTGCGGAATTTTACTTCAATGGATGCTGCTTTGTAAAGCACCACAGCAAATTGAAACAGGCACGCCCCTGTGATGTCGCCCTCGTTCTTTACAAGAAAGTGGTGCCAAGAGTGCGACGGCCGCTGATTATATACTAAACAGGGCTGTTGATCGAATTTATCAACATTCTTTTCAAATGTGAAAACTATCAACAACATTCATGGTGTTGGATAGCCAAAAAGCAGTTTTCCCGTGCAGTTTAGTATCAGAAATCATGACGAGCGGCACGGTTATGCTAAACTATCGGCCGCACGTGAATGATGGGAAATGTAATGCGAGTTTTGGGTATAGAAACGTCCTGCGATGAAACCGGAATTGCAGTGTATGACGATGAAACCGGTCTGTTAGCTAACCAATTGTACAGTCAGGTTAAATTGCATGCTGATTATGGCGGCGTCGTCCCTGAGCTGGCTTCCCGTGATCATGTGCGCAAAACGGTGCCATTGATTCAAGCTGCATTGAAAGAAGCTAATTTGAGCGCCAAAGACATTGATGGCGTGGCGTATACCGCAGGCCCAGGGTTAGTCGGTGCATTATTGGTTGGCGCCACAGTAGGCCGCGCATTAGCCTTTGCTTGGGGAGTTCCTGCTGTGCCCGTTCATCATATGGAAGGGCATTTATTGGCACCGATGCTGGAAGAAAATGTTCCGGAATTCCCGTTTGTCGCGTTACTTGTCTCCGGCGGCCACACGCAATTAATCAGTGTGACGGGTATTGGCGAATATTTATTGCTGGGCGAATCTGTTGATGATGCGGCAGGTGAAGCTTTTGATAAAACAGCGAAATTGTTAGGATTGGATTATCCCGGAGGGCCAATGTTGTCGCGTATGGCACAACAAGGTACTGCTGGACGATTTACTTTCCCGCGGCCAATGACCGACCGACCGGGGCTGGATTTCAGTTTTTCTGGCCTAAAAACTTTTGCAGCGAATACTATTCGCGCCAATGGTGGTGATGACCAAACTCGTGCCGATATTGCACGAGCTTTTGAAGATGCCGTGGTCGACACACTGGCTATCAAATCAAAACGCGCATTGGATCAGACCGGCTTTAAGCGCTTGGTCATTGCTGGCGGTGTGAGTGCTAACCGCACCTTGCGCGCCAAATTGGCCGAAATGATGCAAAAACGTGGCGGTGAAGTGTTCTATGCCCGGCCAGAATTTTGCACCGATAATGGCGCGATGATTGCCTATGCTGGATTGATTCGGTTGAAAAGCGGTGTGAATAGCGAATTGAGTGTGTCGGTCAGGCCGCGCTGGCCGTTGGCCGAGTTACCGAAAGTCTGATTACAATGCCTGAGCTGGGCGGCGGCACCAGCTCGCGATGCTCGCATACTGTCTGATAGCTCTGCTCTCTCAATTCTTTGCGCCTTGCCTCGCTCCCGCTCTGCCATTCTGGACTCGGTGGGATGGCGAGGTTATTGGGTAAAACTAATCTTCTTCTTTCTCTTCTAACTCTGCGGCTTCTTCCGCGGGTGTTTTCTGCTGTTTCTTTCTGAGCTTATCCCAGATTTTACTTTCTTTGCCACGCCATAAACGTTGAATATTATCGTGGTGGCGCATCAGAATCAGGCAGGAAAGCATGGCAACCGGGAAAGTAAATTGCGGTTTGAACCACCAGACGTAGAAAGGAGCAATTAACGCGCTAATAATTGCGCCTAAAGATGAATAACCGCTCAGCAAAACTGTCAGCAGCCAAGTGCCTGTCATCAAGCCAGTCAGATCCCAGCCTATAGGCGCAATCGCACCAAATGCAGTAGCAACGCCTTTGCCACCTTTAAAGTGGAAAAATACTGGATAAATGTGGCCAAGACAGGCCGCAATAGCGGTAAGGCCAAGATACAGCGGCGAAACATGCAGCAGATAAGCTATCCAAACCGGTAACATACCTTTCAGCACATCGAAAATCAGTACCGTTGCAGCAGCAGCGCGGCCGCCGATGCGCAGTACGTTGGTTGCCCCGGGATTACCGGAGCCATGCTCACGCGGATCTGGTAGCTTGGCAACCCGACAGACCAGGATCGCACTGGAAATAGAACCACACAAATACGCGAAGATAATCATGCCAAGCGCGATAGCACTCATAACACCGCCCTGTTGAATAATGATCGTTTTAATCGCAACATCAGTGGATAATACGCATATTCGGCTGGAAGTGGTATCCGGCAGGCGCAAAAACAGAGAATGACGTGATGGACATCGTATTTATTGAGGAACTCACTGTCATAACCACCATCGGTGTTTATGACTGGGAACAGACTATTCAACAAAAGCTCGTGTTCGATATCGAAATGGGCTGGGATAATCGCAAAGCCGCTGCCAGTGATGATGTTAATGATTGCCTGAGTTATGCAGATATCAGTGATGCCGTCATCAAGCATGTTGAATCGCAGCGTTTTGCGCTGGTTGAGCGAGTGGCTGAAGAGATTGCCGAGCTATTGCTACAGCGGTTTAATTCGCCTTGGGTGCGGATTAAGGTTAGCAAGCCGGGGGCGGTTGCCCAGGCGCGTAATGTCGGTGTAGTGATTGAGCGCGGTCAACGGCCTATCTAATTTTTGCTTCGCCACGACATAAAAATGCAACCCTATATTGATAATGTGGTCCGAATTATTGATTAACGTGATATTTTTTACATACTGAAATTGAACGGCACTGTTTTTCACATTGCCGTTTTTTGTGGTCTCTATTACAGGGCATTGGGTATCGTAGATGACGGATATGTATTCGCTGTTTGTGGCTTTTGTGTTGGGTGTGGTTGAAGGGCTGACTGAGTTTCTGCCAGTGTCATCTACTGGGCATATGATTATTGTTGGTGAGCTGTTGGGCTTTACCGGCGACAAAGCAAAAACTTTTGAAGTCATTATTCAGTTAGGGTCAATTCTGGCCGTGGTGGTGGTGTTCTGGCGGCGTCTATTCAGCCTGATTGGTATTCATTTTGGTAGAGTCCCTCACGAGGGGAAAACCAGCGGTCATCTGACATTGGGCCATATTTTACTGGCGATGATCCCGGCGGTTGGTTTGGGCTTGGTTTTTCACGACGTCATCAAATCGTTATTTAACCCGCAAAGTGTTATGTATGCCCTGGTTGCCGGCGGCTTACTCTTGCTTGCCGCCGAGTGGTTTAAACCTAAAAATCCTAAGGCTATCGGGCTGGATGATATTACTTATCGCCAAGCTTTTGCTATTGGCTGTTTCCAGTGCCTGGCATTATGGCCGGGCTTCTCCCGTTCTGGTGCCACCATTTCAGGTGGGATGCTGGTCGGAGTGAACCGCTACGCGGCCTCTGAATTCTCCTTTATTTTGGCCGTGCCGATGATGCTCGGGGCCAGTGTGCTGGATGTGTATAAAAGCTTACATTTCCTGAGCTGGGGCGATTTGCCGATGTTTGCCGTCGGGTTTATCACTGCATTTATCGTCGCCCTGATTGCCATCAAAACCTTCCTGTCATTGATTAAACGTATCTCTTTCGTGCCTTTTGCGATTTATCGCTTTATTGTCGCAGCCGCGGTGTACTGGGTCTTTATGTAACAGCACTGTCGTATCAGACTACAAAAAAGCCCTGAATAATCAGGGCTTTTTTGTGTTATCACTGGGCGATAATTTAGGGTGAAACCACTGCTTGAGTGTGCTTCCATTCGGCCAAAGCTTGCTGGCGTCGGCGTTTCAACTCATCACGAATGGCCAATCCTTGCAGCCCACTGGCGACCACTTCTTGCACTGAGACTTCCTGAGCAATTCGGAATGCAGCGCGTAGATAATCACCCTGCGGATACGGATTTTCTTCGAATCCAGTTCGGCCCCGAGCATCGGCCTCACTGGTCAGTATTATCTGCTCAAGGCGCTCTGGTTTGCGCCACACATCAATCGCATCGAACAGCTTAAGCAGGGTTTCAGGGCGGAGTTTATTTACCGTATGAATGAGATCATGATATTCCGCCACCAGTTTTGCTAAGTCCCGCACGGGATTAGGCACCCGTAAGCGTTGACATAACTGTTCTACCAATTTGACGCCTGCCGGGCCATGCCCATGATGATGTGGCCAAAACTCTTTCGGTGTCAGTCCCTTACCTAAGTCATGGCAAAGTGCAGCAAAGCGCACGTCAACATCAGGGCTGAGTTGAGCGGCAATCGCCAGTGTCATTAGAGTATGGATGCCGGTATCGATTTCCGGATGCCATTTTTCTGGGGCAGGGACCCCAAATAAGCGCTCAATTTCGGGAAACAGGACGGCCAATGCTCCACAATCGCGTAATACCTGAAAATAGACTTGTGGGCTTTGTGTTTTCAGTGCTTTTTCCGTTTCTTTCCAGACTCGCTCTGGTGTTAAAGCCGAAAGCTCACCACTCTTGGCCATAGCCGCCATCAATGATTGGGTTTCTGGGGCGACGGTAAAGCCCAGATGAGCAAAACGAGCAGCGAAGCGGGCAACACGCAAAACACGCAATGGATCTTCGCCGAAAGCATCAGAGACATGGCGTAATACGCGGTTTTCTAAATCTTGTCGGCCATTATAGGGATCGAATAATTCCCCCTCACTACTGCGGGCAATAGCATTGATGGTCAAATCGCGGCGCAGTAAATCTTCTTCCAGAGTGACATCTGGGGCGGCGTAGCAAGTAAAACCGGTATAGCCCTGCCCGGACTTACGTTCAGTGCGAGCCAGCGCGTATTCTTCATGGCTAACGGGGTGGAGAAATACCGGGAAATCTTTACCGACCTGCTGGTAGCCCTGCGCGAGTAGCTGTTCCGGCGTTGCGCCCACCACAACCCAATCCTGCTCGGTGACCGGTAGGTTTAATAAGCTGTCGCGTACGGCACCGCCGACCAAGTAAATGTCCATGTTAACCCTTTGTTCTTGACGTTGTAGCATAAACACAAAAGATGATTCTATAGCTGGCTACCAGAATGGCCACCAGTTAGTTCAGTATAGTTGGGGTGAGAAGATATTCAGCGGGCTACTCTGGCGAGCAGCCCGTATTTCGCAACGTTATGAGTGTTAAATTGAAAAACTCAGTTCATCCAGCGGTTATTCTTTTTACGGCTTGGAATCAAATGTGGCAGTATCAGGCCCAATAGCAAGCCCATCCCCGCCACACCGCCGCCGTACATAAACCACTGCAGAATAATGGTGCGTTGCTTGTCATCCAATTGCAGGTTCACGGCACTGACTTTCTTCTGCGCAACGACCAACTGGTTTTTCAGTGACTCATTTTCTTTTTGTAATTCGGAAATGACACTGTCGCTGGCCGCTACCTTTTGTTGCATTTCTGCGGTGCGCTGGTTCCAGCTATTATCAATATTCGCCAGTTTGTCGGTCAGTGTTTTGACCTGTTGCTCAAGGTCAGGAACACGAACACGTAAGCTGGGAGTTTCGCTCAATTGATCCAGCGGGATCCAAGTGGTTTTACCCTTGCTGTCGCGGATTTGGCCGTAATTTGTGCTGTCATTAACGCTAATCAGGGTAACTTCATCCCCACCTTTTAGCGTGCCAACAATACGGTATTGGTTACCGGGGCCGCTATGAACGTAGGTATCCAGCTCATCAGAGATGTAGCGTTTTTCTTCAGCATAAGCGCTCAGGGAAAGACTGAGACTTAGTACCGTGAGGCAAATTAGGCGTAATTTCTGCATTAGATCATCATTTATGAGTGAATTTATGGGACGATAGTAGTGTGTTCAGTTTGCCGACGCAACGCATAAACCGGAATGAGAACTATCTTACTCTCATAGCCCGCGCGGCTTTAGCCCTTTTACTGTTCATTTTAACGGCGGTGAAAATTTGTCTTATGAAGCCTTAGTGTAGAGTTGTTAAAACAGGTTAAAATAAGCTTTGAATCGGGGCAGCCGCGCTGTTTTTTGCTGTAATAGAGCAATCTGTTTAAAACAGGCAAATCACCGCGAAAGAGGCATAATGCCCGTAATCTTGCAACATACCGGTGTGAATGAAATTATGACCGTTGAAATAGAATTAAAATTTATTGCTACTCCTGCGGCCATTGCCGCTTTGCCGGAGCGAATCACCTCTTGGCAAAGCCAGCATTCAGCGCCGCAAACGCTGACGAATATTTATTTTGAAACGGCAGATAACCGCCTACGCCAGCATGATATTGGCTTACGTATTCGTGGTTATGATGGCCGTTATGAAATGACGGTCAAGACTGGCGGTAAAGTCATCGGCGGTTTGCATCAACGTCCTGAATATAATATTGATCTTGATAATGACAAATTAGATTTGGCGCGTTTCCCAGCCGATATCTGGCCTGAAGGTTGGGCGGTCGATGCGCTGCAAGCAGAATTACAACCCTTGTTCCGCACTGATTTTACCCGCGAGAAGTGGGTAATTACTTACGGTGAGAGCGAGATAGAGCTTGCTCTCGACCAAGGCACAATTGGTGCAGGTGAGCTATCAGAGCCATTGAGCGAAATTGAGTTGGAACTCAAAAAAGGCAATCAGGCAGATTTATTGGCACTGGCGGCTGAATTGGCTCAAATCGGTGGTTTACGTCAGGGGAATTTGAGTAAAGCGGCACGTGGTTATCATTTAGCACAAGGCAATCCACCACGTGAATTGCGCCCATTGTTGGTATTGCAACCGGCTCCGAAATCTACCGTCGAGCAAGGGATGGTTGCAGGACTGGAAATGGCATTAGACCACTGGCAGTATCACGAAGAGTTATGGTTGCGCGGCGAGCCAGCGGCTAAGTCTATGATTATTGAGGCGCTAGGGATGATACGGCAGGCATTGGCTATTTTTGGTGGATTGGTACCACGCAAAGCCAGTGCTGAATTACGTGCGTCATTGATTGCGCTCGAACCACAGTTAGAGCCGAAAAATGCCAATGCCGAATTGATCTGTTATAGCGCCGATTACCTGAAATGTAAGTTAGCGCTTACATCGTGGCTGGTGACTGCTGGCTGGCGGCCATTTATGGATGATAAAGCCCGAGCTAAGTTTGATGGTTCGTTCAAACGCTTCTGCGACATTATGTTGAGTCGCAGTGCTGCTGACCTGAAAGAGGCCTTTGGTCACAATCTGGATGATGATGGCTATTTGGCACAACTTCCGCGTTTAAACCGGCAGATTATGGCCCTCCAACTGCTCTCTGGTTTCTATCCGCAAAATGAATGGCACCCATACATTGATGGCTGGTTTGGTTTAGAGTTGGCGATTATGGAGCGTCAGGGACACTGGCGTGATACTGCCCGTAAGGAAGCTTTGTCCCAGCCAGCTTTTTGGTTGAATGGTGCTACACGCTAGCTGAAACAGTTCGTTAATCGAACATATAGCCCTCAGCCTGATCGTTAAGGACTTGATATGTTGCCACTCTCTTCGGAATTACAGATTCAGGCGCAGAATATACAGCAGCGCTTTTATGAGTTACCGGCTCCGCCGAGCTTGCATAAAGAAGACATTGCAGTATTGGCGTTGAGTGATTTTGTCAGTGACATGTTACTGATTCACCCTGATTGGCTGGATGAACTGCATCAGCAACCGCCGCAGCCGCAGGAGTGGCAATTTTATCAACAATGGCTCAGTCAAGCTCTGGCTGATGTGCAAGATGAAACCGCGCTGTTAACGGCATTGCGGCTATTTCGGCGTCGGATTATGGTGCGCATCGCCTGGTCACAGGCACTGGAAACCAGCGCCACGACGGACACCTTGCAGCAGCTAAGTTGGTTAGCTGAAAGCTTGATTATTGCCGCTCGCGATTGGCTATATCAGGCTTGTTGCCGTGAGTTTGGTACTCCTTGCAATAGTGAGGGAGTCCCGCAGCCTCTGCTGATTTTGGGCATGGGGAAGTTAGGCGGGGGCGAGCTGAATTTCTCATCGGATATCGATTTGATTTTTGCTTATCCCGAAAACGGCCAGACCCAAGGGGGCCGGCGTCAGTTGGATAATGCCCAGTTCTTTACCCGCCTGGGCCAACGGCTGATTAAAGCTTTAGACCAGCAAACCATCGACGGTTTTGTCTATCGGGTGGACATGCGCTTGCGCCCATTCGGCGATAGCGGCCCGCTGGTATTGAGCTTTGCTGCACTGGAAGATTACTACCAAGAGCAAGGTCGCGATTGGGAACGCTATGCCATGGTGAAAGCTCGCCTGATGGGCGGTGCCGAAGACCATTACAGTAAGGAACTGCGCCAAACCTTGCGGCCTTTTGTTTTTCGCCGCTATATCGATTTCAGTGTGATTCAGTCGCTACGAAACATGAAAGGGATGATAGCTCGTGAAGTTCGTCGGCGCGGTCTGAAAGACAATATTAAGCTGGGCGCGGGGGGAATTCGAGAAATCGAGTTTATCACTCAGGTGTTTCAGTTAATTCGAGGGGGGCGTGAGCCGCGTCTGCAAGAAAGAGCTTTACTGCCCACCTTACAGGCCGTGGCAGAGCTTGGGTTATTACCGGAACAACAAGTGGCCGCGCTCAGTGGCAGCTATCTCTTTTTGCGTCGTTTAGAAAATCTGTTGCAAGCCATTGGTGATGAACAAACTCAGACTTTACCCAGTGATACCTTGAATCAGGCACGATTAGCTTGTGGTATGGGCTATGCGGACTGGTCTGCGCTGAACGCCGCGCTAGAACAGCATATGCAAGCCGTTCGCTTGGTCTTTGATGACCTAATTGGCGACGATACCCCAGATATTGGCGAAGATCCCTGTCATGGTTTGTATAAAAGTCTATGGCAGGACGCACTGGAGGAGAATGATTTAGCGCCGTTGACACCGCATTTAGACGAAGCGGCGCGCAGGCAGTTGCTGATGACTATCCATCATTTCCGCCATGACGTTGATAAACGCACCATTGGCCCGCGTGGTCGTGAAGTGCTGGACCAACTGATGCCCCGCCTGTTTGCTGAAGTTTGCCCACGACCAGATGCCAATATTGCTCTCAGCCGTTTGATTCAATTGCTGCTCAGTATCGTGACCCGAACCACGTATCTGGAATTGTTGGTTGAATACCATGCGGCATTGAAACATGTTATTCGCTTATGTTCTGCTTCCCCGATGGTGGCCAGCCAGCTTGCGCGCTATCCCCTGTTATTGGATGAATTGCTCGATCCGCAATCACTTTATCAACCCCTGGAACCTAGTGCTTACCGCGATGAGTTACGTCAATACTTACTGCGGGTTCCGGAAGATGACGAAGAGCAACAGTTGGAGGCATTGCGTCAGTTTAAACAGGCCCAACAATTGCGTATTGCTGCTGGCGATATCACCGAGGCACTGCCGGTAATGAAAGTGAGTGATCACTTAACCTATCTGGCAGAAGCCATCATTGACGCGGTTATTCAACAAGCATGGAGCCAGATGGTCGCCCGTTATGGCCAGCCAAGTCATTTACAGCAGCGGGAAGGCCGAGGTTTTGCCGTCATTGGTTATGGGAAATTGGGCGGCTGGGAGTTGGGTTACAGCTCTGATCTGGATCTGGTTTTCCTGCTCGACTGCCCGTTAGATGTCATGACCGACGGGGAGCGCAGCATTGATGGCCGCCAGTTCTATTTGCGTTTAGCTCAGCGCGTCATGCATTTATTCAGCACCCGCACCTCATCAGGCATTCTCTATGAGGTTGATGCGCGGCTAAGGCCGTCTGGGGAAGCTGGCATGCTGGTGAGCACCGTTGAGGCTTTTGCTGATTACCAGCAAAATGAAGCATGGACGTGGGAGCATCAAGCATTGGTGCGCGCGCGCATCGTTTATGGCGATCCTGAGTTACATCAAGAGTTTGACACCATTCGCCAGCAAATCCTTTGTCGTCATCGCGAAGACCCGCAATTACAGCAGGAAGTCCGCGAAATGCGCGAAAAGATGCGCAATCATTTGGGCAGTAAGCAGCGCGATGTTTTTGATATCAAAGCCGACGAGGGAGGAATCACTGATATTGAGTTTATTGCCCAATATCTGGTGTTGCGCTACGCCGCCACTGAGCCGCGTCTGACCCGATGGTCTGATAATGTGCGGATTTTTGAGCTTATGGCTAATTACGACATCATGCCAGCAGAGGAAGCCGCGGCGTTGACCCGCGCCTACGTCACTATGCGTGATGAAATCCATCATCTGGCATTGCAGGAGCAATCCAGCAAAGTGTCGGCGAATAGCTTTATGAGCGAAAGAGAGCAAGTGGACGCCAGTTGGCGTAAGTGGCTGGTGGTAGCGCCTGCCAGCGCATAAATTCCAGCTATTAATAGTATGCAAGGTGTCTGTGATATTATCCGGCACCATATAACAAACACAAAATTGGAGCAAAGGGATGTGTGTTTTCGGGGTTAATAACAGCTCACTTTGGGGGGCTAACGTATGAAAGTCACGCTGCCTGATTTTCGCCGCGCCGGGGTATTAGTCGTCGGTGATGTCATGTTAGACCGTTATTGGTATGGCCCAACTAGCCGAATTTCACCAGAAGCACCGGTGCCGGTTGTTAAAGTCGATACCATCGAAGAACGCCCTGGTGGTGCCGCGAACGTCGCGATGAACATTGCCTCCCTGGGCGCAATCTCCCGGTTAGTCGGATTGACCGGTATTGATGATGCGGCCCGCGCCCTGACCAGCAAACTTAATGAAGTGCAGGTGCGCTGTGATTTTGTCTCGGTGCCAACTCACCCGACCATTACCAAATTGCGGGTGCTTTCCCGTAACCAGCAGCTAATCCGCCTTGATTTCGAAGAAGGTTTTGATGGTGTTGACCCTCAACCTATCTTTGAGCGCATTCAACAAGCGCTGCCACAGATTGGCGCTCTGGTGTTGTCTGATTATGCCAAAGGCGCGCTAAACAGTGTGCAGGCGATGATCCAGCTGGCGCGCAAAGCAAAAGTGCCGGTACTTATCGATCCGAAAGGCAGCGATTTTGAACGTTATCGCGGTGCAACTCTACTGACCCCGAACCTCTCTGAGTTTGAGGCGGTGGTCGGTCATTGCAAAAATGAAGAAGAGTTAGTGAGCCGTGGGATGAAGTTGGTGGCCGATTTTGAGCTTTCCGCGTTGCTGGTAACCCGCTCTGAACAAGGTATGACTTTGCTACAGCCGGGCAAAGCGCCACTGCATTTACCGACTCAAGCACAAGAAGTGTTTGATGTGACCGGTGCCGGTGACACCGTTATTGGTGTGCTGGCTGCCGCATTGGCTGCGGGAAACACACTTGAAGAATCATGCTTCCTGGCGAATGCTGCGGCTGGCGTGGTGGTCGGTAAATTGGGGACTTCGACGGTTTCGCCGATTGAGCTGGAAAATGCCATTCGTGGTCGAGCTGAAACAGGTTTCGGCGTGATGGATGAGCAGCAACTGAAAAAAGCCGTTGCTCAGGCCCGTCAGCGTGGCGAAAAAGTCGTCATGACTAACGGCATTTTCGACATTCTTCATGCCGGCCATGTTTCCTATTTAGCCAATGCCCGCAAGCTGGGCGACCGCCTGATTGTGGCCGTAAACAGTGATGCCTCGACCAAACGATTGAAAGGCGAAAAACGCCCAGTTAATCCACTGGATCAGCGCATGATTGTGTTGGGCGCGCTAGAGGCGGTGGATTGGGTCGTCCCATTTGAAGAAGATACCCCACAGCGTTTAATTGCCGATATCTTGCCGGATTTGCTGGTGAAAGGCGGAGATTATAAACCCGATGAGATTGCCGGTAGTGCAGAGGTGTGGGCCGCTGGTGGTGAAGTTAAAGTGCTGAATTTTGAAGATGGTGTTTCGACCACCAATATTATTCAGTCAATCAAGAATGGCCGCGGTTAAATACCCTTTGACCTTGACGTTGCAGGGGTGTTAGCGGCATTCACTCACCCGAATCGCTGACTTGAGGAAGCTCATCGGGATGCGTTCGCTTGCGGCCTACCTGCAACACCAATGACTTGGGTATTAAAAAGAATGAATGGACTAAAACAGGAGTTGAGTCTGGCACAGGGAGTGGGGTTGTTGTCCACATCACTGCTGGGAACCGGTGTCTTCGCTGTGCCAGCACTGGCAGCAATGCTGGCAGGGGATGACAGTTTGTGGGCCTGGCCGATATTGATTGTGTTGGTTTTCCCTATTGCTATCGCCTTTGCTGCTTTAGGCCGCCATTTCCCCAGTGCCGGTGGTGCGGCCCACTTTGTCACCATGGCATTCGGACCAAAACTGGGGAAAGTTACGGGCTGGCTATTTTTGTCCGTCATTCCCGTCGGTTTACCTGCCGCCTTGCAAATTGCGGCCGGTTTTTGGCAAGCCACCTTTGGTTGGAGTGATACCGGGCTGTTAATGGTGCAATTGGTGACATTGCTGGTTATCTGGTTGCTGGGAACCCGCAGTGCCGGCTCCAGTGCCAATGTGCAAACATTGATTGCCGCGTTGGTCATTGCGCTAGTCGTGGCTATTTGGTGGCAGGGAAATATTCAGCTATCACAGATACCTTGGCCAGCAGCTCAAGATATTTCCACTGTGAATATGTTTGGCGCGCTAGCCGTGATGTTCTGGTGCTTTGTCGGGTTGGAAGCTTTCGCGCACCTGGCAACAGAATTCCGTCACCCTGAACGTGATTTCCCCCGAGCTCTGATGGTCGGGCTGTTGGTCGCAGGGGTAGTTTACTGGGGATGTACTGTGGCGGTGCTGCATTTCCATGCTTATGGTGAACAACAAGCAGCGGCAGCTTCATTGCCGGGTATTGTGGTGCAATTGTTTGGTCAGCATGCGCTGTGGATCGCCTGTATTATTGGCTATTTAGCTTGTTTTGCCAGCGTCAATATTTATACCCAGAGCTTTGCCCGCATGGTGTGGTCGCAAGCGCAAGTGCGCCCCCAAAGTCGGTTGGCAAAACTCTCTGCCGGACAAACTCCGGTCAATGCCCTCACGGCCGTGGTGGGTAGCTGCCTACTCTTCACACTGCTGATTTATTGGCTGTCTTTGCCATTAGATTTACTGATTGTTTATGCTAATGGCATTTTTGTGCTGATTTATTTGCTGTGTATGTTGGCTGGGATCCGTTTGTTAAGCGGCCGCTCGCGGGTCATGTCGGTGATTGGCAGTATTCTGTGTTGCGTATTGCTGGTGATGATTGGTTGGAAAAGTTTATATGCCTTACTGATGTTTGCGCTGCTGTGGATACTGATGTCCACCCGGCGGGGAGCCGTCATACAGCACTGAAAAAAGGGCGCCATAGGGTGCCCTAATGATAATTGACCACTAATTACTCGCCCGTTTTCTGAACGATAGCGGCGGTTGTTTCAACGCCGGCAGGAGCACTATTAAATTTGGCCTCCAGTTCACTCATGCGTTGCTCCAACAACGCCAGCTTTTCTCTGGTGCGCAGCAGTACCTGAGTTTGCACGTCGAACTCTTCACGATTAACCAAATCCAGACGTGTTAACTGCGATTGCAGTACCATCCGAATCTTCTTTTCGACGTCGTCCCCGAATTCGCGAATACCTTTCGGCATAGACTCATGCACCTGGCGGGCGATTTGTTCAATTTTTTTCGGGTCAATCATGATATTTCCCTAATTAGATGTGGAGTTACTCTCACTAGTGTAATGCCTGATGCCGAATGTATAAACCTCTGCAATCACCATTTTGGTAATTGCTCCGACGAATCAATAGCGTTATAGTCATAGGGCTTATTCTCAGGGCGGGGTGCAAGTCCCCACCGGCGGTAAATTGTGTTGCGGCATATCATGTCGTGGTGCAAAAGCCCGCGAGCGCTCACGTTGTTTCTCTTGTCAAAGGGAGCAGGGTAGAGGTCAGCAGATCCGGTGTAATTCCGGGGCCGACGGTTATAGTCCGGATGGGAGAGAGTAACGGTATCTGCCGAGCTTATAGCTCGCTTGCGTTATTTCGGCTATTTCTATTGTTAGATGAAAAATGGCCATTTACTCCTCAAGACCGCCCTGATTCTGGTAATCCATAATTTTAATGAGGTTTTTTACCATGAATCAGACCCTTCTATCAGATTTTGGCACGCCTGTTGAGCGTGTAGAACGTGCTATTGACGCTCTGCGTAATGGCCGTGGTGTTATGGTGTTGGATGACGAAAGTCGTGAAAACGAAGGCGATATGGTTTTTGCTGCAGAAGCAATGACTGTTGAGCAAATGGCACTGACTATCCGCCACGGCAGTGGCATTGTGTGCCTGTGTATTACGGATGAGCGCCGCCAACAGCTTGATTTGCCTATGATGGTAACCCATAACTCCAGTCAGTTCCAAACTGCATTTACCGTGACCATTGAAGCGGCTAAAGGCGTGACGACGGGTGTTTCTGCGGCTGACCGTTTGACGACTATCCGTGCTGCAATCGCTGACAGCGCGAAACCTGCTGATCTTAATCGCCCGGGTCATGTATTCCCGCTGCGTGGGCAGCCAGGTGGTGTATTATCACGCCGTGGTCATACCGAAGCCTCTATTGATTTGGCAACTCTGGCAGGTTACAAACCTGCGGGCGTGTTGTGTGAACTGACCAATGATGACGGCAGTATGGCACATGCGCCAGAAGTGATTGAGTTCGCCAAATTACATGATATGCCAGTTGTTACCATTGATGATTTGGCTGAATATCGTCAGTCTCAAGAAAAAAAAGCCAGCTGACTTCTGATGGTAATATCCGCTGATATTGCCTATCGATAATGTGGTTTACACACCGGGTTGCCATTATTCTATTGAATAGATCGCAGCCCGGTTATTTTCTGTCATCAGATAGTTTGAATCTCTTCCCCGCCATTTTTCCCCTTCAAATTTATTGAATATCTTCATCACTGTTATCCGGCTGTGTAATGAAAAAAAAGCGCGTAATGTACTTGTTATGGTTTTAGCGCCACTTTTTTCTTAACAGTAAGGATTATCTATGAACACCTCTCGTATGCCTGCACTGTTTCTCGGCCACGGTAGCCCGATGAACGTGCTGGAAGAAAATAGTCACACTCAGGCATGGCGTGCGTTGGGTGAGACATTACCCCGCCCTAAGGCGATTCTGGCCATTTCTGCCCACTGGTATACCCGTGGGACGGCGGTAACGGCAATGGAAAAACCTCGGACTATCCATGATTTTGGTGGATTCCCTCAGGCGTTGTTTGATACCGAATATCCTGCTCCTGGCTCTCCAGAACTGGCGGCACAAATTCAGCAACTGCTGGCACCTATTTCAGTACAGGCTGATACCAGTGAATGGGGATTGGACCACGGGAGCTGGGGGGTGTTGATCAAAATGTACCCTGAGGCGGATATTCCAGTTGTGCAATTAAGCATCGATGGCACACAACCGGCGGCATATCATTATGAATTAGGCCGTAAGTTGGCGGTGCTGCGCGAGCAGGGTATTTTGATTGTCGCCAGCGGTAATGTGGTGCATAACTTGCGCATGGTGAGATGGCAGGGCGATAGCAGCCCATATCCATGGGCAGAGTCCTTCAACCAATTCGTGCGAGATAACCTGAATTATCAAGGTGATAACCACCCATTGGTCAATTTTATGCAACATGAGGGAGCCGCATTGTCTAATCCATCTCCTGAGCATTATCTGCCTTTGCTGTATGTGCTGGGGAGCTGGGATGGTAAAGAATCGATTTCGACTCCCACTGATGGGATTGAAATGGGGTCGCTAAGTATGTTGTCGGTAAGAATTGGATAGTTCGGCGTTATAAAAAGAAAGGCTTGAAGTGATAAAGTCAGCGAACCAAGGGGGCCACTCCTACGGGCGCTCCGGCGGCTTGCGCCGTTACGGCCCTAACGGAGTGTTTCCCCTTGATTCAGCTTTATTAATAATTTTAAGGTGTCAGCCTTTATGCCTATTCTTCCACAGGCCTAACCCAAAATAATATGTGGGTAAAAACGTGATAGATCTTGGGTAATTAGTTCACGATCTTCACGCAAACCAATACCACAAGGTTGATCGTTAACCAGCCAACTGCCAATCAGGGTGTAGCTGTCACCAAATTTAGGCAATGGATGGAATTGCTGAACAATCATGCCTTCTTCGCCGTATGGCCCATCAACCCGCGCCACTTCTTTACCGTTTTCCACTATCTGAATATTGGCACCTTCCCGCGAGAACAGCGGCTTGGTGACATAATGATCCATAGCTGGATGGTCATCTTCAGCAAAATAAGCAGGTAACAGATTTGGGTGATTTGGGAACATTTCCCATAGCAATGGCAGCAAGGCTTTATTGGAGATAATGCTCTTCCAAGCAGGTTCCAACCAACGAACGCCAGCATCTTCGAGTTTGGTGGAGAACATTTCGCGGAACATAAACTCCCACGGATAGAGCTTGAACAAATTACTGATAACCTGATTATCCAAGTCGGTAAATTGCCCTTTTTCCCCTAAGCCAATCTCTTCCATAAACATGAATTCAGTTGGCAGACCCGCTTCCAATGCGCAATCTTGCAGATATTGCACCGTGCCGCGATCTTCTTCACTATCCTGACAGCAGGCCAGATGCAACAAACTAAAACCATGGTTATCGCGCAGATCAACAAAACGCTCAATCAGCTTTTCTTGCATGCTGTTGAACTGATCAGATTCTGGATCCAGATTGCCAGCATTGATTTGGTCTTCCAACCATAACCATTGGAAAAAAGCAGCTTCATACAATGACGTGGGCGTATCAGCATTGTTTTCCAGCAATTTAGCTGGATTGATGCCGTCATAGGCCAGATCAAGACGAGAATAGAGTGAAGGCTGATTGGTCTTCCATGAGCTACGAACAAAATCCCAGCAATGTTTGGGAATGCGGAATTTTGCCATCAATTGATCGCTATTAACTACTTTTTCAACCACTTGCAAGCACATCTGATGCAACTCTGCAGTGGTGTCTTCCAGCTCTTCAATTTGTGCGAGTGTAAATTCGTAATACGCATCTTCACACCAGTACGGCTCGCCATACATGGTGTGAAAACGGAAACCGAACTCGGTGGCTTTTTCGCGCCAGTCCGGGCGTTCGCTAATCGCTAAACGTTTCATTAATCAGACCTTAGCCACCCATGCTGCGCGTGCTGGTTTTGGATGATGTCGCTGCACTACGTTGCATAGAGGACTGTTTAGCTACTGACTCACCAAAACCGCCACGAGTGATGGTATTGGTCACGGCTGGCTTCGGTGCCATTGCCGTTCTTGGCACTGTCATGGTGCGGCCCGTGGTGGCTGAACCAAAATTTTTGCCGGTTGCGTCAACAAACTTGCCATTCGCTGGGCTATTGGGTGCTTTGGAGGTAAACAATGGCTGACTTGCTCCGCCGCCCATCATTCGGCCCATCATGTAACCGGCCATCAGTGGCATCCACATACTACCGCTTTGCTGTGGCGCCGCTGCTGTCGTTTCAGAAGAGGGTGAAGATGTTGGCACCATACCGGCTTGTGCTGGAGCCTGAGTACACTGTGATTCACCAAATTCAGCTACGCAATCTTCACGAGTTGCATACTTAGGTGCAGTTTTAGCCGCTTCCTGCAAAGCAGTGTTGTAAGCCGTTGTACATTCAGCGCTCTTGGACGGGTTCGCCTGAGAGCAATCATCAGCATTTTGGTACAAAGATACGGTTTCATCAGTTTTTTCGCAGCCAGCCAGCATAAATACGGCACTGACAGCTAAAGCTACTGGCGCGAGGCGATAACTGCGCCAGGATTTACGGAAAGTCTCTTGATTGATGTTTTGAGTCCGTTTCATCATTATTTGTCTCATTTCCGGGCGTTCAATGCCCTTTCCCAGTAAGTGCCCTAAGAATAGGGGAAATATGCACGAAATTAAAGCGTGAGGGCCGATGAGCTGCAGACTTTACAAAGTTATACGAAATGCTGCGAGTAACTTCGCTTTTTTCATTGATGAAAAATGCTGGGGAGTAACAAAAAAAGAGAGAAAAAATAAACCGGGCATAGCTTGATGCTGTGCCCGGTGAGCCCAAATTCGTAAAAATTAGTTACGGAATGGGTTGCCGTTACGTGTAGCGGTAGTTGGCTGGCTAACGGTTGTTGCACGTGGTGCAGCTTGAGTGCTTGTGCCATCAGCATAAGCATTCTGGTTGGCGTTATCCGGTGCCAGACTGGTAGCTGATGTTGGGACTGGTTTATCCAGTACGCCATTCAGAGCCATCAGGTCATTCATGTTCAGTGTACCCAATGCTGACTGGATATTTAACTGGTTAATCAGGTAGTTATAACGAGCGTCAGCTAACTGCTGTTTGGATTGATACAAGTTAGTCGTTGCAGTCAATACATCCAGAATGGTGCGCGTACCCACTTGATAACCCGCTTCCATTGCATCTAATGAGCTTTGGTTAGAAATAACCACTTGCTCATAGGCCTTAATGCTGCTGATAGAAGCTGAAATATTATTGAATGAGGAACGGACTGTTTGCACTACACCACGGTGTGCGCTTTCCAACTGCTCACTTGCACCCACGAAATTGTATTGTGCTTGTTTCACGGCAGAATTGGTCGCACCGCCGCTATACAGCGGTAAGCTCAGTTGCACGCCAATTTTGTTTTGGCCAGCATCTGTATTGACTTGTTGAGTGCTTGGTGTGCCGCCGCTGTATCGGGTATTGGTGACTGAGGTTGATGCAGTCAAATCGATAGTGGGCATATAGCCAGTTTCGGCTGACTTAATTTGCTCACGTGCCAAATCTTGACTCAAACGGGCAGAAAGCAAAGAAAGGTTACGTTTCTCAGCTTCTTTCAACAGGTTATTGACAGCCTGCGGGCGTTCAGTCTTCAACCGGGAAACATTAAGCGATGCCAGTTCAGGGTAATAAACACCGGTAATCTGGCGCAGGTTTTCCAGCGCATTATCCAAGTTATTACGGGCCGTAACTTCGGCCGCTAACACGGTATCGTAGCTAGCACGGGCGTTCTGCACATCGGTAATGGCCACTAAACCAACATTAAAACGCTGGGTTGTTTGGTCTAACTGGCGATAAACAGATTGCTTTTGCGCTTCGGTATAAGACAGGCTATCAATGGCTCTGAGGACATTGAAATAGGCGGTTGCCGTGCTCAAGATCAAAGCTTGCTCATTGGTCTGGAACGTCACGTCCTGAATACCAGCGGCTTTCTCTTGTAAAGTCAGAACGCGCCATTTAGACATGTCGAAAATGGTTTGAGTCAGTTGCAGAGACCCTGATGTTGCATTGCTATCCGGGTTGTCAGAGGCATCCCGGAAACCATTAGTATGAGAATAACCCGCGCCTAAACCAAGCTGTGGTAACAGTGGGCTGCGAGCTTCATTAATTTTTTCATATGCAGCATCGCGGTCAGCCGCTGATTTACGTAAATCCGGGTTACTATCCCTGGCTTGCTTATAAACTTGCAGCAAGTTCTCTGCCTGGCTCATGCTACTGAAACCAGCCAGACTCAGCCCGATAAGAAGGGGGAGCAGTTTCTTCATTTGCAGTCCTTGTTGTGCAGCAGTTGTGCGGCAATATTACTATGGTAGCTGTCGATAGACGAATTGTTGCCGATTCTATCAGAGTCTGCCAATGGGATAAGGTGGCTGATTGTGCCATCTTGCCTTAATTTACTTAAATCTATCACAAAGCTAAATGAGTATTCAGACAACTAATGTGCATCACACCATTTTTGTCAAACAATCTTTATAAAACCATCTTTATAAAATTGCTAACCTCTATTAGCCTGACTGGCATCATTGAGCTGTCATCAAAAATCACAATTCAGGCTCGATACTCAAGTAAGGAAAGAAGTCTATGACATCTGCACAACCCTCACCGGTGACCTTCGACAAGAAGGATGTGGAAATTATTGCACGTGAAACACTGTATAGCGGTTTTTTTTCACTGAATTTATACCGATTTCGTCATCGTTTGTTTAATGGTGAAATGAGTGGAGAAGTAAAACGCGAAATTTTCGAACGTGGTCATGCGGCGGTGTTATTACCTTATGATCCTGTGCGCGATGAAGTGGTGCTGGTGGAGCAATTGCGAATTGCTGCCATTGATAGCAGCCGGTCACCTTGGTTATTAGAAATGGTCGCAGGGATGATTGAAGAGGGCGAAACCGTCGAGGAAGTGGCGCGCCGCGAAGCTGAAGAAGAAGCGGGAATTCATATTGGTCGTTGTAAACCGGTACTCAGTTATTTAGCCAGCCCCGGTGGCACCAGTGAGCGCTTATCCATCATGGTCGGGGAGGTCGATGCGACAACCGCGAGTGGGATTCATGGATTGGCTGATGAGAATGAAGATATCCGGGTGCATGTTGTTAGTCGCGAGCAGGCTTGTCGCTGGGTTGATGAAGGTGCAATTGATAACGCAGCCTCAATCATTGCATTACAATGGTTGGCGTTGCACCATCAATCGCTGAGAGCAGAATGGCAGTCGTAAAAAAAGCGAGCATAATAATGAGCAAGCGCTACACACCTGATTTCCCTGAAATGATGCGGATATGCGAAACTAACTTCGCGCAATTGCGTCGTTTGATACCGCGAGTCGATGAAGTGGGCGAAAGCGTGGCTTATCAGGTTAACGGCGCCAGTTATCAACTGACAATTATTGAATCGACGCGCTACACTTCTGTTGTTGAGATTGTCCAAATAGAGCCCGCAGTCAGACATTGGAGCCTACCATCTATGGTGGTGCGGCTTTATCATGATGCGCAGGTCGCGGAAGTGTGTGCCAGTCAGCAGATCTCCCGCTTCAAAGCAAGTTATGATTATCCGAATAAAAAGTTGCATCAGCGGGACGAAAAGCATCAAATTAACCAGTTTCTTGCTGACTGGTTGCGCTATTGCTTGGCGCATGGAGCGGTGGCAGTTCCGGTTTGTTAGACAGACTTATAGCCTGACCTACAGAGATAAAGATACCTGATGAATCTGGTTGGGAAGGGTGCAAAAACAAGGACACCATTTGGAAAGCCTGTTTAAACTGCCTATGGCGAGTGGGGCCAGGGTTAGAATTTTACAAATAACAGATACCCACCTCTTTGCGGGGGAACATGAGACCTTGCTGGGTGTAAATACTTCTCGCAGTTATCGCGCTGTGTTAGATGCGATTATTGCTGAGCAGCACCCCTTTGATCTTATTGTTGCGACTGGTGATTTAGCTCAGGATCATTCTGTTGCTGCTTATGAGAATTTTGCGGAGGGCATCTCCCGTCTGTCAGCACCTTGTGTCTGGCTACCCGGTAATCACGATTTCCAGCCTGCTATGGTGGATGCTTTAGCAGATGCTGACATTGCGCCTTCAAAGCATGTTCTGGTCGGTGATAATTGGCAAATTCTGTTATTGGACAGCCAGGTCTTTGGTGTTCCTTACGGTGAGCTGAGTGACTATCAGTTAGAGTGGATGGAGCACTGTCTGGTGGCGTATCCTGAACGCTACACTCTGGTATTATTGCATCATCACCCTATGCCATCTGGTTGCACTTGGCTTGATCAGCACAGTCTGCGCAATGCGCATATGCTGGCGGCGGTGTTGACCCGCTATCCGCGAGTGACCACCTTATTGTGCGGCCATATCCATCAGGATTTGGATCTCGATTGGTATGGAAAACGCCTGCTGGCAAGCCCTTCTACCTGTGTGCAGTTCAAACCACACTGTACTAATTTCACACTTGATACTGTGGCACCGGGATGGCGCTACCTCGACTTACTGCCTGATGGAAGACTTGAAACTGAGATTCGTCGGTTAGCCAGTGATGAGTTCTGCCCGGACATGGACTCGGATGGTTATTGATGAGTACTCTTCTATATATTCACGGCTTTAATAGTTCGCCCAGCTCGGCTAAAGCGACCACCTTCAAAAGTTGGTTGCAGCAACACCATCCTGATATTGAGATGCTAACCCCCCAATTACCGCCCTATCCGGCGGAGGCCGCAGAAATGCTGGAAAGCATCGTGATGGATAAAGCCGGGCAATCCATTGGTATTGTGGGTTCTTCTCTGGGGGGCTATTTTGCTACCTGGCTTTCTCAGCGCTTTAGCATTCCCGCAGTGGTGGTTAACCCGGCAGTGCGGCCATTTGAGCTGCTCAATGATTATCTGGGTAAAAATGAGAACCCCTACACAGGGCAACAATATGTGTTAGAGTCTCGACATATTTATGATCTGAAAGCCATGCAGATTGAAAAGTTGGAATCGCCGGATTTACTCTGGTTATTGCAACAAACTGGGGATGAAATCCTCGATTATCGTCAAGCGGTTGCTTATTACACCCCTTGCCGGCAAACAGTAGAATCCGGTGGGAATCATGCCTTTGTTGGCTTTGATCATTATTTTTCCCCGATTGTAACTTTTTTAGGGCTAGCAACCGCTTGATATCTGGCGGTTTAAGCATCACCCGAACAGTAGATCTTGTTACTGCAGTGGGTATTGCACCGCAGGCCGTGATGGCCTGCCGGGCATGTCACCGCTAGCCTTCCAACCATTAGCCGAATATTAATCAAACCATGACTGAATCCAGCTATAACGCTGATGCCATTGAAGTACTCAGCGGTTTAGAACCAGTGCGTCGTCGTCCGGGAATGTATACGGACACCACGCGGCCAAACCACCTTGGTCAAGAGGTGATTGATAACAGCGTCGATGAAGCACTGGCAGGGCATGCCCGTCGCATTGACGTCATTCTGCACGCCGATCAATCACTGGAAGTAATTGATGACGGCCGTGGGATGCCGGTTGATATCCATCCTGAAGAAGGCGTACCTGCGGTTGAACTGATTATGTGTCGTTTACATGCAGGCGGTAAATTCTCTAATAAAAACTATCAGTTTTCTGGTGGTTTGCACGGTGTCGGTATTTCGGTGGTTAATGCCCTATCCAAGCGGGTAGAAGTAACAGTACGCCGTGATAGCCAAATCTACAGTATCGCCTTCGAAAATGGCGATAAAGTGCAGGATTTACAGGTTATTGGCACGTGCGGTAAGCGTAATACCGGTACTAGCGTACATTTCTGGCCGGATGTTTCTTTCTTTGATAGCCCGCGTTTTTCAGTCTCCCGCTTGTCACATTTGCTGAAAGCAAAAGCCGTACTGTGCCCTGGTGTGGAAATCGTCTTTAAAGATCAGGTTAATAATACCGAGCAGCGCTGGTGTTATGCCGATGGTTTGACCGATTACCTAATGGAAGCCGTTAACGGCTTGATTACCTTGCCAGAAGAGCCGTTTGTCGGCTCTTTTGCCGGGGATACCGAAGCGATTGATTGGGCACTGTTATGGTTACCGGAAGGCGGCGAGTTGCTGACCGAAAGCTATGTCAACCTGATCCCGACCATGCAGGGCGGAACTCACGTTAACGGCTTACGTCAGGGCTTGCTTGATGCCATGCGTGAGTTTTGTGAATACCGCAATATTCTGCCGCGCGGTGTCAAACTCTCAGCGGATGATATCTGGGAACGCTGTGCTTACGTGTTATCAGTCAAAATGCAGGATCCACAATTCGCAGGCCAGACGAAAGAGCGACTTTCCTCACGTCAGTGTGCCGCCTTTGTGTCCGGTGTAGTAAAAGATGCGTTCAGCTTGTGGTTGAATCAGAACGTGCAAGCTGCGGAACAGCTAGCTGAGTTGGCTATTTCCAGCGCCCAGCGCCGTATGCGTGCTGCGAAGAAAGTGGTGCGCAAGAAACTGACCAGCGGCCCGGCATTGCCCGGCAAACTGGCTGACTGTACGTCGCAAGATTTGAGCATGACCGAACTGTTTTTGGTGGAAGGGGATTCCGCAGGCGGTTCTGCCAAGCAAGCGCGTGACCGCGAATATCAGGCGATCATGCCGCTGAAAGGGAAGATCCTGAATACCTGGGAAGTGTCTTCAGATGAAGTTCTAGCCTCACAGGAAGTCCATGATATCTCTGTCGCTATTGGTATTGATCCCGACAGCGAAGACCTGAGCCAGCTGCGTTATGGCAAAATTTGTATCCTCGCGGATGCGGATTCCGATGGCTTACATATTGCGACCTTGCTGTGCGCGCTGTTTGTTCGCCACTTCCGTGCTCTGGTACGCAATGGCCACGTGTATGTCGCTATGCCGCCGTTGTATCGTATCGATTTGGGCAAAGAAGTGTTTTACGCTCTGGATGAAGAAGAAAAAGCCGGGGTATTGGAACAACTGAAACGTAAACGCGGTAAGCCAAATGTTCAGCGCTTTAAAGGGCTGGGTGAAATGAACCCGTTGCAGTTACGGGAAACAACTCTTGACCCCAATACTCGTCGCTTGGTGCAATTAACCATCGGTGATGAAGATATTGATAAGACAATGGCAATGATGGATATGCTATTGGCGAAGAAGCGCTCGGAAGATCGCCGCAATTGGCTACAAGAGAAAGGTGATACCGCTGAAATCGAGGTCTAATCGATGAAAGTGACCTTAGAAGAGTTGCAGGCTTTTACCTCGGTAGTTGACTGTGGCTCAATTACGGCGGCAGCGGAGCAGCGCAGTCAGACCACATCGGGCATCAGCCGGGCATTGAGTCGGCTGGAGCAGAAACTGGCGACGACGCTGTTGCGCCGCACTACGCGGCGGCTGGAATTGACGGAGGAAGGCGAGTTATTCCTCAGTCATGCTCGGCAAATTCTCGGTGCGGTCGATGATGCTGAAGAGCAGATTGCGCTACGGCGGCTGAAACCGGCTGGGCGGTTGCGGGTAAATGCGGCAGCACCTTTTATGCAGCATGTCATTGTGCCGATGATCACCGGTTTTCGCGCGCTATATCCACAAATTATTCTTGAGCTGAATACTGACGATCTGAATATTGATTTGTTGGAACAACGTACTGACATCGCGATTCGCATCGGCGCACTGCGAGACTCAACTATCCATGCGCGTCTGTTGGGAGCCAGCCGGGTGCGAATTCTCGCCAGCTCTGATTATCTGCAACGCCATGGCACCCCTCACACGATTGACGACTTAGCCAATCACAGCTTGCTCGGCTTCACTCAGCCGGAGTTCCTTAACCAGTGGTCACTACCTCATTTGCCGGGTGGGCGCGCATCAATTACCCCTAATCTGGCAGCATCCAGTGGGGAAACACTGCGTTTATTGGCTTTACAGGGGGAGGGAATCGTCGAGTTATCAGATTTTATGACCCGCGAAGATCAACTGGCGGGGCGTTTAGTCGAAGTGATGGCCGATCAAACGCTGGAAACCTGGCAGCCGATTAATGCGGTTTATTATCGCAATACTCAGCTTGCCGCACGGATCACCTGTTTTTTGGATTATGTCAGTGAGCAGATTAAGTTACAGGGCAGTCATTGGCTTAAAAAAAACCAATAATGCCACCGTAACCTTCTTCTGCCAGTACCGCTGGTATTAGCTTCTCAATGGCGTCTAACACCGCCTGACGACGCCCCGGTTTGACTCTTATTTCTGCAAAAACAGTAATCATAATTGACTCAACTTAGATGTGATTGTGTGTATCAAACGGCTTGATGTTTAAAATGCTCGGCCAAATGCTGACGATAACGACTAATGTCACCTTCAATATCCGGTTGTTTAATCACATCATTACACATAAATGTTGGCAAAGGCTCCATCCCAAGGAATTGATTTGCTTTATGGAAATGCAGATAAACGCCATCAACACCGACCCCTTCGAAGAACTGATTCGGATCAGTAAAAGCTTCAAGTGGTGCATTCCAGGTTACTGAAAGCATATAGGTTTTCCCTTGAATCAACCCACCAGAACCATAGCCCTTTGTGGCATCGGAGCGAGTACGGCCATCACTTTGATACAGGCGACCATGACCATAGGTAAACACTTCATCAATATATTTTTTCAAAATCCATGGTTCGCCCATCCACCAACCCGGCATCTGATAAATAACAGTATCAGCCCACAGGTAATTTTCAATTTCACTTTCAATATCATAGCCTTGGTCAACGGTAGTTATTTTAACCTGATGACCATTTTCCTGTAGACAATCGGCAGCTACATTAGTGAGAGTCAAATTAAGCGCCCCTTTGGAGTGCGCAAATTCTTTCATTGCGTTGATAATTAATACATTACTCATTGATATAATCCTTTTAAAGCCACGGGCCTGATACTGCCCAACACGGAATACTGAGTATGCTAAGGGTTTTGTGACCAGAGAAAAACACACAATGATGCATAACACTATTGCTTAATAAGCAACAAAACTCGTGGATTTAGTCATTTTGGATGTGATGCTACCCGGCGATGATGGTTTCACCTTTTGCCATAAAGCTCGGCAAGTATCGGCGGTTAATAATAGGTTTAATCGCCCGAGAGCTGCCAATCGGGGGAGCAAATAGCAGCTGAAGGGGGGCCAGCGCATAGGCAGTATAGAAAGGGAAGAGAAGCGATAGGCTACATGATGATATCGTTTTGTTGCTGCGCTGATAGAAAGAGCGGCTAATGTTACAAGGGGGAAAGATTGAGATTATCTGTGGGTTGTGACAGTAGCCCCGCAGATGAGGTACTATCGCGGGCAGAAATTGACAATGAACTTGCGGTGCCGATTTGCTGACTGACAGTGATCGCCTCCAGAGTCTGAGGATAATTGAGTAATGAGTGATTTGACTCATGACGGTGCAGAACGCATACCGCTGCACACCTTTACTGAAAACGCCTATCTGAACTATTCCATGTACGTCATCATGGATCGGGCGTTGCCGTTTATCGGCGATGGTTTGAAACCGGTGCAACGGCGCATTGTCTACGCGATGTCTGAGCTGGGGCTGAGCAATAACGCAAAATTCAAAAAATCCGCCCGTACAGTCGGTGACGTGCTGGGTAAATATCACCCACATGGCGACAGCGCTTGTTATGAAGCTATGGTATTGATGGCGCAGCCATTTTCCTACCGTTATCCATTGGTTGATGGGCAAGGGAACTGGGGGGCACCGGATGACCCTAAATCTTTTGCGGCGATGCGTTACACCGAATCTCGGCTATCTAAATATGCAGAAGTTTTGCTGGGCGAGTTGGGGCAGGGCACTGTTGATTGGGTACCAAACTTTGATGGCACCATGCAGGAGCCGAAAATGCTACCTGCACGTTTGCCGAATATTCTGCTCAATGGTACCACCGGCATTGCCGTCGGGATGGCAACAGATATTCCACCCCATAATGTGCGCGAAATTGCACAGGCAGTAATTGCCCTTATTGATAAGCCCACCACTTCTCTTGACGAGTTGCTGGAGTTCGTACAAGGGCCTGATTTCCCAACGGAAGCAGAAATCATCACTCCGCGTGATGAAATTCGTAAGATTTACCAGAATGGCCGTGGGTCGGTGCGGATGCGGGCATTGTGGAAGAAAGAAGATGGTAGCGCGGTGATTACTGCCCTGCCACATCAGGTTTCCGGTGCTAAAGTGCTGGAGCAGATTGCCAGCCAAATGCGCGCTAAGAAGTTGCCGATGGTTGAGGATTTACGCGATGAATCTGACCATGAAAATCCTACTCGTTTGGTAATTGTTCCGCGTACCAATCGTGTCGATCTGGATCAGGTAATGAACCATCTGTTCGCCACCACGGATCTGGAAAGAAGTTATCGCATTAACATGAATATGATCGGCCTGGATCATCGCCCGTCAGTCAAAGGGCTGTTGGAAATCCTGACTGAGTGGCTGATATTCCGTCGTCAAACAGTACGTAACCGACTGAATTATCGGCTAGAAAAGGTATTAAAACGGCTGCATATTTTAGAAGGTTTATTGATTGCCTTCCTTAATATCGATGAAGTTATTCATATCATCCGTACTGAGGATGAGCCAAAACCATTGCTGATGCAGCACTTTGCGATTTCTGAAACTCAGGCTGAAGCTATCCTCGAACTGAAACTCCGCCATTTAGCTAAATTGGAAGAGATGAAGATCCGCGGTGAGCAAGATGATCTAGCCAAAGAACGCGATCAATTACAGGCGTTATTGGCATCAGAACGTAAGCTTAACACACTGATTAAAAAAGAAATCCAGGCTGATGCTGCTGCTTATGGTGATGACCGCCGTTCACCACTGACTGAGCGCGGTGAAGCCAAAGCCATGAGTGAGCATGACATTGTGCCGTCTGAGCCGGTGACCATCGTGTTGTCTGAAATGGGATGGGTGCGCAGTGCCAAAGGCCATGATATTGACCCGAGTGGATTAAGTTATAAAGCCGGTGATAGCTTCCGTGCTGCGGCACGCGGCAAGAGTAACCAACCGGTGGTCTTTATGGACTCAACCGGCCGCAGCTATGCGTTGGACCCACTGGCACTACCGTCAGCGCGTGGGCAAGGGGAGCCGCTAACCGGTAAGTTAACTCTGCCGCCAGGGGCAACTATTGAACAGGTATTGATGGCGTCAGACGATCAGAAGTTATTGATGGCTTCAGATGCGGGTTATGGTTTTGTCTGTACATTCAATGATTTGGTTGCCAAAAACCGAGCTGGTAAGACGATGATTACCTTGCCGGAAAATGCCAAAGTGTTGCCGCCATTGGAAATTTATGGGCCGGATGACATGCTGCTATCCATCACTGCTGCTGGCCGTATGTTGATGTTCCCGGTGGCAGATCTACCTGAGTTATCAAAAGGTAAGGGCAATAAAATAGTCTCAATCCCAGCGGCGGATGCTGCTGCGGGTAAAGATCGCCTGGTCTGGTTATTTGTCTTGCCTCCTCAAACATCCATTACCCTTCACTTCGGTAAACGTAAGCTAACCTTACGGCCAGAAGATTTGCAGAAATTCAGAGCTGAACGTGGCCGGAAAGGTTCTCCACTGCCTCGTGGTCTGCAACGTATTGATCGCGTTGATGTTGATGCACCAGAGCGGCCGATACCCATAGATAATGAAGAGTAATTAGGTGGTAGCCCGCCAATGTAACAGGGAGCGCGCGTAATTTGCGCGCGCTGTCGCGTAACCGGACTAGGGTAAGGAATCTGCGCGGTGTTTTGCTCGGAAATCGTTATACTAGCGCCGATTACGAATCTAAGAGTGAGTGTTTAAGAGGTTGTTATGCTATTAATTGTGCGCACGGTGCTGGCAGTTTTATATTGTTTTCTAGTGTGTGTATTTGGTTCGATTTATTGCCTGTTTCGCCCACGGAATCCGCGTAATCTTGCCACGTTCGCCCATCTCTTTGGCCGAATGTCAGTATTATTTGGGATTACCGTTGAGCAGCGAATTCCCTCAGATGCAGCGCACTACGGTACCTGCATTTATATCGCAAACCATCAAAATAACTACGATATGGTCACGATGTCGAATGTCGTTCAATCCGGCACTGTCACCGTGGGTAAAAAGAGCTTGCTGTGGATACCGTTATTTGGCCCATTATATTGGCTGACGGGGAATCTTCTTATTGACCGTGATAACCGGGCTAAAGCACATGGTACTATTGCTCAAGTTGTTGAACAAGTTAAGAAAAAGAATGTTTCTATCTGGATGTTCCCCGAAGGGACTCGTAGCCGTGGCCGTGGTTTGCTGCCGTTCAAGACTGGTGCATTTCATGCAGCTATCGCCGCAGGGGTGCCAATTGTGCCAATCTGTGTGTCCAGTACTAACCATATCAAGTTAAACCGTTGGTCAAATGGCAAAGTTATTGTAGAAATAATGCCGCCAGTTGATACCACCGGGTATGGCAAAGATCGCGTTCGTGAGTTGTCAGAGCATTGCCGTAATTTGATGCTGGCTAAAATTGAACAACTTGATGCAGAAATTGCCCAGCAGGCAGCAACTGAAAAATAATCCATTAGCGCCTGCCCACGGGTTATTCTGCGGAGATTATTTTGCCCGAAGTTAATTTTTGGATTTTCATTTAAACGACTCTGGTCGTGAGCGTTTTGCCGTCCTTCAGCGTTATACGCAGTCAGGCAAAATTTTGCAGTAAGTTTGATTGTGGTTTTCACGGAGAAGATATGTCACTCAGTCGTCGCCAGTTCATTCAGGCTACGGGCTTAGCGCTTGGCGCAGGCTCGTTGCCATTGAGGGCACAGGCTAATAGTACCCAGCAATCCTCGTTACCTATTCCACCTTTACTGGAATCTCGCCGTGGCCAACCGTTGTTTTTGACTTTACAGCGGGCGCACTGGGCCTTCAGTGGCAGACAAAAAGCGGCGGTGTGGGGTATCAATGGTATGTATCTGGGGCCGACTGTCCGGGTTTATAGCGGGGATGACGTTAAGCTCATTTATAGCAACCGTTTGACTGAGCCAGTATCAATGACCATCAGTGGGCTACAAGTTCCGGGCACATTGATGGGGGGCGCGTCGCGTATGATTTCCCCTGGTGTCGATTGGTCGCCAGTATTGCCAGTAAGGCAACCCGCTGCCACCTGTTGGTATCATGCCAATACACCTAACCGCATGGCACCCCATGTTTATAATGGGCTGGCCGGTATGTGGCTGGTGGAAGATGACGTCAGCAAAGCCATGCCGCTGCCGAGCCATTACGGTGTTGATGATTTTCCGATTATTATTCAGGACAAGCGGCTCGATAACTTCGGCGTACCGGAATATGACCCACCAGCCAAAGGTGGTTTTATCGGTGACACTTTGCTGGTTAACGGTGTGCAAAGCCCGTTTGTTGAAGTTTCTCGTGGTTGGGTGCGGTTACGTTTATTAAATGCATCCAATGCCCGTCGCTATACCTTACAACTGAGTGATGGCCGCCCATTGCATGTGGTTGCCAGTGATCAGGGTTTTCTACCCGCGCCTGTGGCGGTGCAGCAGCTCTCGTTAGCGCCGGGTGAGCGGCGTGAAGTCGTTATTGATATGTCACAGGGCAGCGAAGTGTCGATTACGGCCGGTGAATCCGCCGGGATTATGGATCGATTGCGCGGGCTTTTTGAGCCATCGACTATTCTGATTTCTACCTTGGTGCTGACATTAAAACCAACTGGCCTGTTGCCGTTGGTCACTGATAATTTACCAATGCGTTTGCTCTCAGATCAGATTTTGGACGGCAGTGTGGTTCGTTCCCGCGAGTTCCGTTTAGGGGATGACTTGCCAGGAATTAATGGCGCTATCTGGGATATGAACCGGGTTGATGCTCAAGCACAGCAGGGTACTTGGGAACGTTGGACCATTCATGCCGATATGCCGCAAGCATTCCATATTCAGGGCGTTTCGTTCTTGGTGAAAAACGTCAATGGTGCGCCCGCGATGGCCGAAGATCGTGGCTGGAAGGATACAGTTTGGGTTGATGGTGATGTGGAATTGTTGGTGTATTTCAATCAGGTCTCTTCTGAACATTTCCCATTCCTGTTTTACAGCCAGACCCTCGAGATGGCAGACCGTGGAACCGCCGGGCAACTGGTGACGCAGGCGGCGCCAACACTCGGCTAAGGGCAATAGGGCCATTGCTTCAATTGATATTGATTCGGTGGCCCTGCTCTCAGTGATGTTCTTAATCACATTATCAAATGATATATCCTTCCTCTTTCCGTGGATAAATGCGTATAATCGCCGCCCGGTGATGATTTCTTAACCCGAACCACCTCAATTTCCCCAATTCAAAGAGTGTTGCCATGAGTACCAGCCTGATCCAGCCAGAGCGCGACCTGTTTTCTTATCAGCCTTATTGGGCTGAATGCTATGGCACTGCGCCATTCCTGCCGATGTCTCGCGAAGAAATGGACATATTGGGCTGGGATAGCTGCGACATTATTGTCATCACCGGTGATGCGTATGTCGATCACCCCAGTTTTGGCATGGCTATCATTGGCCGCATGCTGGAGGCTCAGGGCTTCCGTGTTGGGATTATTGCTCAGCCAGATTGGAGCAATAAAAATGATTTCATGCGCTTGGGTGAACCGAATCTGTTCTTCGGGGTTACTGCGGGCAATATGGACTCGATGATTAACCGATATACCGCTGACCGTAAGTTGCGCCATGACGATGCATACACGCCAGATAACCAAAGCGGTAAGCGGCCAGACCGTGCCACGCTGGTGTATAGCCAGCGCTGCAAAGAAGCCTATAGTCATGTACCTGTTTTATTAGGGGGTATTGAAGCCAGCTTACGGCGTATTGCCCACTATGATTATTGGTCAGATACTGTACGCCGCTCGGTGATTGTGGATGCCAAAGCCGATATGTTGGTATATGGCAATGGTGAGCGGCCACTGGTTGAGGTTGCACACCGCTTGGCTGCTGGTGAGAAAATCGCTGATATTCAGGATGTCCGTAATACCGTTGTCATGCGCAAAACCGCATTACCGGGCTGGAGTGGTGTGGATTCTACCCGGATGGATAAACCGGGCCGAATAGAAGCTATTCCTAACCCGTATGGCGAAGATTTGCCGTGTGCGACGGACAGTGTGCCTGAGCCGGAAGCCAAGCCAATTACCGTGCGAGCCGCTAAACCCAAGCCGTGGGAAAAAACCTATGTCTTGCTGCCATCCTATGAAAAAGTGAAAGCGGATAAAGTGCTGTATGCCCACACTTCGCGGATTTTGCATCATGAAACCAACCCAGGCTGTGCGCGGGCTTTGATGCAAAAGCACGGCGATCGCTATATCTGGATTAACCCACCGGCTATTCCACTTAGCACCGAAGAAATGGACAGTGTTTTTGCGCTCCCTTATCAGCGCGTACCGCATCCATCGTATGGGAAATCACCGATTCCGGCTTACGATATGATTCGTTTTTCGATCAATATTATGCGCGGTTGTTATGGTGGTTGCTCGTTTTGTTCTATTACCGAACATGAAGGGCGTATTATTCAGAGCCGTTCTGAAGACTCCATCATTCGTGAAATAGAAGAAATCCGCGATAAAGTCCCTGGTTTTACGGGTATTATTTCTGATCTGGGTGGCCCGACGGCAAATATGTATATGTTGCGTTGCCAGTCACCTCGAGCCGAGCAGACGTGTCGTCGCGCATCCTGTGTTTATCCTGAAATCTGCCAGCACATGGATACTAACCATCAGCCGACGATCTCTTTGTATCGGCGAGCGCGTGATTTAAAAGGGATTAAAAAAATCCTGATCGCCTCCGGTGTTCGCTATGACCTGGCAGTGGAAGATCCGCGTTATATCAAAGAATTAGCTAGCCATCATGTAGGCGGCTACTTAAAAATAGCGCCGGAACACACCGAGGAAGGGCCACTTTCCAAAATGATGAAACCGGGGATGGGCAGCTATCAGCGCTTTAAAGAGCTGTTTGATACCTATTCCAAGCAGGCGGGTAAAGAGCAGTATTTGATTCCTTATTTCATCTCTGCGCACCCAGGGACGGAAGATAAAGATATGGTCAATTTGGCTCTTTGGCTCAAGAAAAACCGCTTCCGTTTGGATCAGGTGCAGAATTTCTACCCATCACCGCTGGCTAACTCCACAACCATGTATTACACCGGCAAAAATCCGCTGGGCAAAGTGGATTACAAGAGTGAGGATGTTGTTGTTCCTAAAGGTGATCGCCAACGGCGGTTGCATAAAGCATTGCTGCGCTATCATGATCCCGCGAACTGGCCGATGATTCGCACAGCATTAGAAGATATGGGGCTGCAACATCTGATTGGTGGCCGTCGTGAATGCTTGGTTCCGGCCCTAACTCTGGAAGAGCAACGTGAAGCTCGCCGGGCGTATCGGCAACATACTCCGGCACTGACTAAGCACACGTCGATAACTCGCCAGCGCCAGCCGGGTAGCCGCACAAACACCACTCCTGCCGGTAAAACACCTGAAAATAAAGCTTCTTCGGGTAAAGTCGTGCGGGCAACCGCGGGCACATCTACGCCCAAGGCATCAGGTAGCAAAACCGGCGCAAACAGAGCGCCGGTGAATAAACCCGCTGGAGCGACCAGAGGGAAAGCCAAGCATCATTAAGCTGATAAATCAGCGGTCAGATCCGAAAACATCCGGGTCTGGCCCCAGCCGCTTTCCGCTATCTAACTTCGAAATTGCCGTCAGTTCATCTTTGTGTAGTTTAAAATCAAATACTGCAAAGTTTTCCCTGATACGTGCCGGTGTTACTGACTTTGGAATAACAATCAGCCCGCAGTCCAGATGCCAACGGATCACGATTTGTGCCGGTGTTTTGCTGTATTTTTGTGCTAATTGACGAATGACCGCCTGATCAAAAACGCCATCGCCACCCTGAGCAAGTGGGCTCCAGGACTCAGTCGCAATATGATGTGTGGCATTCCAGGCATGGAGCTGCCGCTGTTGTAGCAAAGGGTGAAGCTCAATCTGATTAACAGCAGGGGCTACGCCGGTTTCATCAATTAACCGTTGCAGATGAGGGATATTGAAGTTACAGACCCCAATACTGCGGATCAAACCCTTTTCTTTCAGTGCGATAAGTTCACGCCAAGCACTGACATAGCTGTCCTGAGCAGGATCTGGCCAGTGGATTAGATACAGATCCACATAATCGAGCTGAAGTTTTTCCAGACTCTCTTCCAGTGCTTGCTTTGGATTATGCTGACTGTCATTCCACAGTTTGGTGGTGATAAAGAGCTCATCACGGGCGACATTGGCGGTTTTCAGCGCCTGACCAACCCCCTCCTCATTCTTATAAATAGCCGCAGTATCGATTGATCGATAGCCGACCTCCAGCGCCTTGCTGACAGCAAGTTGTGTTTCTTCAATGCTTGCTTGCCAAACGCCAAGGCCGAGTTGTGGCATCAGATTTCCATCGTGCAATTTGATAATGGGTTGCGTCGCCATATTTATCTCCTTAGCTTACATACCCTTAGGACAAAACGTTGCGGACTTTCAACTTGCCTGTAACGCCGTTTCCTTAGGGGAGTGACTGGACTGTATCAGCCGGTTGCCGATGACTTAAGTTTAGTCACGATGACTCGACTTATTAGTTTGTCTTAAAATAACGCAAAGGCGGACGGTTAAGAGCGGGATTATGAACCTCTTAACATTCCGCCAAGCTATGATTGTTAGACCGCAGCTTCGTAGATACGTTTGCTATCGGCTAAAGTGATGTCGCCGTGTTCGCCAAGGGCAGTCATCCCGTGCTCTTCTAATTTTTTGATAAGCAAGGGAATAGTGCTGCCATCGAGTTTGTAATCGGACAAACGAGTTGCGACACCCATGCTTTCAAAGAAGTGACGAGTTGCTTCAATGGCAGCATCAATGCGTTGGTCTTCGCTACTTTCGCGGATATTCCACACACGCTCTGCATATTGCAGTAATTTCGCGCGTTTTTGTTGTTTTTTCTCCACCAACAAGGCCGGTAATATCACGGCCAATGTTTGCGCATGGTCCAACCCGTGACGTGCTGTCAGTTCGTGGCCCAGCATATGCGTCGCCCAGTCTTGTGGCACACCAGCACCAATTAGGCCGTTTAATGCCATAGTCGCGCTCCACATAATGTTGGCACGGACATTGTAATTTTCAGGATCAGTCAAGGCTTTCGGGCCATCTTCAATCAGTGTTAGCAGCAAGCCCTCAGCAAAACGATCTTGCACTTTTGCATCGACCGGATAAGTCAGATATTGCTCAATAGTGTGAACAAAAGCATCGACCACACCATTAGCGACCTGGCGTGGCGGCAAGGTATAAGTTACCACTGGGTCCAGCACAGCAAACAGCGGCTGGACGAGAGGTGAGAAGAAATGTTGTTTATCGCCGGTGCTGCGGCGGCTGATAACAGCACCGCTGTTAGTTTCAGAGCCGGTTGCAGGCAAGGTCAGGACTGAACCCATTGGCAGCGCTTCTTTGATATCTCTGCCGGTGGTTTCCAGAATATGCCATGGATCTTGTGGATAATTGACCGCCGCCGCGATGAATTTAGTGCCATCCAAGACTGAACCGCCGCCCACCGCGAGTAGGAAATTGATTTTCTCACTCCGGCAAACCTCGACTGCTTTCATTAAGGTTTCATAAGTTGGGTTTGGCTCTATGCCGCCAAACTCCACGAAATCAAAGCCTTTCAGCGCTTGGTGAACTTGGTCGAGCACACCATTTTTCTTGATGCTGCCGCCACCATAGGTAATTAAAATTCGGGCATCAGCAGGGATTTCTTTATTCAGTTGCGCTATCTGACCAGTACCAAACAGCACTTTAGTTGGGGTATGAAGGGTAAAATTTTGCATGATTTGTCTTCCAGCGTTGAGTAAGAATTTATTGATAGTCATTGTCGGTAACCTGATAGCATACCTCAATGCACATTTCTGCCTTGCTCTTGCCTATTTCTCTAAATCACTGTAGAAAACACGCAAAAAAGGACTCCGATAACTACTGACACACCTGTGTGATGCAGTCCAACTCAGTCAATCAGGATAGTGATATCTGAGTAAAAAAACGGGCAGAAAATAGAATTTTCGCCCGTTTAATGAATTGCACTAAAGTATCGCTGGTAACTAGTTGCCGATACTGAGTGCTATTTTTGCCGACTGCCCATTAGCGGTATAAATAGAGTTTAAATGTGATGAAGGAATCGGTTTCACACCACCGCATTTAGATATTTCATTAACTTCTACTTTAGCTTCCATGCGCTGACCAGCACATAAGCCGGGAATACTGGCATTGATTTTTTCTGCTAACTTAAGTGGCCAGCGGTGACCTGCCGTCCAATATTCATCAGTTGGTGTGTAAGTGACGTCTTTGTAGCTGCCATCTTCGAAAGTGACAGCAAATTTAACTGATTGACCCGGCTTGATTTTGGAGGCTGAAATATAGCCAACATCCAGATATTTATCGACTATTTTGGTGGTGTAAGTTGCAGCCCCACCTTCAGTTGTATAAATACCGTTTAAATAACTCGAGTGTTTTTTCGCCATAAACTTACAATTATTGTCAGCTGTAACTTTACTGGTAAGTACCCCAGCACAGGCTCCTGCTATTTTCTCGTTAAATAAATCTGTTAGCTCTGCGGCCCAACGATAAGTAGGGTAAGAAGATCTGTTCTTAGGCTGATAAACCACGAATTGAGCTGGATACCCCTCAGCTTCAATATCTAACCTGACCAACTGATCGTCTTTCAGATTTTCTCCAGAAATATTGCCAACCTTTTTCCACAGCGGGATGGGTTTTATTGCTAACAATGATGCTTTTTCCGCAGGCAAACGCTCTTTTGCAGTTGCGATATTCACCGACTGAAAACCATCTGTTGCCACAGGTGTTTGATCAATATAGTAGTTATTGGCTTCTAAATACTCGCCGTGGGTGCTTCTCCAGGTGGCCGTGAGCTGTTTTTTAGCCTGATCGTCAGAGATAAATAAATTATCAAAGACAACATAGTTTTCAGAATTTATATAGAAGTCATCTGTATCTGAGAAATCCTGCCAATAACCGATCATGGCATCTTGCAGCGTATTATTGAAAATAAAAGTATTATCCATATTTAGTGTGGAACTACTTTTATAGGGCCTAGCGTTGAACTCAGTTTTGTTCAGATAATTACCAGCAAAATATAGATGTGATGCATTACGGAATTTTAATTGACCTGAAGGCCTCTCTGGCCAGCCGCTGAAGTAATTGTTAACAATGTCGACATTATTATATTGTTTAATATAAAGAACATGATCTCTTCCCATCGCACAGTTTTCATCATCTGTTTTGTTATCATCCTTTTCTTCTTTAACAACTAAACATTCCAGAGTATTACCAGAGATAACATTATTACGGAAAACAGAATTTTTTAATCCATCAGTCGCATACCAACCTGAAATAAAGTGCCCCTGATCATCCAAAAGAGTCAGCTGTTGGTTTTTGGCTGCTGCTTTAATTTTATTGATTATATTAAAGGTTCCAACATCATAATAATTCATGGTTAAAAGGATGTTCTCATCAGAGATATCACCAATGACATTATTCTCAACTTTTGTATTAGAGTTTCTGTAGGTGGATATACCTAACCCTGGATGATTTTTATCTCGTAAGAAAACATTGCCATGAATTGTAAAAGGATTATGTGATACAGACAGTTGCTCTTCAGTAGTGATTGTATTAATAAAAGCATTGTTAATAATGCTTATATTCTTTTTGTTGCCATAAAATTTAACCTTAGCATTATCGAAGATAATATTTTTTATTGTCAGTTGACTCACCGGAATGCTATAGGCCTTGTTGCCAATAGATATGGACTCATTCGGTTTGACACCGCGCAGTATAGTGACTCCAGTGTCAGAACCCACTAAATTATTTTTTTCATTCAAGATAATATCGCTGCCAATAAGATAGCTACCAGCAGGAAAAAATATTGACTTGCCATCAGATAAGGCGGTGCTAATTTCGGCGGATAGATCAATTCCTTGATTGGGATTAATACCAATCTCAGTGGCGCAGGTAAGTACCACATTACTTAGTTGCGGTATTTGTTCACCCGCACAATCAGAGTCAGAATCAGCAGCATTAGCATTTAATGCTGTAATAGATATTGCTCCTGCAATTATTAAACTTAATAACGTTCGAGAATGTTTCACTTTATTATTACCCTATCAAATCAATTTACGTATTTTTTCTAGTGACTTCCAATACTGAAGTTATCGATAAATGTAATCCCTGAGCTGTTGCTCCCTGCGGAATCTGATAAAATCTTACTTATCTGTAAAGTAAATCTAGAAAAATCATTGATAGATATTAAATATAAACTATTTCTATTAATTTCATAAAACGATTATTAATGCTAAGTATTTTATATTGAGTTGATTAATAATAAGTTTTTATTGGTTTTGCAAAATAATCATACTGCGCAATTAAATTTTCTGTTTCCTATCAACACATTCCTGCCTTGTTCTTGCCTATTCATCCAAATCACTGTAGAAAACCTGACAGATAAGGCACAATTTATCTCGGATTAATTTTTGCAACCTATGATGATAGGTCAAACCCGGTAACCAAGGGAGGTGAGGGCATTATGGTTGAGGCTAATGATATTCAGGCGCAGATGGCGGCGAAGATTACCCAGCTGGCTCGGGGCAATGGTTTAACACCTTCTGCAGTACCGCGGGTAAAAATTCTGTACTCCACCGTGCATCAGCCGCGGACACCGGTAATGTACACACCGAGTGTGGTGATTATATTTCAGGGCCATAAAGTGGGTTATCTGGGGAGCAAAGTGTTTCAGTATGATCCGAAGAACTATCTGATAATGACTGTGCCGCTGCCGTTTGAATGTGAGACTTTTGCCAGCCCGGAGCTACCTTTAGCGGGAATATCCATTCATATAGATAGCCAGATGCTACAGGATTTACTGATAGATATCGGTGATGATGAACTGGATAAACCTTTCAGTAATACTTCTGGCGTGAACTCTGCGGCCCTGACTGACGAGATGCTGTGTGCTACCGAACGGCTGCTGGATGTGATGTCTGATGCGCGTGATGCCAGAGTGCTGGGGCCACAAATTGTGCGAGAAATTATCTACTACGTATTGTGTGGTCAGTGTGGTGGGGCATTACAGGCAGTGGTTAACCGCCACGGGCACTTTAATCAGATTACCAAGACTCTACGGCGTATCGAAAATCAGTTTGCAGATAATCTGAATGTTGAGCAATTAGCTGCTGATGTGAATATGAGTGTTTCCGCGTTTCATCACAATTTTAAAGCGGTGACGAACACCTCTCCACTGCAATATTTAAAATCTTACCGCTTGCATCGTGCGCGGATGATGATGTTACACGATGGCCTGAAGGCCAGCACCGCAGCCAATAAAGTGGGGTATGAAAGTGCGTCACAATTTAGCCGCGAGTTTAAACGCTATTTCGGCCTAACCCCGAGTGAAGAAGTGGCCAAGTTACGCACTAACTAAGATGATATCCACAAAAAAACGGCGCATTGAGCGCCGTTTAGCTGCTCAAACACAGAGAGTTACTCAGTCACACTTTTGCGTTTACACCAGACTAAAACCAGCGTGCCGACCAAGCCCATCAGCAGCAGGACAATGGGTAAAATCATCAGTGCAGTCATGACTTGGTTTTCATAATGCTTAACCAGGGGAATATGACTAAGGGCGAAGCCCAGCCCTACGACACTGCCAACCCATAGCAGTCCACTGAGCCAGTTAAAGAACTGAAAACGTGTGCTATTTAAACCTGAAATCCCCGCCAGAGTGGGCAGTAAAGTGCGCACAAAAGCGAGGAAACGCCCAATGATCAAAGCCGCCAAGCCGTGGCGAACAAACAGGTTATGTGCGCGTTGCCGATAATGAACGGGCAGCTGTAACAGCCACCTTTTTACTACTTTGGTATCTCCCAGCCACAACCCTTGCAGGTAGCTCAACCAGCAACCCAAGCTGGCCGCTACGGTCAGAATTATCATGGTTGGCAAGAATGCCATGACACCCTTGGCAATGAGTGCGCCCGCCAATAGCAACAAACTATCACCGGGGAGGAAAGAAGCCGGTAGCAAACCATTTTCTAAAAAGAGGGTAGTAAAAAGTATGCCGTAAATAACCCAAATCACATTCGGGTCGGCAAGTTTACTAAAATCCTGCTGCCATAAGGCATGAAGGATTTCGCGTAATACATCCATTTCTGTTCCTGTTTGCCTATCATGTGAGGATATTGTTGTGAGGTTCTATCTAGTGTATCCGTAATGGCAGTGATCCACATTGATCTTATCCTCAATAACTGAATTTTTGAGAGGATATATACCTGCTGTTGATACTATTTGTGTAAGAGAGGATTAATGCGCGGGTATTGGCACCGCGCATCAGCAATTCCTGCGTACTGAAATCGACTATTGCGCTGCTTTGATGCGCTCAAACCCAGCCACCAAATCGTCCTGCAAATCCTGTACATTTTCCAGGCCAATATGCAAACGGAACAGTGTCCCTTTGATTCCAGCACCTTCATATTTGCGGATTGCTCGGATATCTTTGGGTTGATAGCCCAGAATCAAGGACTCAAACCCGCCCCAAGAGAATGCCATGCTGAAGTGAGTAAAGTGGTCGAGATAGGCCTCTAACTGCTGTTGAGTTAATTCTTCTTTTAATTCAAAAGAGAACAAACCATTGCAGCCGATGAAATCGCGCTTATAGAATTCATGCCCTTTACAGCCAGGCAGAGCAGGGTGATAGACCGTGGCAACTTCCGGGCGCTGGGCTAGCCAGTTCGCGATTTCGATACTGTTCTTTTCATGCTGCTTCAAACGCACACTTAGCGTGCGCAAACCTCGGCTGGCAAGATAGGCGGTATCGGCATCCACCATTTGCCCCATCAGATAAGAGTCTTCGCGCAGTTGTTCCCAACACCGGGCGTTGGCAACCGCAATGCCCAGCATGGCATCGGAATGACCAATAATATATTTAGTACCTGACTGGATAGAGATATCAATATCAAAATCCAATGCTTTAAACAGCACACCAGCCGCCCAAGTATTATCCATCATGATAATCATTTCAGGAGATACCGCGCGGATGGCTTTGACTATGGCCGGAATATCCTGCACTTCCATAGTGATAGAACCCGGCGACTCCAGGAAAACCACTTTGGTTTCCGGGGTGATCAATGAGGCTATTTCGGTGCCTATCATCGGATCAAAATAAGTGGTGGCAATATTCATGCGCGATAATATTTTTTCGCAAAAACTTTGCGCGGGTTCATAGGCAGAACCGGTCATCAGCACATGGTCGCCAGCTGAAACAAAAGACAAAATGGCGTTACTAATAGCGGCGGCACCACAAGGATAGAGCACACAACCCGCGCCACCTTCCAGCTCGGTCATTGCTTCTTGTAAAGAAAAGTGGGTTAACGTGCCCCTGCGGCCATAAAATAGTTCGCCATTGCCGCGATTAATGGTGGCATGTTTTTTGGCTTTCACTGAGTCGAAAACGACAGAAGATGCCCGCTGAATAACGGCGTTGACCGAGCCTTGGGTGAATTTCTTACTTCTGCCAGCGCTAACTAAGGTTGTTTCTAATTTTTCTGTGGTTGGTTTATTTGCAGACATGATCTTGTTATCACCTTCTTATCAGCATGCCCATTATTCCATGGTCAGCATTCATTATCGGGATGTATTTATTCCTTACGTTAGCATGATGATTGTCATGTGAGAGCAGCTTTCACCATGAAAAAAACTAAAGAGGGTGACTCGCTGTTTTCTGCGGATTTGCAATGGAAAAATGCTGTATAAGTACCGGAATAGGGGATTTATTAAGGAGTTAGCGTAAACAGATGTCTTAGTTTTAGTCATTTTTCGCCAGGTGATTAATCATTTTTATCTTTACATGAAGTGTCAGCCAATCGGTACAGCCAAGAAATCGTATTCGCATATCAAGCCGTGTAGTCCCTGATATCAGGGCAATTCTTATTTTTTCTCAAAAAATCGGCGTAAATACTAATGATAATTACTATCAATCCCCGATTTGTTTGATATGATCGGCAGCTGATTTCGTCCTTAAATTGATATGCATATTGGGTGGAGGCACAGCGTGAAAACAGCTGGCAAAGAGATTAAAGATAAATCATTCGTGCAAGGCCGAATGATGAAAGGCGCGATGGCATTATTGCTGGTGGTAGGTTTAGCCGGCCATGCATTCGCCGCGCCAGGCAACAGCAGCGCAGTCGCGGCATCTGTTGCTACACCAACAACTGCAACATCAACGCCATTACCTGCACCGGAAATTACACCTGTAGCAGCAACATCGGCCAATGCAGAAGCTGTTGCACCTGCAACATCGGCACCTATGGTTCAGCCACTAACCGCACCTGCGCCGCAAGGGCTGGCGATGGACCTCTCTGTTTGGGGCATGTATCAACACGCCGACGTAGTGGTTAAAGGGGTAATGATTGGTTTGGTGTTGGCATCCATTGTCACCTGGACCATTTTGTTCTCCAAAGGGACCGAGTTATTCCGCGCCCGTCGCCGTTTACAGCAAGAGCACGAAGTTATTGGTGCGGTAACGGATCTTGATACCGCGTCTGAACGGGCAGAGGCCTTTTCACCAGAGAGTATCAGCGGTCTATTGTTGCGTGAGGCGCAAAATGAGCGCCTGCTATCGGCAGAATCGAATGATAACAACGGCATTAAAGAACGCACAGCTTTTCGTCTGGAGCGCCGAGTGGCAGCAATCAGCCGCCAAATGGGCAAAGGCAATGGGTTCCTGGCAACAATTGGTGCGATTTCACCGTTTGTCGGGCTGTTTGGTACTGTTTGGGGCATCATGAACAGCTTTATCGGCATTGCCCATTCACAGACGACTAATCTGGCTGTTGTTGCTCCAGGTATTGCTGAAGCACTGCTCGCCACCGCACTGGGCTTGGTTGCCGCGATCCCTGCGGTCGTTATTTATAATATTTTCGCTCGCTTGATTGGTTCTTACCGTGCTCAGGTAGGGGATGTCGCAGCGCAGGTATTATTACTGCTGAGCCGTGATCTTGATTTGAGCAGCAGCGCGGAAGCAAAGTCACCTAAGCAGCCTCACCAATTGCGTGCGGGGTGATTTATGGCCATGCGGATGAACGATAACCTTGATGAAAGTGGTGAATTGCACGAGATTAACGTGACACCTTTCATTGATGTCATGCTGGTATTGTTGATTATCTTTATGGTTGCAGCACCATTGGCAACAGTTGATATCAAAGTGGACTTACCTGCATCTTCAGCAGTACCACAGCCACGGCCAGAGAAGCCGGTCTTTCTGACAGTGAAAGCTGATAATCAGTTGTATGTCGGTGATCAGCAAGTGGATCGCGATACAATGGCGGCAGCACTGGATAAAGTGACCCAATCTAACAAAGAAACCACCATTTTCTTCCAGGCGGATAAAGTGGTGGATTATGAAACCTTGATGAGCGTGATGGATGCATTGCGCAAGTCAGGTTATCTCAAGGTCGGGTTAGTCGGTATGGAAGCCGGCGTCGCAAAATAATCAATAACAGGCGCGGTGAATATTGCCGCGCCTGTTATTATTTTTTCGGGGTATTACGGCCAACTTCAGCATCGGCTATCAGCACTTGCTCAAGATCCTGTGCTAATTCATAGGCATTATGCGCTAAATAGAAATTACCTTCCCCAACACATTCTTTCCAATCGAGATCTTCTCTCGGAATATATCCAATCCCAATAAATACCATTCTAATATTATTTTCCCTAATTCTGTCACACATTCCTTTCTCAATAAGTTTTTTAGTAATATTAAAATAGTTTTTATTTTCATAGCTATCAGGAAGATCAGAATGAATATGGTTACTATCATCACCATCAGAAAGAATAATCATTATTTTTTCGTGTTCATTATTCACTTGCTTGAAAATATTATTTCCAGCGAGTATCCCGGAACTTATTAGAGTTCCACCATTCACATCAAAATTTAAAGCATCTAATAGTATTGAATTATTCATATTACTCCTATCAATAATATGAGTGTTTATATTTCTTAAGCAAAGGCCATTGTTAAGAACATCTGACATAGGAATGTTAATTGTTTCGGTTTTTTGTGTAATTGATTTAATTGTCTTATCGTAATCAATATTATCAGCAATAATTTCAAATATGCTTAATAATCGATTAATAGAAGTTGCAGAATATAAAAATTTAATAGCCTCAGAAAGTTGTTTGTCATCAACGATATTTTCCTTTATTGCATCAGTAACCGCTTTAATATCTTCTTCTTCCTGGCTTAATTCTCCATATTCAATATCTAATATATTTTTCAGGTTTTCTAAACCTTGGAATTTATTTAATCCAGACGCAGTGTATTGGCGAAGATAATCACCATTAGACCGATATTTTTTAGGAACAAATGGATAGTGACAAAATGTTTTATCTCCCTCTATGATTTTACTTCCCCAAGAAAATGGGACAAATCCAAGGATGTTTATATCATTATTATTTTTTATTTTATCATTCAAGTTTATAAATATTTTTCTCAATACATCTATTTTACTTTCAGTGCTCTTTGAATGCTCAAAGGAGTCCTCCATTGAACCGGAATAGTCAACAACAAAAACAATATCCGTAGGTTCGGAACGTTTCGCAAGATGCTTTTTAGCAGAACCACTATCAGTGGCAATAATATTATTGTTTGCACGAGTGATAATTGTATTTTTAAAAAAATATGCTGGGTAATTCATGGTAATATTCACATCATATTCAAGGTGGCTCAGATTATTATTGATTTCTATTATTGGAGTAGAGAACTTTTCTGAAGGCAAGTATGCTTTAGCATAATAAGAAACAAGATCATTGTTTTTCTGCGCCTGAATGGCATCAGGAATATCATGGTTTCCAACTGTTAGCGCTAATGTAGCTTGTTCAATAGCATCAGAGAGTTTGGCTTTTTTTTGTATAAGGAAAGATAATTCAAGAGATAAAAGAATTAGTCCAATAAGAATAGGCAGTAAAATAATAAATGACAGTAATATAGCGCCACTTTCATTTTTGATAAAAGAGACGAGTTTAAATTTCTTTTTAAAAAGAGCATTTGCTTTCAGCATAAATAGCCTTACTTCCAGATTGCATGTACCCATACCATTTATTAATTAGCGTTCAATGGCGATAGAAGATGATTTTATTGGAGTAATATTTCCCTCTCGGTTAAATAGAGCGCTATACCAAGGAGTCGCTGGTAAACATAAGGTCACTTGATAAAGAGGAATCCATCTCCCGGCATGACTAAATGATGATAATTGGGTTAACTCACTGAGCGGCTTCTTCGGTTCATACACTCCAGTATTGAATGAAAAACTTTTCGTATTATCAATATGCCTATCTTCTATTGCAGACGACTCTGTATGATCGAAGTGTATTGTTTCTATCTTTATTGCAAGATCTGTCTCTGTAGAGCGCGAGTTTACCAACATACTATCTGCTAACTGTTTTATTTGATTAACTTGAATTTGTGTTAACTCATTATTATCATTGTAAAGCCGTGTTCTTTCTCGCACGATCCCAACTAATGAGTATGATATTCGGTCTAACTTTCCAATGGTTGAATAGTATTCTGTTACTGATAACAATATCTTTATAAAAAAAGCAGTGATAAAAAAGACAAAAACAAATTCAACAATAATTACACCTTGTATATCTATAACTATATTTTTTTGATTAATTTTCTTGGACAAAAATAACCTCTCGGGATAATAAATTACTGGCCCATAGCGATGGAATAGGAAATAAAACTGGGCGGTATAAATAATTAATACTATACGTGGCTAGAGGGTATGTATTGTCATCCGATATATTATTTTCAATAGCATCCGAAATATGACGACTAAAAACTACGTTTGAACTAAGCAAATTATCCTCTGTAATAAAGGAGCCTAAAATACCTTGATGAGAAATTAATTTCTGCTGTAGGATCGATGTATAGCTAGTATTGTCACTCCGCTCTTTATTCTTGGCTGACTTTGCTGCTTCGGAAACGGCTAAATCCAAACTGGCAGAAATATAAAGTACGCGAGCAATCTCGGCACTAAAAAGCAGCATGGATAGAAATAAAATAATTATGAGTGAAAAATCAACAGTAATAGAACCCCGATTAGAGTGAAAAAAACGCAATATTATGGCACTCATTATTGAGCCTTACCCGCGAATTTGTCTTGATAGGGACTGCTCACTTGACTGAGTGCAAGGATTAACTCATCAGGATCTTTAGCCATTTTTTCAGCTGATATTATCTTTTTTGCATATTGTCTATCATCAAGTTTAACTAATGAGAACACTAAATTGTGTAGCATTAACTTTCCTCTCTTACCCGCCAGATAGTCAGGGAGTAATATTTTTACTGCATCGGCATAACGATCATCAAGTATTGCTACAACTGCGAGATTATTCATTGCTATTTCATCAGATATGAACAAAGCTCGTGATCGTTCAATGGCCGTCTCGGCTTTCTTAATTTCCCCATCATTAGCTAAAATAATGCCGTTTAAGTTATGTGCTTCTGCATTATTAGGTGAAATAGCTAATAACTTATTGATTACAATCCTGGCTCCCGCATTATCATTGCTACCGATAAGATTCTTAGCTTGTAACATGTAAACTGAAACATTCTCCTTATGGGATATTGGATGCAAATAATATAAAGAGGACTTAATATCACCAGTAAGATAGTAAGCATTTGCCAGTTTTAGCCGGATTGAATCATCCTCTTTTAATTTCAATCTATCGCGATATAAAGAAATTAAGCCTGTATGATTATTGGCTTTGAGCAGAATACTCTCTCGATAATAAAATTCTTTATTGCTTAGACTATTATTATTAGAGCAACCGCTTAAAACTAAAGTGAAAAGTAACACTCCTATCACGATGATAAATTTTTTATTCATATGCAAGCAACTCCAGAACACTAGGGGATATAACTAATACAATAAATGGAATAAGAATAAATAAAAATAATGGAATGGTCATTTTTGCTGTTAATTTACTTATTTTCTCTTCTGTAACGAGGAACTGCATTTCTCTCATATCCTTTGATAACTTAATCAATTGCTCATAAACAGTGGCTCCGAAACTGATGCTATATTGAAGCGCACCGCAGAACATTCGTATTTCTAACTGTGTAGAAGACTGATAAAACTCTTTAATTGCACTCTCTAAGCCATTAATTTCGGCTCGCCGAGTCATTTTGAGTATAATTAAACTTAAGTCGGCATTGATTAACTCAAATTTTTTGGCCGAGTAACTCAGTGAGTTATCTATTGTCATCCCAGATTGAACACAGGCAGCCGTTATATCAATAAAGAATGGGAGTGACTTTAGTAATAATTTGGTCCTTCTGGCTACAATATTTTTCACGATCAATTTCGGGAGGTATAATATCATTATAAGAATAAACATTCCCACTATAAGTATATTTATCATATTTATTGAGAATAAACCAAACACAGATAATAAAGCTGTTATCACCAGAATGGTAGTAGCTATTATCAACTTGAAATAAGCTATATTATGTAAAATAAACGGTAGCTTTATAATGTGGTAAATGTCTTTTTTGTTTTCTTTTTCATTGCTTTTACTTTTTATTTTATCATTTTCAATGTTATTTATTTTGTTATAATTCGATATGCTATTTCTTTTATTATTATTTTTGAAAAAAATAATAAACCCAAGTGCTATTATAGCAATAAATAGTGATATTTTCATGTGGCTTTACCTAGCATTTTTCTTATTACTATGATTCCAATTACCTCGCTGGTACTAATATAATAATATATCATTTTTCCGATGGGATTCTCCCACATGGTCTCTATGGTTGCAGGGTCAAGAAAGTAGAGCAAAAGAGAAAAAACTATAGGCATTATGGATATGATATTCACAGACATCCGCACCTGTGCTGTCATCACTGCTTTTTTCTGTTCGGTAGTTTTATTTTTGTTTATAACTTCCGATAAGCGGCTCGTGAGTTCTCTTAACTGCCCACCTTGCTGTAGATTAAGTAAAAGAATAGTGATAAGAAAATAGAATTCTGGATAATTGAAACGCTGATAGGAGTCATAAAAAACTGACTCAGGAGATTCTCCCACATTCAATCGACGGCAAATAAGGCTAAACTCATTCCCTAATGGGCCACTAATTTCTTGGCCACAACGTTCTAATACTTGATTAATACTTGCACCGCTACTTGCGGCCATGTTAATCATTAATAGGGCCTCAGGAAAATATTGCTTGAAAAGGGTGTAATACCTTTTTCTTGACAACCTCAATTGAAAATATACAACACTTATCATGATAAAAAATAAAATAATAGCAGGATTAAAATTAAACCAAAAGTGATTTATTGTATAAATACATGCTGAGTATATAACCGGCATTGATATATGTAGAGTGTTTTTTTCTTTAAAAATACCAAGCAAATAATCAAACCACTCTCTAAATATATTTTTAGATAATACAATTAAAAAAGATCCTTTGTTTTGTTTTGTTTTTTTTGTTTTTATAATGGATCTTTTTATTTTTAACCATTTGATATTATTTAATACCAATAAAACCAAACCTAATATTAATATTATGTAGTAAATCATTTTTCCACCAAAGAAAAAATGCCATTTAATTCATTAGATAAGTTATAGATATCGGCATTTATCCTTACAGATGAACGGCTCAGTAAACCATAATTGATGAAACTCCCTTGAATTTTCCCTTCTCGCTCCCGCTCTTTAATAGGTTTAAATGAAAAAATATCTTGTAAGACAACATTATCGCCTTCCATCCCCATAATTTCACTGATTTGACATATTTTTCGTGAGCCGTCATTCATCCGCGAAACCTGGACAATAAGGTTGATTGCCGAGGCTATATTACGGCGAATAGTTAATATAGGCATATTAACGGGTCCCATCATAATCATACTTTCGAGCCTGGCAACTGCATCTCGAGGGGAATTAGCATGCAGTGTTGACATCGAACCATTGTGGCCCGTGTTCATTGCCTGAAGCATTTCAAAAGTTTCTTCGCCTCGGCACTCTCCAATAATAATCCGATCAGGGCGCATACGCAGTGAGTTAATGACTAAGTCTCGCATCGTGATCTGCCCGGTATTTTCCAGCCCGGCAAGTCGTGTTTCCATTCGCACTACATGTGGCTGTTCAAGATTGAGTTCAGCTGCATCTTCTAAGGTAATTACCCTCTCATTTTCAGATATATACATTGAGAGAGCATTAAGTAATGTTGTCTTCCCTGATCCTGTTCCACCAGAGATAATAATATTAACCCGGCAACTGGCAGCAATAATGAGAAAATTAGCCATAGCGCTACTCATGGTACCCATATCGACTAAGTCTTCCAATTTTCGTTTATTGTTACTAAATTTTCGAATGGAAAGTACAGTTCCGTCTAATGTAATAGGACTTATTGCCACATTGATGCGACTACCATCAATTAAACGCGCATCCGCCAGTGGACGACTTTCATCAATACGCCGATTGGCACGTTGCATCAAACGTTTGGCCATATCAGTCAATTGAGCATTATTAATAAAACGGCGAGAGGTTAAGGTTATCTTTCCATAGCGTTCAATAAATATTTTTTCTGGGCCGTTAACCATAATGTCACTAATAGAGTCGTCTTCCATCAGTTCTCTTAATGGGCCAAATCCAGTAATTTCGTCCGCAATCATGGTAATCATTTTCTTCTGATCTTGGGTGGTTAATTTATAATCATTTTTATTAAATAAATCATCAAGAGTTTGTGAAAGTAATTCGCTTAGCTTGCTATAATCATCAACCAGATGTTCAATCTTATCTATGTCAATATTGGCCAGCATTCTCTCTCTAATTAATTCTTGCGTGCTCAATGGTACCTTCACTGTTTACCTTTCCTTTAGTTTTAGTGATGTTGTTATCTTGTTTATCCATGACTTTCCATTATTGTGGAAGTGAGTATTTATACCCAATGTGTTTTTTGCTAAATTTTTTATTTTTATTTTATTTCTGCCAAAATAGTCTTGATCAATTAATGATTCTTTTGTTTTAAATATATAAGGTATTTGCGTATCAATCTTACGACCTAATAAAGTTTGTACATCAGCGGTATCTAACATATTCTTTGTTATAGGCCGACTTTCATTCAAACAAATGATTAATCGGGTGGCTTGTTTGTTATCTCGTTTAAAACGGTCATAAATATCAATAAATTCTTTAGCAACACGAACTGAGGTCATGCTATTGTCGAGTAATATAATGATGCAATCTGATTGTTCAATATATCTCGTTAATTTTTCTTTTGATAAACTATGGATAGGCTGGTCGAATACAATGTAATTGTGCTTTCTACCTATCTGAGTATTAATATCACTTAACTCATTCTCTTTACACAACATGATATCTATATTTTTATGACATTCATTTACCTCTGATGTCATTTTTTTCTCTGTGACAAGATCAAGATCTTGAGATCCTTGATTGCCTTGTAGTAATAAAGTGGGCGATTTTTTTATTTGAGTTACTTCACAAGAAAAATGATAGCTAAGTAGTGTGGTACCAATCCCTCCTTTACATCCTAGTATACTGATAAAAAAAGCTTTCCTTTCTGCTTCAATGGGAATGCCTTTTAGCAAGTGTTGTGTTAACTCAACTGACTGTGATTGTAAGTTTAAGTATAATACCCCATGCTCAGTAAATTTTTGGGCGACACTGATTGAGTCTATATCACCGACTAATACACACCAGCAGTCTCGTGGAGTATTACTTTTTATTAAACTTAATGTTTTGTCAATGTTTTCATTATGACCGATATCAATAATAAACCCGACAGTTTGTTCTGGGATATTTATATCCGAAATATTAAAAATATCTTTATCCATTTCTTTAATATCGTTCATATCAGCCAGACGTATTTTTTCTGATATCTCCTCTATTACCCATTTTCGTGTAGACATAATCACAATATTTTTTTTTATTTTACTGTCTTTTCTATTGATGAGTTCCTTATTGAGAATTAATTGCATAACTCACCATTAGTGCTAGAGTTTTTTCTATTGGTCTTATATGCACAACCCACTTCACTATTTTTAGTGATGCGATAATCATTAACGTTATATTTACAAGGTTTGTATCGCGTTTTCAATCTGTTATCTTCGCATAAGTTGATGTTTTTTGTCATTTTTTCGTTCTCCCCTACTAATACTGATGCACGGCCATTATCCATAGGGATAATTGTTGGTCCTGCATGAGCTAAGTTTAAAAATAATACAATGCTGCCTATTATTAATAATTTCATTTGATAAATCCTCCTTTGCGTAGGAATTCTTTAGCCATCTTCTCTCTTTTTATTTCTATGATATGAGTAAAATTAAAAAAACGCTCAAGTGCTGAGGTATGCATGAAATTGGGTAGCTCTACTTCTTTCTCTGAAATGGGTCTCACTAAATTCACGGTTGCGACGACCACTAATTCAGTTTGTTTTTTCCGTGTCTCTGCATTGCGAAAGAAAGCGCCTAATATAGGGATATCACCAATCAATGGAATTTTTTTCAGTGATTCTCTTTCTGAGCTACTGATAAGCCCGCCAAGAATAAAGCTTTCACCATCACCTAGTTCTAAGGTTGTTGCCGCTTTTCGTGTCCTGAATGAAGGATACGAATTTCCTCCATCGATACTAAATACTTTATCTATACTGCTCACTTCTTCATCCAGCTTAATTCGGATCCGTTTTTTCTCATTGACTTTGGCTCCGATGTTTAGTTTTATGCCAAATTCTTTATAAGTAATTACTGTGCTATTTTGTGCGGTATTAACAATGGGTATTTCCCCGCCAACTAAAAATGTAGCACTCTCCCCAGATAATACGGAGAGGTTAGGTTCAGCTAAAACCCGAGCGATAGAATTATCATTAATAGCATGGACTAATGCGCTAATATCATTTGCATTAAATTTTCTCAAACCATCTAATTTTAAAAATTGAAATGAACCTGAAATATTCCCTATAGTGCTCCAGTCTACACCAATATTTTCGCTAAAGTCTTTTGTTACTTCGGCAATAGTGAGTTTTACATTTACTTGGTTTGAACCTGGTAGCTTTATTCTATTTATTATCCCCGAGTACTCTGAGGTATTAAAATACTGATTATTACCATCGATTTCTTTTTTGTTGTGAATATCTATTGTTTTTTTACTTCCGGTAGCTTCGCCAATGATACTGACAATAGTATCTTTTGCCTCTTCGGTCTCTACTGTTCCTGTCAGAATATAGCTATCTCCTACCTTATTAATCTCTATGTCGCTTTCAGGGTATTCAAGCTGTATCCTTTTATGTGCCGAGGTAATAGTATTATTGACTAATACTACTAGTTTATTTATGGGTTGATGGTTCTGATTGAACAGAATAAACTCTGCTGTTCCTTCCTGTTTTGCATACACAATAATGCTATTTTTTCCTACTAGTTCATAGTCAGCAATAGCTGCCACAGAAACAAAAACTGTATCTATTTCCTCTTGTGTTTTAATAATAGAGGATTCACCAGTAGATAAGTAAGTGGGTTTGGCATTTGCTCTGTTTACTGCTATTTGGCATGTTATAATCACACATAGGAGAAACAGTATGTTTTGATTTAAATATCTTAATTTAGCTGTTCTCATCCTCTTAACTCTCTTATTGTCCGTAACTCAGGTAATGTGTCATGTAGATGTTTTGATTTATTATCTTCACCGCCGATGGTGGGAGTTAGGATGATGTCACCTGATGCTTCTGCCAAGTAGATTAAATCAAGATCCCGCATATTGATGATAACTTCTATATAACCCGTTAGCGCCTCTTCAGTCTTTTTATTTTTACCATTTACTTCTAATAATTCGCTTTCTGAGTATTTTTTTATTCTTACTATTTCCATATTTTGGATGATTTTATAGAGTGAGTAATTCTGTTTTTGTCTGTTGTTTATGCCTTTTTTATTGATCGTCGTGCCATTCTCCATTCCCTTTCTATTGTCTGCTTCAAGAGTTATCAATTGAAAGGAAACCCTACCACCAACATTTAATGAATCGAGCAGATACTCATCTTGCTTTTTTAAATTAAATTTGTAGATAACATCACCTTTCTTTAAGATAAGATGATTGAAATTATCACTAGCAGGCGAAACTAACATATCTTTTGTAAGATAGGAGTTGGCGAGAACATTTTCTTTCAATAAATAGTTATTAATATTAGTACTGCTTGATATGTTGCTTTTTACCAATTCACTTGATTCTTTAACCAAGAGTTTCTTTATGGCGTAATCATTCCCTCTTAATATTGTTCCTGAAGGAAGGTTACGGGTTGACTGTGCTAGTGCTATATTTATTTCTTTCTCGTTGTTCAATTCGAGCAAATCATAGGATGCTTTTTCATTACTATCATTATCAATGTTAACTAAAATTCCCGTGATGCCAACGGCGACAATTAAAAACGAAAGAAATAAAATAAACTTACGGTTCATGATAATATCCTTTATCTTTTTTTATAAATGATAAACTTGCTATTTTAGATGATAAGTGACAAGAAAAATCCAGCGGAAATTGCAACAGCATAAGGAACGCCTCGCTGTTGAATATCTTTCCGATTAATCATTATACCTATTATCATCACTACGCCCCCCATCATTGCAGTATAGAGAATAAAATCCAGTGACTGTGAGGTCGTCAGTGAAAATAACAGTACGGTGATTAATTTGACATCACCTCCACCAATAAGGTTGAAATAAAATATACTATAACCAATCAGTAATGCACTGAGAGGAATAATCATGTTAATTCCGTGATTTGTTGTAAAACCCAATGTCACGGTATTGAGCGCGATAGTAATAATGAACTTATTGCTGATAGTTCGATAACGGATATCACTGTAGCAAACGTATAGCAGTTGTAATACTAACAATGTGTTTAACAATGCGTACAGGATATCCAATACATCACCCTTATATATAAGATTGAGCATGGCAGCATTAAGCTACCATGCAGATGAGGGAAGTTTATATTTATTTAACCATTGCTTGTATGTTTGTCATGGTTGTTTCTACTATGTCTTTCAATGGCGTTTTCACTAAGGCCAGTAAGGTGGCTGCTACAGCAATAATCATAACGTATTCGATAACCGTACCGCGATTATCTTTCATAAACGTTTGTGCATTAACTTGTGCTGTTACGTAAGCTTTAGTGATTAAGTTCATCATAATTTATTTTCCTTTTCAAAAGTGTTGGGATTCTTCCCGATATTTCAAATTAAGTATTTAGTCGGTATATCGCTACCATCCGAATTGATATTTTTTATATTCGCCTCGTTCGTAGTGGTAGCTATTAAACGTTGTATCGGATGGGAAATCCTTTTTGTTGCCATCATTTAACCTTTTTAAATTACATTCATTTTAGTGGGAATGTTAAGGGTTTAGTCCCTCCCCACCGAATAAGATAATAATGACTAAGACTGAGAGAAATGAGAGCCAACAGAAAGAGAAAAAAGCGAGCAAAGAAATTAACTTTCTCCACCCATTGCTTTGCAGAAAGCTTTGTTGACTCGGTATTGGAAGAACTCGTGGAGTGATACTGTTGACCGGCAATGAGAGTGTGGTTGTCTGGGAGGTATCAGGGAGCGCTGTTATCTGCTCATTATCATCATTATTTTTCTCTTCTTGGGGATCTTCGCATACTGCTATTTGGCTTACTGAGCCAGTATAACGGACTCCTTTGCGAGGAATAGTATGAATAAGAGATTCTTTCAGCCCAACCTGAATAAATGCCTTACGCAGCATATAGAGTTGCCCATAATAACTGCTTTCACTGACAGCTCCGCGTTGCTCTTTCCATACTTGATTGATAATTTGCTCTTTTTCAGTTACTCCATTAAGCAATAACTGTAAGAATCTCAGGTTGTTTTCAGTCAATATTACCACTGAGCCATCAGGGCCATTTAAACAACGTTGTGTGGGAGAAAATAGCACCGTTCCTTCTAATTTAAACACAATCTCATTTGTCTCCATATTGGCGGCTACCTATCCTGTATAAGGTGTGTATATATTTTTGAGTGCTTTAAGGTTTTATCTTATCTTGGGCAAATCAGATTTACTCGAGTAAGTATTTTTCTTTGATGTTGTGTGTATTGCAAGTGTAGTAATGCCATGTAATGGCCGCTGTAAGAATTATAAATGCGCTATTTTCCTATGTTTATTTCTTCATAAATTTCTTTAAATAACTACGCGGCGTATTCTCGCATGATGCAATTGAACTTAACAAGCAGGTATTTAGCCTGAACATGCTATTTGCTATTATTATTTATCATCATTTCTTATTTGTTTATTATTTTGTCTTTGTCATTTAATTATGGTTTTTGTACCATTCTTCTATGTTTTTGATGAACATTAATGTTTTTTAACTTTAATATATTAAATATAATATTTCCCCCTCCTTATAAAATGGTGAAAAGTAGATAGAGGGTGAAATAGCAATAAGTTAATTCGGGGAGATGAGTAAACTATATTGGTCTTAGTTACCTCATAGCTGGAGGTAAAGTGAGGCCGTTATGACCATGGATCTGTTTTCCCAATTGCCAATGAGCCGTGGGTTGAGGAGTTATGAGGTATCAATAAGAAAGCCCTGAGTTCTGCAAAGTTAAACCCAGGGCTTTGGTGATGCTGACTAAGATTTTACTCCTGTTTGCTGTCTTTTTTATGCAGCAACATATACACCGCCGGAATAACTAGCATCGAAAGCAATGGTGCGCTCACCATCCCGCCGATCATCGGGGCGGCAATACGTTGCATAACTTCTGAACCGGTACCGCCTCCCCACATAATGGGCAGTAGCCCAGCCATAATTGTCGCTACTGTCATGGCTTTTGGTCGAACCCGCAGCACGGCCCCTTCATGAATGGCGGCACTCATCTCACTGGCTGTCATAGTAATACCGGGTTGCTGATGTTTTTTCAGCGCTTGATTCAGATACAGCACCATGATCACGCCGAATTCTGCCGCAACTCCTGCCAGTGCGATAAAGCCAACAGCAGCAGCAACGGAAAAGTTATAGCCCAAACCATAGAGCAACCAGACCCCGCCAATTAGCGCGAAAGGCAGTGTCGCCATAATCAAGGCGGCATCACGGACACTACTGAACGTCACATACAGCAGCACGAAAATAATAGTGAGAGTGACTGGCAGAACAATTTTCAGTTTCGCGGTCGCCCGCTCCAGATATTCAAACTGCCCAGACCAACTGAGAGAGACGCCCTCCGGCAGTTTCACTTGTTGGGCGACGGCCTGTTGCATATCAGTGACCGCTGATTTCAAATCTCGCCCGCGCAGATCGACATAAACCCAGTCGGATAAGCGCGCATTTTCACTTTTCAGCATGGGCGGGCCTTCGGCCACTTTGATATCTGCCAGTTCGGATAATGCCACTTGCCCACCGCTGGCGGTGATGACCGGCAAATCACGTAATTTTTGCAGCGAATCACGGATTTCCCGGGGATAACGCAGATTGATTGGGTAGCGCTCGCGCCCTTCAATGGTTTCGCCAATATTTTGCCCGCCGATCACGGTTTCTACCAGTGATTGCAGCTCTTTGACCGAAACGCCATAGCGAGCGGCGCGCTTGCGGTCGATATCAATATCGACATAGCGGCCACCCGCCAGCCGTTCGGACAAAGCCGAAGTGACACCCGGTACTTTGCGTACCACTTGCTCAATTTGCTGTGCCACTTGCTCGATCTGCTGCACATTTTTGCCGTTTACTTTGATTCCGACAGGGCTTTTTATCCCGGTAGACAACATGTCCAGCCGATTGCGGATTGGCGGCACCCACAGATTGGCAATTCCGGGGACGTTAACAGTGGCATCGAGTTCCTCAATCAATTTGTCCATGGTCATGCCGGGCCGCCATTGATCTTTGGGTTTAAAACGAATGGTGGTTTCGATCATGGTGAGCGGTGCGGGATCCGTTGCTGTTTCCGCGCGTCCGGCTTTACCAAAGACGGTATCCACTTCCGGCACCGTTTTGATCAGGCGATCAGTTTGTTGCAGTAAATGGCTGGCTTCACGCACGGAAATCCCCGGTAGCGTCGAGGGCATATACAGCAAATCGCCTTCATCCAGGGCGGGCATAAACTCGCTGCCTAAGCGGCTCAGCGGATATAATGTGATCAGCAATAACATGCCGGCAATAGCCAGTGTGGTTTTTGGCCGCGCCAGCACGGCGGTTAACACCGGTTGATACAAAGCAATGAGCCAACGGTTAATTGGATTGGCATTTTCGTCAGGAATTTTTCCACGAATAAAATAGCCCATTAACACCGGTACCAAGGTGATTGCTAAGCCGGCAGAAACCGCCATGGCATAGGTTTTGGTAAAGGCCAGCGGCGAAAACATTCGCCCCTCTTGTGCTTGTAAGGTAAAGACCGGAATAAATGACAACGTAATAATCAATAAACTGCAAAAGAGCGCAGGGCCGACTTCAATTGCCGCCTGTTCAGAAATACGCCAGTAATCTTGGCTAACGGGCGTTTGGCCGGGGTGATCCCGCCGCCATTGTTCCAATACTTTATGCATGTTCTCGATCATCACGATGGCCGCATCCACCATGGCACCAATGGCAATAGCAATACCGCCCAGCGACATAATATTGGCATTAACCCCCTGATAATGCATGACAATAAAAGCACCGAGGATCCCCAGTGGCAAAGTGATAATGGCTACCAGCGCCGAGCGGAAGTGGAACAGAAATAGGGAGCAGATAACCGCGACAACTAAAAACTCCTCCAGCAGCTTAAATGACAAGCTGTCGATGGCCTGAGTAATCAGGTGCGAGCGGTCATAAACTGGCACAATTTCTACCCCTGCGGGCAAGCTGCGCTGAATCTGTTGTAGTTTTTCTTTCACGCCATTGATGGTTTCCAGCGCATTTTTGCCATAACGCATCACGATGATGCCGCCAGCCACTTCCCCTTCGCCATTTAATTCCGCCACGCCGCGCCGCATTTCTGGCCCCATGCGCACGGTGGCGACATCGGACAGTAAAATGGGAATACCATCACGGGCGGTAATCACAATATTCCTGAAATCATCTGGTGTTTTCAGGTAGCCGCTGGCCCGCACCATATATTCGGCGGCCCCCATTTCCAGCACTGAGCCTCCGCCTTCCTGATTGCTGTCAGTAATGGCGCTGGCAATTTGCTGATGTGAAAGATTCAGCGCCCGCATCCTTTCTGGGTCAAGAACCACCTGATACTGGCGCACCATGCCGCCGACACTGGCGACTTCTGACACGTTGGGCACAGTTTTCAGCTCAAACTTCAGTGTCCAATCTTGCAATGCGCGTAAATCAGCCAAACTGTGTTTGCCGCTTCTATCGATTAAAGCATATTCATAGATCCAGCCAACACCGGTAGCATCCGGGCCCAAGGCCGCTTTGGCCTCGGCGGGTAGGGTGGATTGCACTTGGCTGAGATACTCCAATACCCGTGAGCGCGCCCAGTAAGGGTCGGTTCCATCATCAAACAATACATACACATAGGCGTCGCCAAACATGGAAAAGCCGCGCACAGTTTTGGCCCCAGGCACTGATAACATGGTGGTCGTCAGCGGATAAGTCACTTGATCTTCAACCACTTGTGGCGCTTTGCCAGGATAACTGACGCGAATGATCACTTGCGTGTCTGACAAGTCAGGTAGTGCATCCAGTGGGGTTTGTTGCAGGGACCAAATCCCCCAGGCGGCCATCATCACTGCGCCCAGCAGTACTAACAGCCGGTTACGTAGCGACCAGCGGATAATGGCGGCAATCATAAGTGGCTCCCATGGATATCCGTGGTGTTATTGGTTTTTACCGGCAGGATCTGGCGGATCTGTGCGCCTTGTTCATTCAACGTAAAGGTGAAGTTAACCTGACTCCCGACATGGATCTCAGGGGATAACTTGCCCGGTGGCAGCAGGAAATCCATGGTCATCGGCCCCCATTTCAAGGCGGCAATAGGGCCATGTGACAAGGTGATGGTTGCGTCATTAATCGCGTTGACTTCCCCGCGCACCGAGTAGATATCGGCCGGTGCTTGTGCAGTATTATCCGCCGTCGGCTCTGAGGTTTCCGGGATGTCATCCATCTGCGGCAAGGCACTTTGCAAACTGGCCTCCGAATCAATCAGGAATTGCCCGGAGGTCACCACCCGCTGGCCATTGTTCAACCCGGATTTGATTTCTACCCAACCGTCCTGAGCCTGTCCGGCACTGACTTCCACTGGCTTAAAGTGACCATCACCTTCGGCCAGCAATACGGTGTTGCGGCTGCCCGACATTAATAAGGCCTCCTGCGGAATGACCAGAACTGGCTCACGGGTTGCTGTTTGTGTCGATTGCACATTCAAGTACATACCCGGTTTTAGTTTTTGCTGTGGGTTTTCCACGGTGATACGTGCTTTTAATGTACGAGTCGCGAGATCCATATTGGGCAACAACTCGCTGACTTTGCCGTGGAAAGTTTCACCCGGCCAACTGGCAGTGGTAGCCGCAATTTCATTGCCGATAGTGACTAAACTGGCTTGTGACTGTGGGTAATCCACCACGATCCACACCGGATCGAGGCTGGCTAACTCGAACAGGGATTGGGTCGCACTGACTTGCGAACCGGCGCGGATATCCAGTTTATTGACATAGCCACTGGCCGGGGAGCGCAGAGTTACCCGAGTTTGCGGCTGCCCGCTTTTTTCTACGCTGCGGATAACCTCTTCCGGCATGAATTGCAGTTGTAGCCGTTGGCGGGCCGCTACGGTTAATGCACTGTCACCCAATGTGCGAATAGCCAGATATTCTTGCTGGGCGGCACTCCAATCAGGCACCCATAACTGCGCCAATGGCTGATTTTTTGTGACGGGTTGCTGATTAGCTCGTACATATAATTGCTCGATGATGCCATTCGCCCGAGCCGCAATCACTTGTACACTGCGCTCATCTGTCGCCACAGTACCGTAGCCGGTAAGGCGATAATCGAGTATTCGCATTTCTGCAGGGGCGGTGCGAACCCCCAGATTTTGCTGTTGACGGGCACTGATAGTCACCCCTTCGTCTTCTACGGTTTCACCGGCATAGCGTGGCACCAGTTCCATATCCATAAACGGTGATTTTCCAGGTTTATCGAAGCGCTGGCCGGGGGACATCGGATCATACCAATAGAGCACTTTACGGCTGTTTTCTACTGTAGCGGCAGAGTTTGCGGCGAGAGTGTCAGTTGAATGTGATGCCGGTTTGCCGAGCAGATAACCACCAAGACCACTGATAACGGCGACGGCCACCAAAGTCAGGCTAAATAGCTTTTTCATCGCATGCTCTCCTGCGGGGTCAGATAACGGATAGCAGCCCAAGTTCGGGCTAATTCTCTGGCGGCATTGCTGGTATTAAGCTGGCTATCGAGCAGAGCACGCCGGGCTTCCAGTACACTGCTCAAATCACTTTTATTGGCTTGATACTGCGCCATCATCAAATCAACACGTTGTTTTTGCAGCGGTAAAACGTCATTGGCCTGCCGCTGCCATAACTGTTGTGTGGCCTGATATTGCGCCAGCAGCGTATCGAGCTGCGCCCGATGGTCACGGGTCAGTAATGTGAGCTGATCATTGGCTTCCATGGAGCGCGAGACGTCGGCAGCATAATCTTTGTCCTGACGTTGCGAGCGGAACAGCGGCAGATCGACTGTGACCATGACACCGGCCATGTCCTCATACTCTTGCGCGCGTTTGGCATAATAAACTTCAATACCCACATCGGGAGTGGCAGCAATAGCAGATTGCGCAGAGCGCGCTTTGGCGACTTCAGCCTCACGACTGGCGAGTAAAATTTCGGGATGCTGGTTGATAGCATCTCGCAGTACCTTGATATCAGCGGGCAGGTGGGCAAATTTTGGCAGCGGTCCATTGACATGTTGAACGTCGATGCCGGTCAATTGTGTTAGCTGGGTTTGCGCCAAAGCGACATCACGTTGTGCGGTGGTTAACCTATCTTGCATCGCCGCTAGTGTCAGGCGCGCATCTAACACACTGCTGGGTAACGCGCCACCGCTGGCAACTCCGGCTCGTTGCAGTGACACCTGTTTTTCGCTTTCTTGCACCAAGACTTTGGCATCACTCACCGCTTGCTCGGTGAGCGCCAAATCCAGCCAGGCTTGTGCGGTTTCTTTTTGTAACCGGGTGCGGATGGTTTCGCTACCCGCCGCGGTTTTACGGGCTTCGGCACTGAGGGTGTCGGCCTTTCTTTGCCGTTTATCACTGCTGACATAATCCTGCATGATGCCGATCCGCTGCATGGTCATGCCCTCGCGGGTAAAGCGGCGAGCATTGTTGCCCCCGACAGGCAGGTTTTCAATACCAAATTTCAATTTAGGATCAGGCAGTTGGGTAGCAGAACTGGCCATGTTTTCTAGTGCATTAACTTGATGCTGATTAGCGGACAGCTCGGCGGAATAGCGCTCAGCGGAAACCAGCGCTTGTTCCAGCGTTATGTCCGCTGCATAGCTGATGGTTGGCAGACTGAACGCAGCCGCCATCAGCAGGTGGGTCAACCCTAAGCGCAGTGCAGCCGAGGGCCGCACCGATTGTCGGTGATTTACTAAGTGGCTCATGATGGCTCCCGCCTTACGGCTGTTGCGCTGAAATGGCGGTGAGCTGATAGCCCTGTTCAGTCTGGCTGAAGCTGAATGTCACTTGCGCGCCAATGGGAAGTGGGGCTGGCACGATGTTATCCGGCAGACTGAATGTCATGGTCATTGGCGGCCAGTTCAGGGCTGGAATCGCGCTGTGGGCGATGGAGACACTGTTGGCATTCCAGGCTTTTATTTGCCCGCGAGAGTGATAGACATCAGTTTGCGTCGCTGCGGTTTCAGCCATCATTGCCCCATGGTCATGGGACATCGGCATGTTTTCTGTCATTGGCGGGGTGGCGGCCAACAGCGGGGCCGAGAATAAAACGACAGCACAAAGTAAGGCGCTGGAAGAGGTGGCGATGGCGTTAAATAAGGTACTCATAGGAATAGCTCCAAAACATAAAATAAGCACAGCACGCGAAGACCGCGTGAATAATGTGGTTAAATCTGTCTGGATCTATTCTCTAAATCGGCAAAATGCGATTTCGGTGGGTGGCCCGACAATAGGTGGCATATGCCAGTCGAGGCGATGAACTCTGGGCGCATGTTGTACATCCGCCAACACTAATTCAGTGTGAGTCGGCAAGGCTGCCAACACCAGCATCCCGCTATCAGACTGAACTGAATCTGGAATACAGTGTTTTTCACACAGGGAGTCTTGCGACTGGCCATGGGACATTTGCATTGTCGGCAACATTTGTTGCATCGAATCTGACTGCAAATGCCCTTGATGCTGGCTAAAAACCGGCGCGGCGGCGGGGGCGATATCACACTGATGACCCGCAATCGCCAGTTGTGTATTCAGGAAAAACCAGCAGGCAACCAACAGCAGACCGCACATGCGCTTTTTACTGGCGCGCATCCGGTGCATAAGCTGTTTGCTTCCCATTAATGCTGGCATGATTACCTTGAATAAACGGTGAGATTAAAGATTATTAACAGCGAGTATAGGATTATCGCACTGTTTTTAGAATGGTTTTGTCCGGTTACGCTAAATAGAATGAAAGGTTGCCGAAAGGTTAGTTGGCTGAATTTATTAGATTTATTGTTAAGGTCACAACAGAAAGGGCACAAATCGGGGTGAAAATTTACTTTTCTTTAAGCAATTCTTATCTCATTAAGATAAAAAACCGCACCAGTGAGAGTTAACTGGCGCGTTTGAAAACGACTATTTACCAGGAATAACTGACGGTTGCTGTGGCGACACGGCCACTGCCATAGAAACAAGCCGCCATTTGCGCACAACTGGCGACATATTCTTTATTGAATACGTTATTAACATTGACCTGCAAACTGGTGCCTTTCATGGCGGGCAGCGCCTGCCCCAGTTCATAACGCATCATCCAGTCATATAATGTTACCGCTGGAACTTTAAAGCTGTTTTTCGCATCACCCCAACTGGTGCCGATATACCGCACACCGACGCCGGTAGATAAGCCATCTACCACACCTTTATCAAAGCTATACATTCCCCACAGTGAAGCAGAATGACTCGGGGTACGAGCAGGCATTTTACCTAATTCGGCGGCGGTCTTGGTTTCACGCACTTTCCCTTTAGTGTAGGTATAAGCGGCGATCAGGTTGATATTATCGTTAATCTCACTGTTTAACTGGGTTTCTATCCCCTGAGATTGCACTTCACCAATCGGCACATTATAGGCCAGCACTTGGTCATATTGGCTGATGTTTTTCTGGCGTAAATCATACAATGCGGTGGTCAGAAGAGTGCTGCTTCCCGGTGGTTGGTATTTAACACCAAGCTCGACCTGACGTGCCGTTACAGGGTCTAGCGCCCCAGTGCCCGGAGCGCCTTTGGCTGTGCTCGGCTCGAATGAGGTGCTGTAACTGATATACGGCGAGATCCCGGAATCAAAGGCATACAACACGCCACCACGGCCGGTAAAGGCATGGTCATCTTGTTGGTCTTGAGTGACCGTTTTACGGTTCATGGTTTTTAGCTGCGACCAGTCATAACGCCCGGACAACAGGAAATTCCACTTATCCAGTTCAATTTGGTCTTGTAAATAGACGCCAACTTGATCGAGTTTGGTCAAATCACTGCTATTAAGTGACAAATCGCTGTCTTTAATATTCAGGCCATAAACCGGTGATACCCAGTCCAGATTGTAGGCTGGTAGCACTTTGCCCATAAAGAATTGGCTATCAATACGGGTACGTTTGTAATCTATTCCGGTCAGCACGGTGTGGTTTAACTGGCCTGTCCAGAAATCGGCTTGCAATTGGTTATCGACTGCAAACTCGGCTGTTGTCTGGCGCTCAATTTGCGGACGGCGGGTCATTGTGCGACTATCTGCCAGTAAGTCCATAAATACCAGATACTTATAGTCCTGTTTGTTATAGCTGTAACGCAAGTTCTGGCGGAATTTAAAGGTATCATTGATGTAATGCTCAAGCGCATAACCGACAGAGGTTTGCTCGCGCTCCGAGTGTTCAAACGAGGGGTCACTGACGTTAAAATCGTAAGGTATCTTGCCGTAAGCGGTGCCAAATACTGTGCCGGTTGCGGGCAAGAAATTACGTGAGCCGGCCTTGGGTTCTTTCTGATAACTGGTCAGTAAGGTAAAAGTGGTGTCTTCGTTGGGGATGAATGTTAACGCCGGGGCGATTGCAAAGCGCTCCTGCTTGTAGGTATTCACGGCATCATCTTGTGTTCTGCCAATCCCATTTAGGCGATAGAGAACTTTGCCCTCATCATCTAATATTCCACCAAAATCAAAGGCGGCTTCTGCAAGGCTATTATTACCGGCACCAATCTGTACTTTATGAATACTTTCAGCCGTCGGGCGCTTGCTGACCATATTGATCAGGCCACCGGGGTTAACTTGACCATACAGGACAGAGGCCGGGCCACGGACAACTTCAACACGTTCGAGTAACCACGGGTCAATCTGGCCGCCACGGCGTGCGCCGCCCAGAGAGTTATAACTCAAACCATCCAGAAAACGCGGTGCATAGCCGAAACCACGAATGATAACTTCGTCATTCATGTTAGAACCACCGCGATATTCGGGTACGACGCCAGCGGTATAACGCAATGCTTGTGCGACGGATGTCGCGCCTTGATCCTGCATTTGCTGGCTGGTAATCACGGAAATAGATTGTGGAGTGCGGATCAGCGGGGTATCAGTTTTAGTGCCAGTTGAGCTATTTTTGGCGACGAAGCCATCATCTTGTTGCCCGCTGCCTGCTTTGGCAACGACCACTAATTTATCTTCTTTCGCGGCCGCTGCTTCTTTTGTTGTGGTCGCAGCGGATGCTTGTAGTGTCGGTATGAATATTAATGCGGAGGTTAATAATAAGGTCTTTGATGTGTAGCTTGCCTGAAATGGTAATTTCCTTGGCATTTTCTCGCCAGAAATATCAAACATGATTTATCCCTACCTAGAAACACAATAATAAAAATGCTGGAGTCCATCCGGATCTATACCCTCCATCTTTCAAATTACAGGTCTGTTGGCTGCACTCAATAACCCGCATCACTTACTGGTCATTGACCTTAAAGTGGATAAGCTTATCGGTATTATCTTCTTTGCCGCCTTCTTACCTTTTGAAATTTATTGGGTTTATTCATTGCCCGGTATAGCTATAAGAAAGATTTCTGCCCATTCAATCATTCGTGCGACACCACGAGGTACCCAGACTAATATTGCGGGAATAGGGTGACACTCTAGAGAGAACGCGCACTATGTTATTGCAAATAATAATAGTTCTCAATATTATTTGCATTCATATGGAGGTGGTGAATATATTTAACTTAGCCACGTCCAGACATACATTGGCTTGATGAGTGGTGAAAAGAGACTTGAGCAATGAAATCAAAAGGATTGTGTGTGAACACGACAAATGAACATCCTGATAGCCAGAGTTTGTTAGCGGATCCTTTGGCTGGCAGTGAGAAATGGTGGCAGCAGATAGCCCAATGGGGGACACCGCTGACGGAACCGGCCGCCGCTGGCAAGGTAAAGTTAACGTTTCTCTGGCGAGAACCCTCCGCCACGGCGAAGGCCCCTGTTTATAGCCGCGTCTACATTGATGTTAACGGCGTGACTGACCACCACAGTGTTAATCCTGAAACTCTACAGCGCTTGGGTCAGAGTCATGTTTGGTATTGGCAGGTCGAAGTGGAATCTGACTTCCGGGGGAGCTACAGCTTTATCCCTGTTGTTGAAGAACACTGCCTGAATTTACCTGAAGGTACACCACAAGAACGCCGCCAGGCACAGCGCAATTGGTGGATCTCATTGATGGATCTGGCTGAAAACGATCCCCTCAATCACACCGCACCTCACTACAGCTATCGTGGAAAACCACTTTCGGCGGTGCATTTAGCCGATGCCTTGCCACAGAAGGCGTGGCAGCCCATTGATGCGGGCCAAACACTGCCGATGGATCCGAAGCGCTTGCAACGGATGACCTGGAATAGCGAGTTATTAGATAACAGCCGCAATGTGTGGATTTACCACACACTCGGTGCGGAAGAGAAAGCCGAGCGGCCATTGGCTATCTTGCTCGATGGTCAGTATTGGGTACATGGACAATCGATCTTCGGTGTGTTGGATAGCGAAACGAATGCTGGGCATTTGCCAGCCGGTGTGTATGTGTTGATTGACATCATTGACCAGGCTCATCGCTCAGTGGAACTGCCCTGTAACCAGGATTTTTGGCAGGCGCTACAAACGGAGTTACTGCCACAGGTAGCCTTGCTGCAACCTTTCACTGACAAAGCCTCTCGTACCGTGGTCGCCGGGCAAAGTTTTGGCGGATTGGCCTCGTTATATGCTGGATTACATTGGCCGCAGCGCTTTGGTTGTGTACTGAGCCAATCAGGGTCTTTCTGGTGGCCAGATGTCGACAATTTCAAGGCATTAACCGCAGGGACTGCCGAGCGGCAGGGCTGGCTGACGGAGCAGGTTTATCAAGGTCTGGGGGCTGACCATTCATTGGATATCTTTATGGAAGCCGGCCGTCGTGAAGATGTGATTTATCAAGTCAATGAAGCCATGAGTGAGGCACTGCGGCAGGCCGGGCATCGGCTGCATTATCGAATTTATTCAGGAGGCCATGACGCCTTGTGCTGGCGTGGTGGTTTGATTGATGGATTGCGCTGTTTATTAGGTTCCTCGGATTCAAAATAAGGATATTTACGCCATGAACAATGAAACACCAACAAACCCGTTTGATAATGAAGAACTGCCCTTTTTTGTGCTGATCAATGAGCAGCAGCAATACAGTTTATGGCCCCAAATCACGGCGATCCCCGCAGGATGGGCGGTTGTTCATGGCCCTCAGAGCCGAGCGGACTGTGTGAAATATCTTGAGGTTAATTGGACCGACATGCGCCCGGCCAGTTTGATTCGCGCCGAGGCTGGCCTGCGCTAACGCGGGTCGCGGGCTAAAGGAATTATCAGATTATTGTGGCCATATTTGCCGCAATAAACCCTGTGTTGCCAAAAAAGGAATACCCATCGTGTCAGAGGATTCAATCCCCCTTTCTGCTGCTGTCGAATTACCCCTGGTTGCGGCGCAGCCCGGTATATGGTTTGCCGATCAGCTAAGTCATCAAAAAAACATATTTACTGTGGCCCATTATATTGAACTGGCGGGGCCGCTGGATCAGGTGTTATTTAGCCGTGCTGTTAGCCAAGGGTTAGCTGAAGCCGATACCCTCCATGCTCACTTTTTTGACGGCAACGATGGCCCGATGCAACGCATTCCTCTACAGCGCAACGCGGCGAATATGCCCGAGCTGACATGGTTGGATCTCAGTGCTCACGCCGATGGGCGACAAGTCGCGCTGACCTTGATGCAGGATGACACTGATGCCGAGTTACGGTTAGAAGATGGAAATCCGCTGTTTCGGCACTGGGTTATTCGTGTCCCGGATGAAAATGGGAAACCATTATGGTTTTGGTATCAGCGTTATCATCATTTATTGCTTGATGGCTTCAGTTTCACTGCAATTACCCGCCGTATCGCCGATATTTACACAGCTTTATTGCAAGGAAAATCTATCGGGGAATCACCTTTTACCCCGTTTAGTGATGTGGTGAGTGAATATCTGGCGTATGTGGGGTCAGAAACCGAGCTGCGCGATAAACAGTTTTGGCAACAACATACGGCTGAGTTACCCGCCGCGATAACCCTTTCTTCTATAAATTCCCCCATTTGCGCAGAGCAAACAGATAATCGCGTACTGCGCCAGTGCATTAATATCGACCCTGAATTATTCGGTCGTTTAGCTCAACAGGGGGCGGAACAGCGCCTTGCCGCCGCTGATTTGGCGATGGCGCTGTTACTGATTTATTTTGCGCGAATGAGTGGAGAAATGCGCTTATCAGTCGGGTGCCCGTTTATGCGCCGCATGGGTTCTGCTGCTTTGACTGCTACCGGGCCTGTCGTCAATGTGCTGCCATTACAGGTTACTTTGCGCCATGAAATGCACATTTTTGATGTAGCACAAGCGGTAGCGAATGAACTGAAAACAGTGCGTAAACATCAGCGCTATGAAGCGGAACAATTACGGCGTGATTTGGGCATGGTCGGCTCTCAACGCGCGCTGTATGGCCCTGTGTTGAATTTTAAAATGTTCGATTTCGCCCTGAAACTGGGGGAGATAACCGGCATTACTCACACTTTGGCCTCCGGCCCGGTCGATGATATTGAGTTTGATCTCTACTTTGATAACGGCCAATTAATGCTGGAAATATTAGCGAATGCGGAGCGCTATGACGAAGCTGACCTGCATCAGCACGGCGAACGGATACAATTTCTGTTACAGCAACTGGCGGCCCAAACCGAAATCACCGTTGGCCGTCTCATATTGACGCCAGAACAAGAACTACAACGTATTGATAACTGGGCTAATGGCCCAAAATTAACACTGCCTGCCGGTGTTGTTTCTGTGTTGGATATTTTCCAACAGCAGGTGAGTGCGCAACAGGATGCTATTGCCGTGAGCTGCGGCGACCAAAGTTTGAGCTATCGCCAGCTTTCTGCCCGAGTTGCCCAGCTAGGGCGAGCATTGATAGCCAGAGGTATTGGGGCTGATGATGTTGTCGCGATTGGTATTCCGCGAACCGTGGATTCACTGGTTGCTATTTTAGGTGTTTTAGCCAGTGGCGCGGCGTATATGCCGCTTGATCTGGACTATCCGATGGACCGGCTTACTTTGATGTGTGAGGACGCTAAACCGCGTTTACTGCTAGCCCATCAATCGACTGAAAGCGTGTTATCACCACTGGCCGTCACGGCTGAAATGGCAATGGTTTGTCTCGATGGGCCGCATTTTCAGCGGGAATGTGCGGCTTTCCCTGTTGAGCTAATTACTGATACGGAACGCCGACAGCCAATGCACGGCGACCATCTGGCTTACATGATTTATACCTCCGGTTCGACCGGGCGGCCAAAAGGGGTGATGAGCACTCACGGCGGCTTAGTCAACTTGCTGGTGGCGCATCGCGCACATCTGTACGGCCCGGCGATGGCGGAATTTAAGCAGCATAATACCCGTCGGATGAGGGCTGGGCACACCGCATCATTCTCCTTTGATTCCTCGTGGGAGCCGCTGTTCTGGATGATGATGGGCTGCGAGATGGTTATCTTTGATGAAGATATGCGCCGCGATGCTTATGCATTGGTGCAGATGATGGATCAGACGCCGATCGACACCATGGATATTACCCCCTCATTCTTTACCCAAATGATAGATAGCGGTTTGTTGGAGGCAGGGCGTCACCGGCCCGCCTTTATTATGATTGGCGGTGAGGCGGCAACACCGCATTTGTGGGATCGGCTAAAACAGCATCCTGAACTGAACGTGGTTAACTTCTACGGCCCATCGGAATACACCATTGATACTCTTGGCGCTCACACTCAGGTTGCCGCACAACCAGTGATTGGCCGCCCGGTGGCGAACACTGAGGTCTATTTGCTCGATAGCCAACTGGCCAAAGTGCCGGTCGGTGTTGTGGGGGAGTTATACATCGCCGGAAAAGGGCTGGCGCGGGGTTATCTGAACCGGCCTGATTTAACCGCGGCGCGTTTTGTTGCCAACCCATTCCGCCATGGTGAAGTGATGTATCGCAGCGGTGATTTGATGCGCTGGACGGCAGAGGGACAGTTGGATTTCGTGGGGCGCATAGACCACCAAATTAAAGTGCGAGGTTTCCGGGTTGAGCTGGGCGAAGTCGAAAATGCATTGGTGGCTTTGCCCGAAGTCAGTAGCGCAGTAGTTATTGCGCAAGCTACTGGTGTGACTCATCGACTTATTGGTTACTGTGCGGTGCCAGATGCACAACTGCGTCGTCGGGAAAATCTTAATGCCCGACTGATGGAACAATTGGCCGTAACTTTGCCAGATTATATGATGCCAGCTATCTTGGTGGTGCTGGATGAAATGCCGCTGACGGTAAACGGTAAAATTGATCGTCAGGCGCTACCTGCTCCACAGCATCAGCAGCAGTTCATCAGCCGGGCACCACAAACCCCGCAGGAAACGCGACTGTGTGATGCCATCGCCAACTTGCTGCGCCTGGAGAACATTGGGGCCGAAGATGATTTCTTCCAGCTAGGGGGGGACAGTATTTCAGCCATGGCGCTGGGCAGCACTTTGCGCCGCGCTGGTTTCCGTCTGGCTCCCCGCGAGATTTTTGCTCTGCGCACACCCGCGAAGATGGCACTGGCTTTACAGCCATTAATTGAGACGCCAGTGGCAGCCCATTCGGCACCAACGGCGGCGACTTTGCCCGAAGCACTCTGGCAAGCGGCCAGTGAAAAATATGGCCCGATAGCCGATATCCTGCCGGTTTTGCCGCTCCAGCAAGGTTTGCTATTCCATGCTCAGTTAGGGCAAGAAGCCAATAATTACAATGCTATCAGCCGGTTTGACCTCCAGGGGGAGCTTGATATTGAGCGCTTGCGCGATGCATTGGAAAGCTTGCTGCGCCGCTACCCGCAACTGGGGGCTATTTTTGACAGTGAGTTGCACAGTGAATCATTGCAGATCCTGCCGAAGATCCACAGTAGCGCACGCCGTTGGCCATGGCAGCAGCACTCTCTCAGCGAATTGACGCCGGATCAGCAAGTTGCCAAAACCCAGCAATTGGAGCGTGAAGGGCTGGCGCGAGATTTGGTGAGTGAAACGGCGGGAACATTAAAGCCTTTGCTGATTGCCACGTTAGTCCGCTACAGCGCCGAGCGCCATTCTTTGATTATCATCGCGCACCATCTGGTGGGGGATGGCTGGTCATCGGCAATCTTGTTGCATGATTTGCTGCATTTGTATGGCAACAACATGGAACTGCCGCCGCTGAGTGTCAGTTATGGCGATTTGATCCGCCGTATGACAGCACGCGATCTACAACAAGATCGGTTAGCCTGGCAACATGCTATTCGTGGTGTTACGCCGACTATTTTGTACCCAGAAGCCAATGCCGCAGGCCCGGTACACGAGTGGGTGATTACACTAGACAGCAAGCTGGAAGCGGCGTTAACCGAGTTACAACGGCGCGAGGGTATTACGCTCAATACTTTGTTGCAAGGCGCTTGGGCTGCCTTGTTAAGTGTACTCAGCGGCCGTGAGGATGTGGTATTTGGCTCGCCAGTTTCTGGTCGTTTCAGTGAAATTGAAGGTATCGAACAGCATGTCGGGCTGTTCAGTAACACCATCCCGGTGCGGGTGAAACTGCAACCTCAATTGCCATTATTGGCGCAACTGGCGGCTTTGCAGCAGCAACAGATTCAGTTGTTGGAACACGATGGCCTAGGCTTAGGTGAGATCCAGCGTTTGGCGGGGGCGAATACATTATTTGATACCTTGCTGGTGGTTGAAAACTACCCAGAAAACAGTCAATTGCATCAGCAATCTTTCAGTGGTTTGCGGTGCAATGCCCTGAATAATCGTGGCTATACCCATTATCCGCTGACCTTATTAGTCCTGCCGGGTGAGAAATTACATTTGCAACTGGAATATCGTGATGCGGTTACTGACCCGCAGCGACTGGCCCAGCGCTTGGTGATGTTGCTCGAATATTTGGTGTGGCAACCGGAGCTGCCGTTGTCTGCTCTGGATCTGCTGACCGCCAGTGAGAAAACACTGTTAGCATCTGTCAATGATACCGCCATCGCCCTACCTGTATTAACGCTATGTGATTTGATGAATCAGCAGTCACAGCTCACTCCTGAGGCAATCGCCTTATTAGATGCTAATGAAACACTGACTTATCAGCAGGTTAGTGAGCGAGTTAAATCGCTGGCTATCTGCTTACGTCAACAAGGTGTGCTACCCGGTGACCGAGTTGCAGTAGCGCTGCCCCGCTCGGTTAATCTCAGCTTGGCTTTGATGGCGATTCTGGCTGCCGGAGCTGCTTATTTGCCGTTGGATACGGGTTATCCTGACGATCGTTTGGCTTATATGATAAGTGATGCTGATCCACGTCTCCTGATAACGATCAGTTCTTTAGCTGAACGCTTTACTGGCCAAGCACGTCTATTGCTGCTGGATCAACTGCCAGAGCAGGATTCGTCGCCACTCTTGCCAGCTGTTTCGATAATGCCCGAGAGCCCGGCTTATCTGATTTACACCTCCGGCTCTACAGGCCGGCCAAAAGGTGTTGTCGTTTCGCACGGAGCAATCGTTAACCGCCTGTTATGGATGCAAAATGAATATCCGCTGGGCAGTGATGACGTGGTATTACAAAAAACGCCGTGCAGTTTTGATGTCTCGGTCTGGGAGTTTTTCTGGCCGATGATAACCGGCGCAAGATTGGTTATGGCCCCGCCGGATGCCCACCGTGACCCGCAGGCTCTGCGGAGTTTGATTGAGGATTATGGGGTTACGACCGCCCACTTTGTGCCCTCAATGCTGGCTGCTTTTGTTAGCGCGATGCATGGGCAGCACCAACCTTGTCAGAGCTTACGCCGGGTATTTTGTAGCGGCGAAGCATTGTCACGCGAGTTATCGGAGTTATACCAACAGATTTTTGCCGCGCCATTACACAATTTATATGGCCCGACTGAAGCGGCGGTGGATGTCACTTATCAACCAGCATATGGCGATGCTTTGGCGCGGGTGACCGGCAGCAGTGTGCCGATAGGCAAGCCGGTCTGGAATACTCAGTTGCGTATTCTTGACAGTATGTTGCGTCAGGTGCCGGTCGGCATTGCTGGCGACCTTTACCTGTGTGGTGTGCAACTGGCGCAGGGTTACCATGCCCGACCGAGTCTCACGGCCAGCCGTTTTGTCGCGGATCCCTATGATCGTGGGCTGCGGATGTATCGTACCGGTGATATTGCCCGCTGGCTGCCGGATGGCACGGTTGAGTATCTGGGGCGCAGTGACGATCAATTGAAGATTCGTGGGCAGCGCATTGAATTGGGTGAGATTGAATCAGCGCTATTGGAGTTGCCACAGGTTCAGCAAGCCGTAGTGCATGCTCGCACTTTAACAGGGGCGGAAGGGGCCTTGACCGGGGCTGATACTCGTCAGTTAGTGGGCTATATCGTGCCGGTTGGCGGGGCAGAAAATACTGATATGGAGGCTTTGCGTAGCCAGCTTAGTGAGCGCTTACCAGCACATATGGTGCCAGTGGTTATCATCAGCTTGAGTGCTTTCCCGCTGAGTGCCAATGGTAAGCTGGATCGCAAGGCATTACCGGCACCGGTTAGTCAGGTGGGCAAGGGGGGGCGCGAACCACTGGCCGGTCTGGAAAGTGTGATTGCTGGATTATTTGCACAGTTACTGGGTGTTGAATCGGTGGGGGCGGACGATGATTTCTTCGCGCTAGGCGGCCACTCTTTGCTGGCGATGCGCTTAGCAGCAGATCTGCGCCGTGAGCTGCAACTGCCGGTTGCGGTTGGGCAGGTGATGGTGGCCTCGACTGCGGCAGCGCTGGCAGCAGCACTGAGTCAGCCGTCATTAGAACAGGATGCGGGCAAAGCGGGTTTCAGCGAAGTCTTGCCGTTGCGCAATGGCAGCGGCAATCCACTATTTTGTATCCATCCCGCTTCAGGTTTTTCTTGGCAGTTCAGTGCGTTACCACGTTATTTACCGGGTCACTGGCCAGTCTTGGGAATTCAGTCGCCGCGCCCCCATGGGGCCATTGCGACCCGTCAAGATATGGACAGCGTATGTGACCACCATTTGGCAACGTTACGTCAGGTACAGCCACACGGGCCATATCATCTGATGGGCTACTCACTGGGAGGCACCGTGGCGCAGGCAATGGCGGTAAAATTGCGGGCGCAGGGCGAGGAAGTGGCTTTTCTGGGGCTATTGGATACCTATCCGCCGGAAACCCAAGATTGGAATGCGCCGATTGAGGCTGAAGCGCTGGAAGAAGTTGAACGTGAGCGGGCTTTGTTTATGGCTGCGGCGGGCGATGAGCTGGAAGAGAAGCGGGAGATGTTTGCGCAAATTCAGGCAAATTATGACGATTCTGTCGGCTTGTTGTCAGGAGCTAAAACACCGGTTTACGAGGGTGAAACCACGTTGTTTGTTGCCACCCAAACCCTACCTGCGGGAGACAATCCAGCAGAGATCTGGCGGCCGTATGTGAAGCAACTGCTTACATATCATCTTGATTGTTCACATATTACGATGATGTCGCCGGAGACATTAAAAGTGCTTGGGCCAATGTTACAGAAGGTATTTAGTGGGATTGGGTCATTAGGGTAGTGTTAGGTGATATTCGCAAGGTAAATGGTAAAACACCGAGTTAACTTAGCCTGCGATGAACCAAACAGAAAAGGGGCCATAAGCTTGGCCCCTTGTGTAATCTTGCGTTTCGCATATATCGCCGGCCCACCTGCTCAGTTGAGGCCACAGAGATAAAGTGAGCACTGCACGGCTCTCAACCGAAACCTAATCCGGCCTATTGTTAAAAATTAAAATCGCCCTTTCGGTATCACCAACGGCGTATGTGAAATCGGATCATCAATAATCAAACACGGCATGCCAAAGACTTGCTCGACCAGATCGGCGGTGATCACATCGCGCGGTTTGCCTTGTGTCACGACCTGCCCATCGCGCATGGCGATAATATGGGTGGCGTAGCGGCAAGCATGGTTAAGGTCATGCAAAACGGCAACTAACGTATGATTATGTTGCTGATTAAGACTGCTGAATAACTCAAGTAAATCAATCTGATGGGCGATATCCAGATAAGTGGTTGGCTCATCTAACAACAGCAAGGGAGTTTGCTGCGCCAGTACCATGGCTATCCATACGCGTTGGCGCTGCCCACCGGATAGAGCATCCACTGACCTGTCCGCCAGTTCACTGACACCGGTGGCTTGCATGGCATTACTGACTGCCTGTCTGTCGGCTTGCGTCCATTGCTGTAATAATTTCTGATGGGGATAGCGGCCACGGGCCACTAAATCCAGCACACTGATACCATCAGGTGCTTGTGAGCTTTGCGGTAATAAGCCCAAATGACGCGCGACGTGTCGGGTATCAAGGCTGGCAATGTTTTTGCCATCTAAAATTACCTGACCTGCTTGTGGTTTCAACAACCGGCTCAAAGCGCGCAGCAGTGTTGACTTGCCACAGGCGTTGGGGCCGACGATAACCGTAAACTCGCCATCAGGAATGGAAACACTCAGGTTCTCGCTAATTATCTTGCCGTCATAGCCCAATGTCAGGGCTTCAGCCTGCAAGCGAGATGTTTTTGAGCTAGCGGAGCTAACATTACTCATGATCGCCCGGACTCCCGGATTAAAAGCCAAATAAGATACAGACCGCCGATGCTGATTGTGACCACTCCGACCGGTAATTGATTCGGTGAGAACAGGTGCTGGGCGCATAAATCCGCGGCAATCAGTAATAAAGCGCCCATTAGCGCAGAGGCGGTTAACGTCACAGACGATGTCCCCGACAGGCGTTTTGCAATCTGGGGGGCGGCCAATGCAATAAAGGAAATCGGCCCAGCGGCGGCGGTGACTGCGGCCATCAAGATGACGCCGATAGCCATCAGGCCCAAACGCGTTTTTTCGACCGGAACCCCTAAGGCTCCCGCCGCATCATCGCCCATTTCCAGCAGTGGCATGCGGCGACTCAGTAACATAGCAATCACGGTGGCGATAATGATAAACATCACCGACGGCAGGCCTTTCGCCCATGTCAGGCCATTGAGTGAACCGGCCCCCCAGGCGGCGGCAGTCATGGCGGCTTCCAATGATGCCGTGATGGTCAGCCAAGTATTAAATGCCGTTAACATCGCGCCAATGGCAATACCGACAATAATCAGCCGAAAGCCCTGAATCCCCTGGCGGTAAGCCAAAAGGTACACCGCGATGGCGGACAGCAACCCACCCCCCAGCGCGCTGCTGGCAATCTCAAAATAGTTGCCGTTGAACACGGTAATCGCCACCAGTGCGCCAGTATAAGCTCCCGCATTAAAACCGATGATATCGGGGCTGCCTAGTGGGTTACGCACTAATGACTGAAATATTGCGCCACTGATACCCAGCGCCGCACCGAAAATCAGTGCCATTACCGCACGGGGTAATCGCCATTGGTTAACAATAATGTTCACCGCACCATTGGCGTGGCCGAATAAAGCTTCAAATACTTGCCCTGGAGATAACGGCATCGTACCGACCATTAATGCCAATATGGCCGCCAATAAACAGGCCAGCAGTAGTAAACCGCCAACAATCAAGCTACGTGGCTGGATGCGCAGATTTATCGGACCATCCGGGCGGCCCAATAGCCACGGTGGTGTGGCAGACTTCATAATGCGCTCATCCTTTTGTTACGGCGTACCAGCCAGATCAATAAAGGGGCGCCAATAAATGCCGTCACGATGGAAACGCGCAATTCGCCCGGAACCAGAAAGCGGCCAACAATATCTGAAACCAATAGCAAAATTGGAGTCATTACCATTGTGAATGGGAGAATCCAACATTGATTCGGCCCGACAATCCAGCGAGCAATATGCGGCACCATCAAACCCACAAAGGCGATAGGGCCAACAGCGGCGGTGGCGGCACCACATAATAAGGTCACCGTCACCACCGCCCAAAATTGGGTCTGAGCAATGCGAGCGCCAATTGCGGCGGCTAAATCTTCCCCCATATGCATGGCATTGAGGGGGCGTGCCAGCAGTAAGGCAATCACACAGCCAAGAAGAATGGCTGGCGCTACCGCCACCACCACCGACATATTGCGAATATCCAGCGAACCGGCTTGCCAGAAGCGGACACTGTCATAAACCTGTGGATGTGTCAGGGATATGCCCGAAGAAATGCCCATTAACACCGCCCCAATAGCCACGCCAGAGAGTGTCAGTCGCAATGGGTTAACACGCCCAGCGCCCAGGGTTCCCACCCAGTACACCACCAAAGTAGTGACCATCGCGCCTATAAAGGCCGAGAGCATATAACCATGAATAGCATGCACGCCGAACACCGTGATCCCGATGACTACGGCGAAACTGGCCCCAGCATTGACCCCCAGAATCCCGGGATCAGCGAGTGGGTTGCGGGTCAGCGCTTGAATCACGGCACCTGATAACCCCAGCGCAGCCCCGGCGAGCACACCAATCAAGGTGCGGGGCAGGCGAGACTCCAATATTAAGATGCTGTCAGCATTGCCATATTCCCCCAGCAAACTGTGCCAGACGACGGAAAAGGGAATGGCTTTTGCACCGAACATCAGGCTAGCAGCCATCACGAGCATCAATACAACAATGCTGAGTAATAGCAAAAGCCCACGGCGGTGGGGATTGTTTTTACTGACAGCGGGGGCCAACTGTAGCCATTTTGGCGAAGATGGGGGTTGGGGATCAGTTTTTGACATTGTAACTCTTTTTTAACAATGCTGATTTTTATAAATGATTTTTGTTATCGTTTTGATTATCATTACTATTTAATTGATGTATGTTAACACGACTTATTATGGGAATGCATCGGCAAAACTCTCTCCCAAGCAAGATTTATGTTCTTTTTGTCACCATGACAGGTAACTGCAACCTACATTAACGGATTAAACAATCATGGCAAAATCGCCGATTCTTTTGGATTTCAGCCTGTTAAAGAGTAATGCTAACTTTCGTGCAGTCTTTTTTGCCCGCTTTATTTCGATATTAGGGCTGGGAATGCTCACTGTTGCAGTACCGGTACAGATACAAATGATGACCGGATCAACCTTGCAGGTGGGGTTGGCTGTGACCTTGGATGGCGTAGGGATGTTTATCGGCCTACTGTTGGGCGGTGTATTAGCGGACAGACTTGATCGCCGAAAACTGATCTTATTTGCCCGTTTTACCTGTGGTTTAGGTTTTATTGGCTTAAGTTTCAACGCGTTCTCTGCAACGCCCTCATTGTGGGTATTGTATGTCTTAGCGGCTTGGGACGGTTTTTTTGGTGCGCTCGGTATGACGGCATTAATGGCGGCCACGCCCTCGCTGGTCGGGCGGGAAAACCTGGCGGCAGCGGGGGGATTAAGCATGCTAACCGTGCGTTTCGGTTCAGTGATTTCCCCGGCGATTGGCGGCCTGGTCATTGTCTATGGTGGGGTCGGTTGGAACTATGGCATTGCTGCGGTGGGGACGATGTTAACATTGCTACCGCTGTTGAGTTTGCCCTCAATGAAACCGACGATAAGCCAGCACGAACACCCTTTACGCGCGTTAGCGACGGGGATTTCATTCGTATTGCAGCATAAAGTCGTGGGTTCCGTGGTGCTGTTGGGGACATTAGTCAGCATGATTGGGGCTATTCGTATTTTGTTCCCGGCCTTGGCGGAGAGCACTTATCACGTGGGGGCGTCACAGATTGGTTTGATGTATTCCGTGGTGCCGCTCGGGGCGACAATTGGCGCTTTTACCAGTGGCTGGGTTAATCAGGTTCGGCGGCCCGGAATGGTGCTGATGTACAGTTCAATTGCTGCTTTTTTAGCTATTGGGACATTAGGACTAACGCATAATTTCTATCTGGCGCTGCCCGGTTTGTTGCTATACGGCTATTTGGGGTCTATCAGTGGGTTGTTGCAATATACTTTGGTGCAAACCCATACACCGGATGCTCTATTAGGGCGGGTCAACAGTCTGTGGAATGTGCAGTTTGTTGCCGGTGAATCATTCGGCGCATTGGGATTAGGTGTATTGGCGAGAGTCATGGCCCCAGCGCTCAGTGCCTTGACCTTCGGCATGGCCGCCGCGGCGGTAGGCGGTGTTATTGCCGTCTGTGGTGGGACATTGCGTCGTGCGACGATGGGCGATGAGGTTTCTGATGAGGGTAATGAGAGTCATAAAGCTGAGGAAATGGTGGATTAGATAGGCTCAGCTTTCAGTTGATTAAGTGACACGGGCGGTTGTTAAACTGCCGGGTTAACATAGCTGCCGATGAACTCATCGACAAAGGGGGGCCATAAGCATGGCCCCTTATGCAATCTCGCACTTTGCATGTATCACTTGCCCACTTCGCGGATGCCCTTACTTATCGCCCCAGTTTGGTTGAGACGATAAAATTAAGGTGATAACCAAACGATTATCAATAGAAACCAGCGCCGACACTGTAAAAAAGTACAATTATTAAGGTGTTGTCTTAAACATCCCCTCAATCCGTGCCAACAAATTACTCGCACTATAATAATCCAACCGGAATGTATCATAGCCAGCGGCATAAACTCGTTCGTGTTCAATTGCGGGAATATGAGCTAAAAACTTATTACTTTTCAGTGCGTCAATTGCCGGCTGGTCTCCGGAAAAGAGCAAGATAGTCTCGCCATTCAGGCCCTCCGCCAGCTTCTCCCCACCCAGTTGGATGATATCCTTGCGGTGCCCCATACTGGTATTGCCCTTCACTGCATCAGGGATTTCCGCCAGTGTGAAGCCTAATTCCTGCAACAATTTCCCCTGCGCCGAATTTTCTGTCCACAAATTGGCCGTGCTACCCGCAGCTTGATAGACAAACGCCGAAACAGGTTGCGGTGGCAGCGTAATGTTCTGCTTTACCTCATTGAGCCGATTGGCGAATTTCTCAATAACTTGCTGAGCATCGGCTTCATGTCCGGTCGCTTTCCCCAGTACGACAGCTAACTCTTGCCAACTTTTATCATCATAATTGATTACTAATGTCGGTGCGATAGCTGACAGTTGGTCATACAACTTCAATGCTGAATCCCCGCCGGTGGCAGAAATAATAATGACATCCGGATTCATGCCCGCGACGGCTTCGGCATTGGGTTCGGTGTGATACATCGGCACCAGTTTTTTGGCCTGTGCAACATCTGACCATTGTGTAAAGAAACCTTGATGGTCAGCGACTGTGGTATCAGGCACCGTCGCCCCACTGGCAATCACAGGAGCATTTATAGCCAGCAAAGTCCCGGTGATGGTGATACTTGTGGACACGATCCGCATTGGTTGATGTGTCAATGTTACCGGGCCTTTCGCCGTTTCTACTGTGCGAGTCCATGCGGTTGTGTTTTCGCTGCTGGATGATGGAGCTTGCTCACCGGTGGTTTCTTCTGCGGGTTTACAACCAGACAAGCTGAAAATGAGGCCAAAAATTCCCAGACTCATCAATATTAAACGCGATGCTTTATGTTGAAAGTTACTGATATAAAAGGACATAACGGCATTTTCTCTTTCTATTTTAAGACCCCATATCGGCGGGGATATATAAGTAAGCTTTATCAATAATATCTTTACATTGATTGACAATGCGAATGGTTAGTCGTAATTTATCACGCACAAAAAGGAATGATAGTAATTATCATTACTATTTACATCGCAGTGGAGGTCTTTGTGCGATACCGCAACTCTGAAGAACATGGCAGCTCTGAAGAAATGCCCGTTAATTCGCCGTTTTCAGCCGTATCCTCGACATTTTTATTTACTTCAAGACACCAGAGTATCAAAACTCAGGGTATCTTCGAACGAATTAATCAAGCAGCACAAGGCCGTGCTGGCCATAACCATTCACTGCAATCTGCCCTGCAAACTGCGCTTCAGCGGGCACGTGATGCCGGGCAACAACAGCCTATCATCGTCGGGGCAATACCTTTTGATGCCAGTCAGGCGTCGTGCTTATTTATTCCCGAAAGTTATCAGATTTGTGACCGGCAACACCTGGTGGATGCCGCGCGTGTTGAGGATCGCCAGCCCGTGACGACCCGCGCCATACGTAGCCTGCCGGATGAAAATGAGTTCAAACATATTGTTGCCGAGGCCGTTGCCGCGTGTCAGCGCGGGGCAATCCATAAAGTTGTTCTTTCTCGTATTCTGGAAATTGATACTGAGACCCCGGTTGATAGTGATCAGGTGATGAATCATTTACTGATCCAAAACAGCACCGCCCATCATTTCCGAGTCCCCCTTGCGGATGGCGGCGTATTGCTGGGTGCCAGCCCTGAATTATTGGTTCGTAAGCATCGCGGCGGGGTTTACACCAATCCGCTGGCAGGATCCGCGAAACGCCAAATCGACCCGCAAGATGATCTGGATATCAGCCAGGCATTATTGGACTCAGAGAAAGACCAATATGAACATCGACTGGTTATCGATGAAATCCGCCGCCTACTTACACCTTATTGCACCCAGTTGAATATTCCCTCACAGCCTTCATTGATTAACACCGCTGCATTGTGGCACCTATCTTCTGCCATCAGTGGTGAGCTGGAAAACCCGCAAATGCGAGTCTTGGAACTGGCTAATCTGTTACATCCCACCCCGGCATTGTGTGGATTACCGACGCAAAAAGCCCGCCAATTAATTCGACAACTTGAGCCTTTTGAGCGGGGCTTATTCAGCGGAATTGTGGGTTGGTGTGATGAGCAGGGCAATGGTGAATGGGCGGTGATTATCCGTTGCGCCACTGTACATCCCACACAAGTCCGGTTATTTGCGGGGGCGGGCATTGTTGCGGCGTCGCAACCCGCGTCGGAATGGAGAGAAACTGAAGCTAAGCTGGGCACCATGCTCAATGCTATTGCCATCACCCCACCAGGAGCGCTGCTATGAGTATTGAATTTACCCGTTGGCCGGAGGAGTTTGCTCGCCGCTATCGCGAGAAAGGGTATTGGACTGCTCAGCCGATGACTGAGATTTTGTCACGCCAATGCCAGATACGGCCGGCGGCGACGGCCATCATTTGTGGTGAGCGCCACATAAGTTATGCGCAGTTTGAGCAGGCGGCACAGCGGTTGGCTGCGCACTTAACTCATTTGGGCTTGCGCTGTGGTGATACGGCATTGGTTCAATTGCCCAATTGTGCTGAATTCTATCTGGTTTACTTCGCGCTGTTGAAAATCGGTGTGGCGCCGGTCAATGCATTGTTCAGCCATAATCGGTTGGAATTAAATGCTTATATTGAACAGATCCAACCGCGTTTGCTGATTGCACATGCCGGTCATAACCTGTTTGTCGAAGGGGACTATTGCGCCCAGCTCCAGCAAAAAGTGCCGATGCTGGAGTTCTTGATCATGGCGGGAAATACGGATTATGCCCAGTCGCTGGAGACTTTGCTGTATGGCGATGGATTGGATGAATTAGAGAAGGAAACTGACGAATTTCACCCGTCAGCTGCCGATGAAGTGGCCTTTTTCCAGCTTTCTGGTGGCAGTACCGGTACGCCAAAATTGATCCCCCGCACGCACAATGACTATTACTACAGTGTGCGTGCCAGTGCAGAAATCTGTCAGCTCGATGAGCACACCCGCTACCTCTGCGCCTTACCGGCGGCTCATAATTACCCGCTCAGTTCACCGGGGGCTCTCGGGGTCTTTTACGCCGGCGGCTGTGTAGTGTTAGCCCCAGACCCCAGTGCCATGAGCTGTTTTCCGCTGATTAAGCGCCATCAGATTACGTTTACCTCTTTGGTTCCTCCGGCCGTAGCCCTGTGGTTACAAGCCGCAGAACATTTTGCAGCTGACTTGGCCAGTTTGCAGGTCTTGCAGGTTGGCGGGGCAAAACTCAGTGAGTCACTGGCGCGGCGTATCCCACAGATATTGGGTTGCCAGTTACAACAGGTGCTGGGAATGGCGGAAGGATTGGTGAATTACACCCGTTTTGGTGACAGCGACCATTTGGTGTTTACCACCCAAGGGCGACCTATCAGCGAGGATGATGAAATCAAAGTGGTTGATAGTGATGGATTTCCTGTTGCTATCGGCGAGGTTGGCGCGCTGGTGACTCGCGGCCCCTATACCTTCCGTGGCTATTACCGCAGCCCGGCTCACAATGCCAATGCCTTTGATAGTGAAGGTTTTTATCATTCAGGTGATTTGGTGCAGATGACGGAGGAGGGCTATTTGCGAGTGGTCGGGCGGGAAAAAGATCAGATTAACCGCGGCGGTGAAAAAATTGCGGCAGAAGAGATTGAAAACCTGCTGGTGGCTCATGACGACATTATTCACGCGGCATTGGTTTCTATGCCAGACGAGATGATGGGTGAGAAAAGCTGCGCTTTTATTGTTGGCACGAATGCCAATCTACGGCCAGTGACTTTACGTAAATATCTGCGTGAGATGGGCGTGGCGGATTTTAAATTACCCGATCGCTTTGAAATGGTTACCAGCCTACCTGTTACTCCTGTCGGCAAGATAGATAAAAAGCGGTTGCGCCAGGATATTCAAGACCGCCTCAGTGCGCTTAGCAAATAAGGATTTTATGATGGCTATCCCTGTTCTTTCTGCTTATGAACTCCCTAAAGTGGGGCAATTTCCCGCGAATAAAGTGAATTGGCAGTTCAACCCGGACCGAGCGGTGCTGCTTATTCATGATATGCAGGACTATTTTGTGAGTTTCTACGGTGAAAGTAACCCGTTGATACAGCAAGTTATCGCTAATATTGTGGCCCTGAGAAATAAATGTAAGCAACAGGGAGTTCCTGTTATTTACACCGCTCAACCCAATCATCAAAGTGCTGAAGATCGTGCATTACTCAATGATATGTGGGGGGCGGGCTTAAATAATCATCCAGCCAAACAACGGGTTGTGTCAGAATTGACACCGGATACGGATGATGAAGTGCTTGTTAAATGGCGCTATAGCGCGTTTTACCGTTCACCATTACGCCAAATCATGGCGGATAAGGGCCGTGACCAGTTGGTTATCTGCGGCATTTATGGTCATATCGGGTGCCTGACAACGGCTACAGATGCTTTTATGCAAGATATTCAACCTTTTATGGTCGCTGATGCTATTGCTGATTTCTCGCTAGAAGAGCATTTGATGGCACTTAAGTATGTCGCTACGCGCAGTGGGCGGGTTATTTTTACTGATGAAATTGTCGCGAACAGGAACGAAAATACATTAATTTTCAGCAAAAAGCAGCTTAAGCAGCAATTACTGGCCCTGATTGATGAAAGTGATCAAGATTTTGATGAAGACGACAATCTGATCGACTATGGGCTGAGTTCGGTGCATATCATGGCGCTGGCAACACAATGGCGTCAGCAAGGTATTGAACTGAGTTTTATTGAGTTGGCGAAGAACCCAAGTCTGAATAGTTGGTGGAGACTGCTGGAACCGCAGCTTACCGGGCTGAGCAAAAAAGTCTCACTGGCCGGAGCTGAATAATGGCTGCCAATAAAGTTGCACAGATGGATTTTAGCGGCAAACGCGTGTGGGTGACGGGAGCCGGGCAAGGGATTGGCTACCAAGTTGCTTGTCAGTTTGTTGCACTGGGCGCAGATGTGGTGGGGCTGGATAAAGTCTTTGCGGCGACACAGAATTACCCTTTCACTACAGCGTTGTTGGATATTAGCAACTCGCAGCAAGTCGAACTGGTGTGCCGGCATTTATTGAGCGAGATTCCACGTCTTGATGTTTTGGTCAATGGTGCAGGAATTTTGCGCATGGCAGATACCGAGGCACTGAGTCTGGAAGACTGGCAACAGTGCTTTAATGTGAATGTTTTCGGTGCATTTTATCTATTGCGCCAATTAATCCCACAATTCAAACAGCAGCGTTTTGGTGCTGTCGTCACTGTCGGTTCTAATGCAGCCCATGTGCCGCGCATCCAAATGTCTGCTTATTGTGCTTCTAAAGCGGCATTAACCAGCTTCAGTCATTGTGTTGGCTTGGAGTTAGCGCCGTACGGTGTGCGTTGTAATCTGGTTTCTCCCGGTTCTACCGATACCCCCATGCAGCGCGGTATGTGGCGCAGCGAAGATGCCGAACAGCAGACAATTGCCGGTTTTCCCCAGCAATATAAATTGGGTATCCCGTTGGGGAAAATTGCTATGCCGCAGGAAATCGCCAACACGGTGGCGTTTTTAGCCTCAGATTTAGCCAGTCACATCACAATGCAAGATATTGTGGTCGACGGCGGTGCCACACTGTCTGCCTGATAGGTCAAGTTTCATCCATAAACTCCTCTTCTTGATACCCCATAACAGTCATTGTTCATTGTTGTGGGGTAATTCGCACGGGCTATTTCCTCTCTCATATTGCTCTCAGTGATGGCTTATTACGGGCCACTCTCAGCATTAGTGTTACTTTTCGTGAATATAATTTTACTTCTAATCTTTTAAAATCAATTTGTTATGATTTTTAACATTAATGGTTGTTAATTATTGTGATTTTAATCGCATTTACTGCCCTGCTTATCCCTTAGATTTAACTTTAATAAACATTAAATAACTAAAATTAACATTTATGTATAACACCAGCAGCTGTAGTCGACAGGGTTATGGCTGACTTCTTCTCTACGAATAATGACAATATGAGGCTCTACTATGTCTGAATCATCCACCGAACCTTTAGTGATACCGAAGGTGTTACCGGAGGAAAATCATGCCTACCGTAAAGCGACATGGCATATTTTACCTTTACTGATGCTGTGCTACATCGTCGCCTATCTAGATCGGGTGAACGTTGGCTTCGCTAAGTTGCAAATGGCCGATGACTTACAATTCTCCGATGCGGTGTATGGTTTTGGTGCCGGAATCTTCTTTATTGCTTACTTCTTTCTGGAGATTCCCAGTAACTTGATGTTGCATCGTGTTGGGGCGCGGTTGTGGATTGCGCGCATCATGATAACTTGGGGCATCATCTCGGCGGGAATGGCTTTTGTTACCACGCCGATGTCGTTTTACATCATGCGTTGCTTGTTGGGAATTGCCGAGGCCGGGTTCTATCCGGGCGTCATTCTTTACATCTCTTATTGGTTCCCAACTAACCGCCGTGGCCGAATGTATGCTTTATTTGCCACTGCCGTTCCTCTATCAGGGGTGATCGGCGCACCGCTATCTGGTTGGATAATGGATGCCTTTAATGGTTTCCACGGCTATGCCGGCTGGCAATGGATGTTTATTCTGGAAGGTATTCCCTCTGTATTGATCGGTATTTTGGTGATTTTTAAACTGACGGATCGCATTGGTCATGCCAAGTGGTTAACCGACGAAGAGAAAAAAATCTTACAAACCAATATTGATAATGACACTCAGCACCATGTTCACAGTAGTCTGAAAGAGATTTTCTTACAACCTCGAGTCTGGTTGCTGACCCTGATTTATTTCTGCCTGATTGCCGGTTTTTATACTATTGGCTTCTGGTTGCCAACATTAATTAAAGACAGCGGCGTGACTAATATCTTGTCGATTGGCCTGTTGAGCGCCATTCCCTATGCCGCTGCTGCGTTGACCATGATAGTGGTGTCACGCAGTGCTGACCGTTTGCGGGAACGCCGCTGGCATCTGGCATTAACCGCAACATTGGGTGGGATTGGGATGATTATCTCAGCCAGTTTCAGTGACAACATCATCATCGCCATGATTGGATTAACCATGGGCGCGATGGGAGCACTCAGCACCTTGCCACTGTTTTGGAGCTTACCTACAGCGTTTCTTGGCGGCACGGCCGCCGCCGCAGGTATTGCATTGATTAACTCCTGGGGCAATCTGGCCGGTTTCGCCGCACCTTACATGATGGGCTACCTCAAAGATCTGACTCAAAGCACCACTATCGGGATGTTGATTATTTCCACCATGCTATTTATTGGTGCGGGGCTGGTCTTTTTAGTTCCTGCCAAGATAGTCAACCGCTAACCGCGCAGATAAAAAGGACAAAACGATGAATATAATGGTAACGGGTGCCGCTGGTTTTCTGGGGCGTCGATTAATCGAACGTTTACTGACTCTGGATTATCTGACGGACAGCCAAGGCCAGCAGCGCCGAATCAATAAAATAGTTGCCTGTGATGTGGTGCCGCTGAGTGCGATAGCTGATAAACGGGTACACGTATTTTGTGGTGATATCGCCGATTCACACTGGCTGGAGAGTGTTTTTGACTCGCAAATTGATACCGTTTTCCATTTGGCGGCGGTGGTTTCCAGTCAGGCAGAAGAAGAATTTGATCTGGGGATGCGCATCAACTTTGATGCTACTCGCGGTCTACTGGAGCGGGCGCGTCAGTTGGGGCACTGCCCTAAAGTCATTATTACCAGTTCAGTGGCGGTATTTGGCGGTGAGTTACCGGCGGTGGTGCCAGATGAGCAGGTTTGGTCGCCACAAAGTTCCTATGGGACGCAAAAAGCAATGAGTGACTTGCTGCTGGCCGATTATAGCCGCCGAGGATTTGTTGATGGCCGTAGCTTGAGAATGCCCACCATTGTGGTTCGTCCGGGTAAACCCAACCGCGCTGCTTCCAGCTTTGCCAGCGGTATTATTCGTGAGCCATTACAGGGGGTTGCGACGACTTGCCCAGTTAGTCTGCAAACACCTTTGTGGCTGTTATCGCCGAAAATGGCAATTAATAACCTGATCCATGGTCACCAACTGGATGCCAGTCAACTGAAGTCTGGGCGAGTCATTAATCTGCCAGGGTTATCTGTTAGCGTGCAGCAGATGATTGATGCATTACGGCGCGTTGCGGGGGATGAAGTGGTTGATCTCATTGAAGTTCAGCAAGAACCCCTCATTGAGAAAATTGTGAATTCCTGGCCTGGAAATTTTGTGGCCCATTATGCCAAAACATTAGGTTTTAGCAGTGATAAAGATTTCGACAGTATCATTAACGATTTTATTCTCGGCGAGTTATCCCATCGAGGAAGTTGAGTTGCCCTGATACCCTGTTTAATGCTGCCAGGTGCTCAGCACTTGGCAGCAAAGTAATGAATAAAAAGATCATTTTCTCTGCTTTAATTCATTGTTCATAAAAACACCAAAAAAGTATATTCCAATAAATAGATAAATTCTGCTACATATCGAACCTGATGCTTTGATATGAATTTTTGTTAGGATTTTATTTATCTCGCCCAATCTTATTTAATAAAGAATTTAATTCTGTTGTTATAAAGAATGGCAATGACCTCTCTGTAATTAAATTAATTTATTTTCTTATTATCCCAAACTCAATTTGATAGTCGGCGCTGTATTTATATTCAAAATAAATACATATTTTGTGAAAAATACTGAAATTTACTAATGATTTATTGAGTCTAAGGTAGCGATGCTTGTTTACATTTTAATAGATGAAATCAATCAGTTAGCTATTATTGATCGGTGATCTTGATCTTTTGTATTGGTTTTATGCTATTTTATTGCTTAACCCTGATAATCAGCTTTTTCCCTGCATAAATTATCAGCGATAAACACCTTGAAATCTCAAGGAAATAAACTAAAAAAATAAAACACAGGGGTATTCCCGTGAATTTTCTAAAACATATCACCATCAGGATGGCGTTATTATCTATTCTTGTTATATTTTTGTTGCTATGGGGAGGGGTTTCAGCCTTTACATTATTTTCACTTAACCAATTAACACATTCTCTTCACCTGAGTTCAAACCAACAGAAAAGCGTTAATATTATTAATCGTGGTAATGACCAGTATTTTCGTGTGGTCACTCGTTTAAGTCGAGCTGCAGCCTATCGCCAAAATGGTGCAATAGCCGATGCTGATCGTGAATTAGCCTCAGCAGGTGTTGCACTTAAAAATACCCAAGAAGCATTGCAGAAATTTAAGCTGCAATCTCATGAGGAAATGGATTCGTCACTGACGGAAAAAACCATTCAAAGCTGGGCGGTACTTTTGGAAAAAGGGATTGAGCCAATGTTAAAGGCGGTGACTGAAAACCGTTTTGACGACTATAGCCGCATGTTTAACAATGAATACCCTCAGTTCAGTCGCGAGTTTGGAACCACAATCGAGAAATATAATTTGGCGGTTGATCAATCAACAGAAGCCGCTAGCTTACGCGTTGAGTCTTTGGTCACGTGGTGTGAACGGGCGCTCCTGACTGCATTAATCGCAGGTATTATTATTTTGGTATTAACTGATCGCTATATTGTCAATTTCTTAGTGCGCCCTCTGGATTCGATTAAGTTACATTTTAAACGGCTAGCAGAAGGGCAATTAGGCAGACCCATGGCTGAATTTGGCCGTAACTGTGTTGGGCAATTAATCCCCTACCTAAGAGAAATGCAAAATAGCCTGGTGAATACCGTATCGACTATTCGTAATAGCACTGATGCGATTTATACCGGGGCGGGTGAAATAGCCGCGGGAAATGCAGACCTTTCTTCACGAACCGAGCAGCAAGCTGCGGCATTAGAGGAAACGGCGGCCAGTATGGAACAGTTGAATGCCACCGTAAAACAGAATGCCGAGAATGCTCACCAGGCCAGTAAATTGGCGGAAAATGCCTCTGCAACAGCACAAGACGGCGGGCGTATTGTCAATGATGTTGTGGCGACCATGAGCAGTATTACTGAAAGTTCTCGCCGCATCGCCGATATTATCGGTGTGATAAACAGTATTGCATTCCAAACGAATATTCTGGCATTAAACGCGGCTGTTGAAGCTGCAAGAGCAGGCGAACAGGGGCGTGGTTTTGCCGTCGTCGCCAGTGAAGTGCGCAATTTAGCTCAGCGCAGTGCGCAGGCAGCCAAGGAAATTGAAGGGCTTATCAGTGAATCAGTCTCCCGCGTGAATATGGGGTCACAACAAGTCTCTAAAGCGGGAGAAACCATGAACAGCATTGTTCAGGCGGTGACGAATGTGACTGATATCATGGGAGAAATAGCCTCTGCCTCTGATGAGCAAAGCCGTGGAATTAGCCAAATTGGTCAGGCCGTAGCAGAAATGGACGGTGTCACACAGCAAAATGCATCCTTGGTGCAAGAATCTGCTGCTGCGGCAGCTTCATTAGAAGAGCAGGCTCGCCAACTGACCGAAGCTGTTTCTGTTTTTAATCTCACAGACAATACCCAAGCGGCTTAAGAATGACGAAAAGATATTAACTTTTAGAAATAAAATGTTTTTGTCGTAATAATAATAGAAATAAGCCATCAGAGGGTGTCGGATACTCAGCATAATCTGGTGGTTTTTTATTGCCAGTTACCGATTTTGACCATAGAAATAAGATAATAGCTAAGTTTGTCACTATCTAATATTTACCATTTCATTGACTTTGGATTTGCCCTGTAACCAGTGTGACATCTTTCGAACTCGGAATACTCCTCTTCTTTTAAGATCATTAGTTCTGAAAAATCAGGTCATTGCAACTTAACTGAGCGGCGAGTGGGATAGACAAGGTTGTCACCCGTGGGCCAAATTATAGCATTGATAAATTTATCGATATGAGCGGAAAAATAAGTAATGTAATGCCATATCTCTCATAACCTTTTAAGCAAAACCCCAGACGACATGATTAAATAGCCAGCGGTTGAGTTAATTTAATTGGCATAACTATATGATTTAAAAGTATTAATATTTTTAATTTTTATTTAATTATTTTATCTTTAATCGAATGTTTATAGTCGATTATCCATGATGTATGTCACGACCTTATGATCTGGAGGAATAACTCTTGAGAACCTTATAATTTTCCTTTGTTAAGTATTTAAGAATTATTTTTAAGTGTCGTATAAGTAATTGTTGTTCGTATGGAATTAGCTTCATTGGAGAGGGAGACATTATTATGAATATGGTTGTGGATCTGTTGACTATAAGTGAACATGGTTTTGTTGCTAATGCACCCTCCAGTGTGAGCGTATTCTCCCTCGCACGTCGGGTGGCAGAATTTAATGTTCCGGTATTAATTACGGGTGAGACAGGAACTGGTAAAGAGTGCGTAGCCAAGTATATTCATCAGAAAGCGATGGGCGATAACGCACCGTATGTGGCGGTTAATTGTGCCGCGATTCCCGAGAGTATGTTGGAGGCAATATTATTCGGTTACGAAAAAGGGGCTTTTACAGGGGCAGTAAGCCGTGTTGTTGGTAAGTTTGAACAGGCCAATGGCGGGACATTATTACTCGATGAAATTGGTGATATGCCATTAGCGCTACAAGCTAAGTTACTGCGCGTATTACAAGAACAAGAAATTGAGCGCTTAGGCAGTAATAAACGTATCCCTCTGGACATTAGAATTATTGCTTCAACTAATAAAGATTTAAATGTTGAAATCACCGAAGGACGATTTCGGCAGGATCTCTATTACCGGTTATCGGTCGTTCCTATTCATATTTCGCCTTTACGTGAAAGGCCAGAAGATATTATGCCGCTAGTAAAGGCATTTTTTAATAAGTATCGGGGTTTTTTGGATGTAAAGGTAAATCTCACCCCCCAAGCAAAAAGTGAATTACAGGAATATCCTTGGCCGGGTAATGTGCGCGAATTAGAAAATGTTATTCAACGAGGGATTATTATGAGTAATAATGGACTTATTGATATTGAACATTTGGGCTTAGTTGCACCATATGACATTGTATCTAAAAACAATATATCTACAAACAATATATCTACAAACAATGTATCCACAGGTAATGTATCGGCAGGTAATAAACGTGTATTTTCGTCATCTAATCCTCAGTCTACGAACAATGACAGCAATATTAAATTACGCGGACGCCTGGCGCAGTATCAATATATCGCGGATTTACTGCAACAACACCAGGGAAGTAAATCCAAAACGGCCGAGTTTTTAGGTATTACACCCCGAGCATTGCGCTATCGGCTGGCTAATATGCGCGAAGATGGTATCGATATTGAGTGTTATGCATAGGAGGGTGGGATTCCCCCTCTTTTTTAACGTTTCAAGGGGGTTATTAACAAGGGGGATATTTTTTCGTAGGAGCCGTAAATCATGGAGACGGGTTTGTGATTCGGCCTGTCACGGTGGCTGTAGGCTGACATAAGAAGAGATTTTTTCTGCGAATGAAAAAATAGCCAGTGCCATTAGTGTGACCCATTTTCAACAGCATTCATTTCATCCATTTTTTCTTCATCTCTTTGTAAATTAAATTATTGCGTAGCTGTTCGCTTTGATGCCAATGGTTAATTGTCATAGCGAGTTGTTTCTAGTAGGCAATATAGCCACCTGTGACACCTATAATCAGAATTAAAAACAACAATAAATTAATGGCCCAGCGGCTAAAAATAAGACGCAGTTTGGCCGTAATTTTTAGGGGCGGGGCCTTTGCCGTTGAGATAATATGGGCGGTTACTGGGTCGATATTTTGTGATGTAATAGCAGCGCATTCTGACGGTGTTTCAGAGATAAGTTGTAGCTTTTTACTTAAAGGGAAAGTCGGGCTAATGCTCCGGTTATTATTTGTCTCAATACTCGAAATTAGATGCGAGAAATGCATTGTCTGCTGAGTTTTAGGTAATGTATCAGACTGTTTTTCGTTGCTTTCATCACGAATCTCACAAAAGTTCGGATCCAGCGAATAACCCATTTTAGGGATGGTTTGGATAATGCGTTGCTGTTTATTTTTGTCGCCAAGTGCTACCCGCAAGGTGTGAATAGCATTCGGTAAACTGTTATTGCCAATGACACGGCGGTGCCAGACTAAACTCGTTATCTCATCGCGGGATAATATTTTACCGGCATGTTCCAGCAGCACAGTGATCAATTTTAACTGATATTCACCGAGTCGCTTTGTTTCTCCTGTTTTTCTATGAGTCATAAACCCAGAAATCAGGTCGATTGAATAGCCATTAATTATATATGTTTTTTTTGTCATTTTTATTTGTAGGTAGCTGTAAATTACGATAGAACCATGGCCATATGGGCATTAAAACAGTCAATGCCCAGAGAAATACACGATGACATCAATATCGCGTTGGTCGATGAAAAAAATTAAGACTTACACAGGATATCACCCTAAAAAACAGGGAGTTTCAAGTAGCTGCGAGTCGATGATTCGAGTCAATGAACGTGACTATTATCCCTGAGACTTCATGTAAGAAAGGTAAGATATTTTCAGTATATTTCATTGCATAATTCGATGATTTTTAAATTTTATCTGAGATAATTTTTTTCTAGCCGAGCTGCTGCTGCATTATCAATACTCTCATTCAAGCAGGATAAATAATTGACTCATTCATTTTGGGTTTGTATTGTCATGATTTATATGTGTTATTCTATTGATCACAAAAAAATGAAAATATTCACCTATTTTTAGGTGAATAAAAATCATAGAAGTGGAATATTAATTCCTTCCTCCAAAGTGATTCCAGATTCTTCCTCTGAGTGGAAGTTTTATTTCCGTCTCATTTTTTAATTCTATATATATCAATGCGTTAGAATTGGCATGGCGATTGCTAACATAAAAAGACGATACGACGCTTAATGACGATATAAAGGACTGCTCATGAACACAGAGAAAAAAATATTTCCTTTGAGAATGTGGATATTATTATTGCTAATTTCCCTGATTGTAGTAGTGGCTATATTAGCGCGAGATGTTATTCAGGATAAACTAAAAGATGAGCCAGTGACTGTCAGCAAATCTTTTATTCGTGGTAATAAATCTGTCCAGTTTGTTGAAATTAACAACATGATTATCACACTGAAAGACAGTGAAAATGAGCGCTATTTACAATTGGAATTGGGGGTTGCTACTGGTGATGACAATGATATTAAGGCTGTAGTCTCCATGGGGCCGGTTATTCGTGCCGCAACAATAAACTTACTTTCTCATATGGATTATCAAGCTGCACGCAATACTTCAATTATTGATTTGCGCCGTCAACTGATGGGTGAATATAAGAGAGATTTTGAAAAATTAAATGTGCCCATGCCCTTTGACGATGTACTCATCAGCCGGTTAATTTTCCAATAATCACTATGGCGATAATGGATATTAACAATAATATTGCATGTCCCGCTTTCGGGAAAAAAGGGACATTTCGGGAAGCATATTAACTCTGGCTGACAATGGGCGTGTTTCGGGAACCGTGAGCATGATGCAACTTATCTTGAACTCTTGATATCGCTGAGTCCTGACAATAGCCACACATTCATATTATAAATGTGTGGCTGTAAGAATTAGCGTGGAGTGATGGTGACAGTATTGCCATTGGTGGCAATCGTCACGCGCTGACCGGCATGGAACTGAGTTACTCCTTGCGCCTGAACAACCAGGAAGGTGGTTCCGTTGTCACGGCGAACTTCCAGTTCAACTCCGCTACTGCGATTCATCATGCTCTGGACTTGTTGCCCCACAACCCCGCCGGCAACTGCACCCGCCGCAGTCCCCAGACGCCGACCTGTGCCACCACCAATGGTGTTACCCAGGAAACCACCGACAACTGCACCGCCAACTGCACCTGCGATGTTATTGCTATCACCGCCCTGAATAGTGACCGGGCGAACCGAAACTAGAGTACCGTAAGTGACAGTTTGGGCTTGCCCAGCTTGAGAGCTGCTGAACGTATCGCCCGAAAGGGTATTATTATTTGCGCAGCCACTGAGTGTGGCGACGGCGATAGCAACAACAATGAATGGCTTAATCATAGAGACCCCTTTTAGCGCATAACCGGTTAAAGATTGACCGGTAAATAAATCATAGCACGACTTATTTACCAATAACTTGATTTATATACAAAATATACAATTACCTAATTCATACGGCTATTCTTTGCGCTGTAGGCGTGCTGGCAAAAGTAAAATTGAGGTGGGGGCGGGGTGCTTAACCCTGCTTTAAGTGCAATTTTTGACCCAAAATACCTATAAATAGTTATGTGTTGGATGGGGATTATCTGTTGCGTACCTCGGGCGATCCGTTTTGTAACATTAAGATTTATCATCAGAAATAGTAAATGAGGGTGTTTAAATCCTCAATTTGAATGAAATTGATAAAAATCCCATTGTTTGCCGGATTTAACATTTCATATTAATGATGTTGATTAAATTAATTATTAGTCACGTTGGGTGATTTATATTATCGCCTTTTCTCGGTTTTATTTTTTATAAAACGATGAAGTAAGGGCTAATTGTTAACAGATTTTGGCGGCAGGAAGAGTTGAGTAAAATGTTAAATAAATCAATTTTAGTCAATAGGTGGCGAAAGTAGAACCCGATTGTGTCTGTTTTTTATACAGGATTTTTACCCTCGAGGGTGTAGCCCATCAAGCGCCAGTGCTGGCAAGGGGGGAGTGAGGCCAGATGTTATTTTTAGCGGCTATAGTGCGGCAGTTTTCACTGCTGGATGAGAGAAATTTTTATTCATCAGAGCGAGTTAATCATCCCCATTTTGCATTTCATCATTAAGTTAAATAGAATTTTTATTTCCCTTTAAATAACTAAAGTAAGTAATATATAATTAAAGTCATTACATTAATTGGCTATGCTCAGTTAATGATATTGAATTCCATCTGCATTCACCATACGTCCTCCTGACAGATTTTCTATTTTCTGGCAATTAAAATGTTTTGCTGAAACGGTTTTAGTTCACAGATATTTCCCTCGTGCTAATTCAATCAATTTCCATTGATAAAGATCAACTTAATTAAAGTTGCAGAGTTACAAACTATTAACAGAAAACCACGCTTTTTATAGGGATATGCCCGTTATTAATCTCGGGTATGTAAACAATAGAATAATAATGACAGGGGAAAAAAACATGCTTTCCCAGCATGGCGTTAACCGTCGTGATTTTATGAAGCTTTGTGCAGCATTGGCTGCCACCATGGGTCTCAGCAGCAAGGCCGCTGCTGAAATTGCCAATACAGTCACATCTCCCCAACGCCCGCCCGTTATCTGGATTGGCGCTCAGGAGTGCACCGGCTGTACTGAATCATTGTTACGTTCAACTCACCCGACCATCGAGAATCTGCTATTGAGTGTTATCTCAATGGAGTATCACGAAGTGCTCTCAGCCGCCTTCGGCGAACAAGCGGAGGAAAATAAACACCGGGCTATCGAGCAGTACAAAGGGAAATATGTGTTAGTGGTGGACGGGTCTATTCCACTGAAAGACGGCGGGATTTATTGCATGGTGGCCGGCAAACCTATTGTCGAGCATATCCGTGAAGCAGCAGAGCATGCGGCGGCCATTATAGCCATTGGCTCATGTTCAGCTTGGGGTGGTGTGCCCGCAACGGGCGGTAACCCGACCGGCGCGGTGAGTTTGCAAGCTGCGCTACCGGGCAAAACAGTGATAAATATCCCTGGCTGCCCGCCCAATCCGCATAATTTCCTGGCAACCGTGGCCCATATTATTACCTTCGGGCGGCCGCCCGCGTTGGACGCCAAAAACCGGCCGACCTTTGCCTATGGCCGCTTGATTCATGAAAACTGCGAGCGCCGGCCACACTTTGATGCTGGCCGTTTTGCCCGTCAGTTTGGCGATGAAGGTCATCGGCAGGGCTGGTGCCTTTATCATCTTGGCTGCAAAGGGCCGGAAACCTATGGCAACTGCCCGACACTGGAGTTCTGTGATGTCGGCGGCGGCATCTGGCCGGTCGGCATCGGGCACCCTTGCTATGGCTGTAATGAAGAAGGCATCGGTTTCACCAAAGGCATCGCCCAACTGGCGAATGTTGAGAACCCGACACCGCGCGCTGAAAAACCGCTCATTAATAATCCAGAAGGCGGCGAGATTTCGACTACCGCGACGGCGTTATTGGGCGGCGTGGTGGGATTGGTCGCCGGTGTCAGCCTGATGACCGTCCGTGAACTGGGGCGGCAACAAAAGCAGCGCCGCAAAGATGACGATCACTCATCGCGGGAGGAATAGCCGTGAACCGACGTCACTTTTTCAAATTAGCTTCTGGCGGCGTACTGTTGGCGGGGCTTTCGCCCAGCACTCAAGCTGAGGTGCAAAATCGGCCACCGATCCCCGGCTCGCTGGGCATGTTGTATGACTCCACATTATGTGTCGGCTGTCAGGCGTGTGTGAGCAAATGCCAGCAGGTCAATCACAGTGAATTATTTGATCACGGTAAAAGCTATGCCAGTGGCGAAGCTCTTTGGTCAGACAATGACAAACTCAGCCCCTATACCAACAATATTATTCAGGTATGGACCAGCGGCGCGGGTATTCATAAAGATCAATTGGAAGACGGCTACGCCTATATCAAAAAGCAATGTATGCATTGCGTTGATCCCAATTGCGTTTCCGTCTGCCCGGTCAGCGCGCTGCGCAAAGACGCTAAAACCGGCATTGTTCACTATGATCCCGACGTCTGCACCGGTTGCCGCTACTGCATGGTCGGATGCCCGTTCAATGTGCCGAAATACGATTATCACAACCCCTTTGGCAAGATTCATAAATGTGAATTGTGTAATCAGAAAGGAGTCGAGCGGCTTGATAAAGGCGGCTTGCCCGGCTGTGTCGAGGTGTGTCCGACCGGTGCGGTGATATTCGGCACCCGCGAGGAGTTGCTGTCAGAAGCACAACATCGGCTGACTCTCAAACCGGGCGAGAATTACCGTTTTCCGCGCCAAACACTCAGCGCCAATGACACTTACGAGCACACGATTCCTCATTATGACCCGCATGTTTATGGTGAGAAAGAGGGCGGTGGTACACAGGTATTGGTATTGACAGGAATTCCCGCCGAGAAACTCGATTTGCCACCGTTGGCAGACCTGGCGACTGGTGCGCGCTCCGAGCATGTCCAGCACACCTTGTACAAAGGCATGATCCTGCCACTGGCGGTCTTGGCCGGTGTTACCGCCTTGGTGCATCGCAACACTCGCGATGAGCGCAAAGACAGTGATGCTGACAAGCATGATAAAAAGGACGGTCCAGATGACGATGCATAAATCCAGCCCATTGGGTGGGCGGCTGGTCAGTTGGCCGGTGATGCTGTTAGCGCCTTTTGTGGTGCTTTGCGCGCTGTTGATTGTCAAACGTTTGGTGCTTGGGTTGGGGTCGGTCAGTGACTTGAACGGCGGCTTCCCGTGGGGGATCTGGATTGCTTTCGACTTACTGGTCGGTACCGGTTTGGCGTGCGGCGGCTGGGCATTGGCTTGGGCCGTTTACGTGTTCAACCGAGGGGAATATCACCCGCTGGTGCGCCCGGCACTGCTCGCCAGTTTGTTCGGCTACGCGCTCGGTGGGCTTTCCATCACCATCGACGTGGGCCGTTACTGGAACTTGCCTTACTTCTTTATCCCCGGGCATTTCAACGTCAATTCGGTGCTATTCGAAACCGCCGTCTGTATGACCATTTATATCGGGGTGATGGCAGTGGAGTTTGCCCCAGCGCTGTTTGAACGGTTGGGATGGAAAGTCTCGCTTAAGCGGCTGAACAAAGTGATGTTTTTTGTTATCGCGCTCGGTGCGCTGCTGCCGACCATGCATCAGTCTTCAATGGGATCGTTGATGATTGCGGCGGGGGCTAAAATTCATCCGCTGTGGCAAAGCTATGAAATGTTACCGCTGTTTTCCTTGCTGACGGCCGCCATTTTGGGCTTCTCGATTGTTATTTTCGAAGGCTCTTTGGTGCAGGCGGGATTGCGAGGGCGGGGGGCTGATGAAGCGCCGCTGTTCACGCGATTGACCACCATCATCGACATCTTTTTACTGCTGTTTATCATGCTGCGTCTCGGTGAAGTTATCGTGCGCCATAAGACGGAATATCTGTGGCACTTTGACCGCTATGCCATTGCTTTCTGGGCTGAAATCATCCTGATGGCCTTGCCGCTGCTGATCTTCCGTATTCGGCGGGCAAGAGAAGATAGCCGCTTACTGTTTATTGGTGCGCTCTGCATGATTGGCGGCGCAGCGCTATGGCGGCTTAATTACTCACTCTTGGCCTTTAACCCCGGCGGCGGCTACAACTACTTCCCCACCACCAGTGAAATCTTGATCTCCATCGGCTTCGTCGCCATTGAGGTCTGCGCCTACATTTTATTGATTCGACTGTTGCCGGTGCTTCCTGCTCACGGACAGTTACATAAGAATAATCAGACAGAGGTAAAGCATGAGCCAACGCATCACCATTGATCCCGTCACCCGAATTGAAGGGCACCTGAGGATCGACTGCGAAATTGAGGACGGCAAGGTTATTAAAGCCTGGTCCTCCGGCACCATGTGGCGTGGCATGGAAGAAATTTTACAAGGCAATGACCCGCGCGATGCCTGGATGATTGTGCAGCGCATTTGTGGCGTGTGTACCACTATCCATGCCATTGCCTCGGTGCGCGCGGTGGAGAATGCATTAGGGATGGAAGTGCCGGTCAATGCTCAGCATATCCGCAACTTGATCCTGGCCGCGCACAGCATTCATGACCATATTGTCCATTTCTATCAACTGTCGGCGCTGGATTGGGTTGATGTCACCTCCGCACTGCAAGCTTCACCGCAAAAGGCGGCGGCGATGCTGAGTGGATTGTCCAGTTGGCCGTTGAACAGCGCGGAAGAATTTACCCGTGTACAGCAGAAAATCAAAGACTTAGTCGCCAGCGGGCAGTTGGGTATTTTTGCTAACGGCTACTGGGGCCATCCGGCGATGGCATTGCCGCCAGAGGTCAATTTGATTGCTGTGGCGCATTATCTGCAAGCACTGGAGTGCCAGCGCGACGCCAACCGGATTGTGGCGGTGCTCGGCGGCAAAACGCCACATATTCAGAATCTGGCCGTGGGCGGCGTTGCCAACCCAATCAATCTGGATATGCCAAGTGTGCTCAATCTGGAGCGCTTGATGTTGGTGAAATCCTTTATTGACCGGCTGGGCAGCTTTATTGAGCAGGTTTATAAAGTGGATACCGCGGTGATAGCTGCCCACTACCCGGGCTGGCTTAATCTGGGCAAAGGGGCGGATTACTACCTTAGCGTGCCGGAACTGCCAACCGATCGCAAAGGGGAAACCTTCCTGTTGCCGGGCGGTTATCTGGAAAACGGTACTTTCCGCCCGATTGCCAATCACAACGATCCGTATTTGATTAAAGGCATTGCCGAGAGCGGCAAACATGCTTGGTATCAGGACGACGAACCGCTGGCCCCGTGGGAGGGGAAAACCAACCCGAATTACACCGGCTGGCAGGAAGATGGCAAATATTCGTGGGTAAAAGCGCCGACTTTCTACGGCAAGACGGTAGAAGTGGGGCCGCTGGCATGGCTAATGTGCGGCTTGGCCGCCGGACACGCACCGACTAAACAGCATTTTAGTGATATTGGCGCGGCTTACCAAAAACTGAGCGGGCAGGCCATTACCGCCGAACAGTTGCCATCAACTCTGGGCCGCATTATTGGCCGTGCGGTGCATTGCTGTGTGCTGCATGAAACTCTGGCCCAGCAATGGACGGCGTTGGTGACCAATATCGGCACCGGTGATGTCGAAACCTTTATTAAACCCGATATCCCTTTGACGGGCGAAATCCGTGGTGTGGGCTTTGAAGAAGCGCCGCGCGGCATGTTGTCACACTGGGTGGTTATCAAGGATGGCAAAATCGCGAACTATCAGGCGGTAGTGCCATCAACCTGGAACGCCGGGCCGCGTAATTATAACGATGAGCCGGGGCCTTACGAGCAAGCACTGGTGGGCACACCGGTTGCTGATCCTGCCAAACCACTGGAGGTGGTGCGGACCATTCACTCATTCGACCCGTGTATGTCTTGTGCGGTACATATTGTTGACACAACGGGCAACGAAGTGACCAAAGTCAAGGTGCTGTGATGGGGATTTTGGTATTAGGTATAGGTAATTTATTACTCAGTGATGAAGCTGTCGGAGTCCGCATTGTTGAAGCGCTGGAACAGCGCTTTCATATCCCGCCGGGCGTTGAAGTACTGGATGGCGGGACTGCGGGTCTGGAACTGATGGAAGCCATGGCCAATCGCGAGCATTTGATTGTGGCTGATGCAGTGCTGACTGGGCAGCCGCCGGGCAGTGTGGCGGTGTTACGGGATAAAGAAATCCCGGCGATGTTTAGCCGCAAAGTGTCGCCGCATCAGTTGGGGCTATGTGATGTGCTGATGGCATTGCAACTGACCGACGAGTTCCCGCGCCAGTTAACCCTGGTGGGGGTGGTGCCGGAGTCATTGGCTCCGAATATCGGCCTGACGCCAACAGTCACGCGCGCCATTGAACCGGCATTGGAACAGATTCTGGCGGCATTACACACCAGCGGGATTACCCTCAAGGCGCGAGAAGAAAGTCATGTCTGATGTCATTGCGGGTCATGAACAAAATCCAGCAGCATTGCTGGAACAGGTATTCGGCCAGATAGCCGCCGATGAGATGTGCGGCTTGCCATTTTATCGTGACCACATTCCCCTGCGCGCCTGCGGATTTCAGTTATTTGAGCAGCAGTGGGTTGGCGCGCTATTGACGCCGTGGATGCTGAGTTTAGTGGTATTGCCAGGGCCGCAGCAAAGTTGGCAACGTCGTGCCGTTGGTGAGCGCCTGATGCTGGCATTACCCTGCGGCACGATTGGCTTTACCGTCAGCGAAGTTGCGGGCTGTGGTCAGTATTTAAGCCGTTCATTAATGTCGCCACTGGAAACCTCGCTCAGTACCGAGCGGGCGCTGCAACTGGCGGAGCAAAGTGCGCGTATGGCGCTTTCACTGCCAGTCGTAGATGCCGATGCGCCGGCTAATCCTCGGCGGCGTGCTTTGTTTAATAAAGTCAGCCAAGTAAAGAATCAGCATGCATGAAATCAGTTTGTGTCTCAGCACACTGGAGCTTATTGAGAAACAGGCGCAGATGCACGGTGCCAAACGAATAACCGCAGTCTGGCTGGAAATTGGCGCGCTTTCTTGTATTGAGGAAAGCGCCTTGCGCTTCAGCTTTGATGCCGCTAGCCGCCAGACACTGGCCGCCGATTGCCAATTGCATCTTAGCTACTTGCCTGCGGTTGCCTGGTGTTGGGAGTGCAGCACCAGTGTACAGATTGAACGGCATGATGCCGGGTGCCCGCATTGCGGCAGCCATGCTCTGCAGGTGGAGAGTGGCAGCAATTTGCAGGTAAAACAGATAGAAGTGGAATAATCCTGAAGGAGTGAATTCCTATGTGTACGACTTGTGGTTGTGCCAGCGGCGAGAAAAAGATCGAGGGCGACGACAATCATCATCATGATGATCACCACGACCACCACCATCATCATGATGACGGCCACCACCACGATCATCACCATGACTTTCATCATGAAAGCGATGCCCCAACGCAAAAAATTCAGCATAAACATCAGCACAAATATGTTGCCAAAGGCACGCAGCCGGTCATTGTTCATCACCACTATTATTACCACCAAGGTGATGTCCATCATCACTATCATGGTAAAGCGCCAGAGCCGATGGCTGCCGCTGAACCTGACGACACTGATGACCCCGCAATAGAGCCGTTCACCCCGCAAGTTCATGCTGACAAGCTGGGGCTGCATTATGGGCAGGGTGAAGCCGGTAGCCATGCGCCGGGCATGGGGCAGCGCCGCTTGCTGCAAATTGAGCAAGATGTATTGAGTAAAAATAACCATTTAGCCAGCCATAACCGTGAGCATTTTGTCGAGCAACATATTCTGGCGCTGAATTTAGTTTCCAGCCCCGGCTCGGGTAAGACCACATTGTTGACCACCACCTTACAGTTACTGGCCGGGCAAGTGCCTTGCGCGGTAATTGAAGGCGATCAGCAAACGACACATGATGCCGAACGCATTCGCGCCACTGGCGTGCCAGCGATTCAGGTGAATACCGGCAAAGGCTGCCATCTGGATGCGCAGATGGTGCATGATGCGGCACACCGTTTGAATCTGGCTGATGACAGCCTACTGTTTATTGAAAACGTTGGGAATTTGGTGTGTCCGGCCAGCTTTGATCTCGGTGAACGGCATAAAGTGGCGGTGCTTTCAGTGACAGAGGGCGAAGATAAGCCGCTGAAATATCCACATATGTTTGCCGCCTCCACCCTAATGATTATCAATAAAATTGACCTGTTACCGTATCTGGATTTTGATATCGAGCAGTGTATTGCTTATGCCCGTCAGGTGAATCCGGATATTCAGGTGATTGCTCTGTCGGCCAGCAGTGGCGAGGGGATGGATATGTGGTTGGAATGGCTGGAGGCGCAGCGATGTGCTTAGGCGTACCCGGCAAAATTGTGGCCGTGGGTGAAGATATCCACCAACTGGCATGGGTGGAAGTCAGTGGCGTAAAACGCGAAATCAATATCGCGTTGGTGTGCGACGAGTCACCGGCGGACCTACTGGGCCAGTGGGTATTGGTGCATGTCGGGTTTGCCATGAGCTTACTTGATGAAGAGGAAGCCCAGCAAACTTTGGCTGCATTAGCGCATATGCAGGCGGTTGGGCTGGATTTGGATGATGTCGCCAGCGAGGCCAATGATGCGCTACGTCGATGAGTTCCGAGATCCTGCATTAGTCACCGCCTTACTGAGCCGGATCGAAAACTTACTTCCGCAGTTGGCGGATCAACAGCGCTTGCCGTTGCAGATCATGGAAGTCTGCGGCGGACATACCCATGCGATCTTCAAATTTGGTCTGGATCAACTGCTGCCGGATGGCCTGGAGTTTGTCCATGGGCCAGGTTGCCCGGTGTGTGTATTGCCGATGGGCCGCATTGACAGTTGCCTGGAAATTGCCGCCCATCCACAGGTGATTTTCTGCACTTATGGTGACGCCATGCGGGTGCCGGGGCGCAATGGCTCGATGCTGGATGCCAAGCGGCGCGGGGCGGATATTCGGGTGGTTTACTCGCCGTTGGATGCCCTGACACTTGCGCAGCGCAACCCTGACAAAGAAGTGGTGTTTTTCGGCCTTGGTTTTGAAACCACCATGCCAGCCACAGCTTTAACACTGCAACAAGCCAAACGGCTTGGGTTGACCAATTTCACCGTGTTCTGCCAGCACATTACCATCATCCCGACTCTGCGCAGCTTACTGCAACAACCTGATGTGCGAATCGACGGTTTCCTCGCGCCCGGCCATGTCAGCATGGTGATCGGCACCACACCTTATGACTTTATTTGCAGCCAATTCAATAAGCCGCTGGTGGTCACGGGGTTTGAACCGCTGGATATTTTGCAGGGGCTGGTCATGCTGCTAGAGCAGATGGTCAGCGGGTGTTGTCGTGTGGAAAATCAATATCGTCGTATCGTGCCGGACAGTGGCAATCTGCTAGCACAACAAGCGCTGGCCGAGGTGTTTATGGCGAAAACCAGCAGTGAATGGCGTGGATTGGGCGAGATAGCCGATTCCGGAGTGCAACTCAGTGCGGCTTATCAGGCTTTTGATGCTGAGCGGCGTTTCAATCCACAGCAACAAAGAGTGGCCGATGATCCGCGCTCCCGTTGCGGTGATGTGTTGACTGGGCGCTGTAAGCCAGATCAATGCCCATTGTTTGGTTGCGAGTGCACGCCTGATAATGCATTCGGGGCGCTGATGGTTTCCACTGAAGGGGCTTGCGCCGCTTATTATCAGTATCGATAGCAATCAGAATCAACAAATCAGGCCACAACCTAATGAATAAAAAAGAAATTACCCTGGCTCACGGTAGCGGTGGGCGGGCAATGCAGAGTTTGATTGAATCGCTATTTTTGGCGGCATTTTCTAACCCGGCACTGAATGAACGCGAAGATCAGGCGCGTATTGCGCTGGCTGATCTGGTGACCCAAGGGGATCGACTGGCGGTATCGACCGACAGTTATGTGATTGATCCGATTTTCTTTCCCGGTGGTGATATTGGCAAGTTGGCGGTGTGCGGCACCGCTAATGATGTGGCGGTCAGTGGTGCAACTCCGCGTTATCTTTCTTGCGGTTTTATTCTGGAAGAAGGCCTGCCAATGGCTGATTTAGAACGCATTGTACAATCAATGGCGGCCACTGCCCAACAGGCGGGGATTCAGATAGTCACGGGAGATACCAAAGTGGTTCAGCGCGGTGCGGCTGATAAGATCTTTATTAATACCACTGGTATTGGGGTAATCCCCTCGGATATTCAGTGGGGAACCACAATGATCCGCGCGGGCGATCGGATAGTTGTCAGTGGCACCTTGGGTGATCACGGCGCGACTATTTTGAATCTGCGCGAAGGCTTGGGGCTGGAGGCGGAGCTAGTCAGTGATTGCGCACTGTTGGCACCGTTGATTGCACCTTTGCGCCATATTACCGGTGTGCGAGCACTGCGTGATGCCACCCGTGGCGGGGTTACTGCAATTTTGCACGAATTCGCCGCCGCGAGTGGTTGTGGCATGGAAATCAACGAAGCGGATTTACCACTGAAGCCGGCGGTACGCGGAATTTGCGAATTGCTGGGGCTGGATGCACTCAACTTTGCCAATGAAGGCAAATTGGTGCTGGTCGTCTCCCCCGAAGCGCAAGATGCGGTTTTGGCTGAGTTACATCGCCACCCACTCGGCCAGGATGCAGCCGTTATCGGGCAGGTAACTGAGAATAAACAAGTGCGTTTATGTGGCGCATTTGGCGTTTCGCGCAGACTGGATTTGCCGCTCGATGAGCCTTTGCCGAGAATCTGTTAATCCTATTCGGCCTTGAAGCCGCAGGTGACTAAAAAAGTTGATAAGCGGGGAGATGTGCCGAAGGAGTCGTCGCGTTGTAAGTCGCCGGAGCGCCCATCGATATCGTCGTCCCGCCTGTCGGCAAACCACAAAACAGCTTTTTTCGCCGCTTTATTAAGGAGTTTTTGTGGATAAAAACGGTCTCTGCCTGCGGATAAAAGGCAAGGTGCAGGGGGTGGGATTTCGCCCCTATATCTGGCAACTTGCCCATCGTTTTGGACTACACGGTGATGTCAGCAACGACAGCGCAGGTGTGACGGTTCACTTGTGGCAGTCCTCGGCAGTCAGCGGATTTTTGCAGGCATTGCCGCAAGATTGCCCGCCATTGGCACGCATTGACAGCATTGACACCGCGCCCTATCACTGGGAACAACCCCCGCTGGATTTCGTGATTCATCACAGCGGCGCAGGGCAGATGGATACTCAAATTGTGCCGGATGCCGCGACTTGCGATGCGTGCTTGAGTGAAATGAACGACCCGACCCATCGCCGCTACCATTATCCCTTTATCAACTGCACCCATTGCGGCCCGCGTTTCACCATTATCCACCGCATGCCTTACGACAGGCCCTATACCGCCATGGGCAAGTTTCCACTGTGTGCGGCGTGTCAGGCCGAATATGACCATCCCGCAGACCGACGTTTCCATGCTCAACCCAATGCCTGTGCGGATTGTGGCCCACAACTGTGGCTAACAGGATCTGATGGGCAGGCCATGGCCGAGGGTTTCTCCGCGCTAGAGCAAGCCGCTACTGCACTGTTGGCCGGTGAAATTGTGGCCGTCAAAGGATTGGGCGGTTTTCATCTGGCCGTCGATGCAACTAACTCAGCGGCCGTGGCCCGTTTACGTGAGCGCAAGCACCGGCCGACCAAGCCGCTGGCGGTAATGTTACCGAATGCCGACTGGCTGAAAATCTGTGTGCAAAGCGCTGATAATGACTCTTTATTCCGCTTATTACGCAGCCCGGCAGCCCCTATCGTGTTGGTAGAAAAGTCACCAGAAAGCCCTATTAGCGGGGCGGTAGCGCCGGAATTACCCGAAATCGGTATCATGCTGCCCGCCAACCCACTGCAACATTTGCTGCTGCAACAGGTCGTGCGCCCGCTGGTGATGACTTCCGGCAATGGCAGCGGTAAGCCGCCCGCCCTGAGTAATGAACAGGCTTTAAGTGCCCTGAGTGAGATTGCTGACCGCTGGTTATTGCACGACAGAGAAATTGTGCAGCGGGCAGATGATTCGCTGGTGCGCCTGACCCCACAGGGGGCGGAAATGTTGCGCCGCGCCCGGGGTTATGTGCCGGATGCTTTCGAGCTGCCGCCGGGGTTTCGTCAGCAACCGGCCATTCTGGCGCTCGGGGCTGATATGAAAAACACTTTCTGCTTGTTGCGTGACAGCAATGCGGTGCTGAGTCAGCACTTGGGTGATCTGGGGGACGGCGATATTGCGCAGCAGCAACAACAGTTATTGGCTCTGTTTTGCGATATTTATCATTTTACCCCGCAGGCGGTGGTGGTGGATGCGCATCCAGCTTATGTTAGCCACCAGCTCGGCAAAGAGTGGGCCGCGCAACACAATATCCCGTGTCTCGAAGTGCTGCATCATCATGCGCATCTGGCGGCTTGTCTGGCGGAACATAGTTGGCCGCGTCAAAGGGGGGCGGTGATAGGCCTGGCGCTGGATGGCCTCGGGTATGGCGCTGATGGTCAGTTATGGGGCGGCGAATGTTTGCGAGTAGATTATGTAAATTGTGAATACGTGGGCGGTTTGCCTGCGGTGGCCTTACCCGGCGGAGATCTGGCCTCTCATCAGCCGTGGCGCAATTTATTGGCACAATTACAGCGCTTTGTGCCGGATTGGCAAAACTTACCAGAAGCGGCGTCGATCCCTTTGCCGCAGGGGGAGGTGCTGGCGCGGGCGATTGTGCGTGGCATTAATGCACCGCTGGCTTCATCTGCCGGGCGATTATTTGATGCAGTAGCGGCAGCGCTGAATATTGTGCCACAGGCTATCAGTTGGGAAGGTGAGGCAGCTTGTCTGTTGGAGGCGCTGGCCTTGCAAAGCCCCCGAACAGTTCCGCCCGTCACTTTGCCGCTGCGCGGCCACCAATTGGATTTAGCCACTTTCTGGCAGCAATGGCTGGCTTTTGATGCCTCACCGGCTGAACGGGCTTATGCTTTCCACTTCGCGCTGGCGCAGGGCTTTGCCACGTTGGCCCGTCAGGCGGCTCAGAGTTTTGGTATTGATACTATTGCCTTTTCGGGCGGTGTGCTGCATAACCGCTTGCTGCGCGAATTACTCAGCGAGCAATTGCATGACTTCAAATTATTGATGCCGCAGCGCCTGCCCGCCGGTGATGGTGGCTTGGCGCTGGGGCAGGCCCTGATTGCAGCTGCGCGCGGCCCTGCTCAATCCAACAGAAGTACCTGACCGAAAACTCATGGCGTTTACGTGAAAGCGGTAAAATGCTTGATATACCTCATTGGACGCCCCACGATCTGCGTCGTACAGTACGGACAGGCTTATCCCGCTTGCAATGTCCAAATGAGGTGGCTGAGGCCGTATTGGGGCATGCATGTGGTGGTGTTGCAGGGATCTACAATCTATATAAGTATGATGCCGAGTGTAGGAAGTGGTTGCAGGTCTGGGCGGATTATTTGGATAGCTTGCTTACTGCTAACCACAATATTCCCCATTAACTCAGTTGTATTGCCTCATATTTAATCTGATATCCTTACTACTCTGGGTACAATTAGCTCCGACAATCAACTCAGCGCGTGACGCGGGCGTTGCAAACATCAATGTGTAGAGTGCTAAATATCTCGCAATCGAGACCAAAGAACCGCCAGCTTATAAACGGGCGTAGACTCACTATCCAAAATTAGGTGAATTCATTCCAGTATTAAAACAACGACCAACTGATGAAGCCAAACTCTCTGCCAAACAACGATTAACTACCAGGCGTCATTTCGAAAAACTCAGAACGTAGGGATATCAATGCGTTAAGGTATCAATAGCAGGTAAGCTAGGATCTTGTTTCCAGTTTCTTGCTCTACCGCTAGACTTAAATTGCTTTTGCGATAATAACTACAACTGTCAGATAATCCTTTCATATTGGAAGTCTCTTTCTGATTTCTCTTTTTATGCTTACTAAATATTATGGCGGTACTCCAAAAAACTGTTAAAAATGAGGTAAGTATGAAACGTTTAATTATGGCTACTATGGTTACTGCAATTCTGGCATCTTCATCAGTATGGGCCAGCGGTGAGGTGCCGACGGCAACGAAAAAACAGACTCAGCAATCTGTAGCGGCGGAGCGAATCTCTGAGCAAGGCTTATATGCGATGCGTAACATTCAGGTAGCGCGTTTGGCTCTATTCCATGGTGAACCGGAAAAGGCAAAAGAACTGACAAATGAAGCTTCGGCTTTGTTAGCTGATGATAGTACTGAGTGGAAAAAATTTGCCAAATCGGGTAAGAAAACCAATTTGGGTGATGATCAGTATATTGTCATTAATGCTACGGTTGGGATATCTGAGAGATATATTGCAACACCTGAAAAAAAAGCTGCAATAAAAATTGCTAATGAAAAAATGGCAAAAGGAGATAAAAAAGGGGCATTGGAGGAACTTCGCCTGATTGGCGTTGGAGTGATAGAAAATCAGTATCTGATGCCGTTGAAACAGACACGGCATGCACTTGCAGATGCCCAGAAACTACTTGATAAAAAGCAATACTATGAAGCAAATCTTGCCCTCAAAGCTGCTGAAGATGGAATCATCGTTGATAGCGAAGCATTACTTGTTGATTAAGCCTGATATGCATTTTTTTTAAGATATGGGTGTCATACCCGCAAGTTTCTTTTTATGGCCACAACATGATTTTTTGTGGTCATAAAACTCTCTGCAGTATTCTTCAGTTTTATATCAATGAATACCTCTCTTTTATTTCTCCTCTCCAACGAAATCATATTTCTAATAGATGATTAAAATAACGCTATAAACTTTTGGGTTCCACCACCAATTCTGGTTGTTATTCTTCGTCTAGGCGTAGCTTAACCCTCAATTCTTACGCGTGTAAGAATAATATCACAAACCTTGCGAATCTCTCTGATTACACCTTATAAGTATTTCTTTTATTATTATTCCCGTCGTCACCACTCACCTAGGAAGTGTTTATTGTGAGTCTAGGGTGAATATGATCTCATTAACTCGATATATGATATTTAGCTAATTTAATTAACGGTAATAACCCATGCTTTCGAGTTATTCAGTGATGGGGTTATTTCTTAAATAAATACTAAATAGATAAAATAAATTTTTATTAACCAATAGGTAATGCTATGTCAACTCCACTTCAAGGAATTAAAGTTCTCGATTTTACCGGTGTGCAATCCGGCCCATCCTGTACCCAAATGCTGGCGTGGTTTGGTGCCGATGTTATTAAAATTGAACGTCCCGGCGTTGGTGATGTAACTCGCCATCAACTACGTGATATTCCTGATATAGATGCACTTTATTTCACCATGCTCAATAGTAATAAACGTTCTATTGAGTTGAACACCAAAACTGCGGAAGGCAAAGAAGTTATGGAAAAGCTTATCCGTGAAGCAGATATTTTAGTTGAAAACTTTCACCCGGGTGCCATTGATCATATGGGCTTTACCTGGGAGCGCATTCAACAGCTCAATCCACGTTTGATTTTTGGTTCAATCAAAGGGTTTGATGAGTGTTCCCCTTACGTAAATGTGAAAGCTTATGAAAACGTTGCTCAGGCTGCTGGTGGCGCAGCATCGACTACTGGCTTCTGGGATGGTCCGCCGCTGGTTAGCTCAGCAGCTTTGGGTGACAGCAATACTGGGATGCATTTGCTTATTGGCCTACTGGCAGCGTTGTTACACCGTGAAAAAACGGGACGTGGTCAACGTGTAACAATGTCTATGCAGGATGCTGTTTTGAACCTCTGCCGGGTGAAATTACGTGACCAGCAGCGCCTTGATAAACTTGGCTTTCTGGAAGAATACCCGCAGTACCCAAATGGTACTTTTGGTGATGCCGTTCCGCGCGGCGGTAATGCTGGTGGCGGTGGTCAACCAGGCTGGATTTTAAAATGTAAGGGCTGGGAAACAGATCCCAATGCTTATATCTATTTTACCATTCAGGAGCAAAACTGGGAAAATACATGTAAAGCTATTGGTAAAACAGAGTGGATTACCGATCCAGCATATAATACTGCTCATGCCCGACAACCACATATTTTCGATATATTTTCCGAAATAGAAAAATATACGGTTACTATTGATAAACATGAGGTTGTAGCTTATTTGACCCAGTTTGATATTCCTTGTGCACCAGTATTAAGCATGAAAGAAATCTCACTCGACCCGTCTTTACGCAAAAGTAGAAGTGTAGTGGAAGTTGAACAACCGCTGCGCGGAAAATACCTAACGGTTGGATGCCCAATGAAATTCTCAGCATTTACACCTGATATTAAAGCTGCGCCGCTATTAGGTGAACATACCGCTGATATTTTGCAAGAGTTGGGTTATAGCAAAGAGCAAATTGCTGCGATGAAGTGAAACCATATCATCTGATATTTAAGGGGGCCTCTAGTGCCCACTTTTTTAGACAAGAAATTCGAGGTTATTAAACATGCCGGATAAACTTCAAATGACGGATGGTATGCATATCATCGTTGAAGCATTAAAACAGAATAATATTGACACTATATATGGTGTCGTGGGAATTCCTGTAACGGATATGGCGCGTCACGCTCAGGCAGAAGGCATCCGTTATATTGGTTTTCGCCATGAGCAGTCTGCAGGATATGCAGCTGCAGCCAGTGGTTTTCTCACTCAAAAACCGGGAATCTGTCTGACGGTTTCTGCACCTGGTTTTCTGAATGGTTTAACAGCATTAGCCAATGCGACGGTAAATGGCTTTCCTATGATAATGATCAGTGGCTCCAGTGATCGTGCGATTGTGGACCTCCAACAGGGGGATTATGAAGAGCTGGATCAAATGAATGCAGCTAAACCCTATGCAAAAGCCGCTTTTCGCGTTAACCAGCCCCAGGATCTCGGTATTGCTCTGGCACGTGCTATACGGGTATCTGTTTCTGGTCGCCCTGGTGGTGTCTACCTTGATTTACCCGCTAATGTACTGGCCGCAACGATGGAAAAGAATACAGCTATAAACACCATTGTGAAGGTTGAAAACCCTGCGCCTGCATTGCTGCCATGCCCGGAATCAATAAGCAGAGCGATATCGCTTCTAGCAAAGGCTGAACGGCCATTAATTATTCTTGGTAAAGGTGCGGCATATTCACAGGCTGAAGATCAGATCCGTGATTTTATTGAACGTACGCAGACCCCTTATCTTCCGATGTCCATGGCTAAAGGTATTCTCGAAGATACTCACCCACTTTGTACTGCAGCAGCCCGTTCGTTTGCTCTGGCAAATGCAGATGTGGTGATACTGGTAGGGGCTCGTCTCAATTGGTTATTGGCACATGGTAAAAAAGGGTGGGCAAGCGATACACAATTTATCCAACTGGATATTGAACCTCAGGAAATTGACAGCAACCGCCCAATTGCTGCGCCGGTAGTGGGTGATATAGCGTCCAGTATGCAATTTATGTTGGCAGAACTGGAGCGCAGCTCCGTTACCACCCCTGTGGAATGGCGCGATATTTTAAATATTCACAAGCAGCAAAATACGCAAAAAATGCAGGAAAAATTAAACACAGATACCCAGCCATTAAATTATTTTAATGCATTAGGTGCCGTACGCGATGTCCTCAGTGAAAACCATGATGTCTATTTGGTTAATGAGGGGGCAAATACACTGGATAATGCACGAAATATTATTGATATGTACAAACCTCGCCACCGACTGGACAGTGGCACATGGGGTGTCATGGGCATCGGGATGGGGTATGCCATCGGTGCAAGTGTGACGTCAGGTTCGCCAGTGGTGGCAATTGAAGGTGACAGTGCATTCGGTTTTAGTGGAATGGAAGTCGAAACTATCTGTCGTTATAACCTGCCGGTGACTATTGTCATTTTTAATAACGGTGGCATCTACAGAGGAGATGGAGTCGATCTCAGTGGCGCTGGTGCGCCGTCGCCAACTGACCTGCTGCATCACGCACGGTATGACAGATTAATGGATGCGTTTCGTGGCGTTGGCTATAACGTCTCTACGACAGATGAACTTCGTCATGCATTAACGACCAGTATTTTGTCGCGGAAACCGACCATTATTAATGTAGTCATCGATCCAGCCGCTGGAACTGAAAGCGGCCATATTACCAAACTTAATCCTAAACAAGTCGCGGGTAATTAAATACTGACATTATCTCCTCTCACCTTTTAATTATATTTTGGTGAGGGGGACTCTTATCGGAAAAATATTATGTTAACTTTTTTTATTGGCGATTTATTGCCTATTATCGTGATCATGCTGTTAGGTTATATAGGCGGCAAACGTCAAACATTTTCAGAAGATCAAACTCGGGCATTTAATAAACTGGTATTGAATTACGCCCTTCCCGCGGCTTTATTTGTTTCCATTACGCGGGCAAACCGGGATATGATATTTGCAGACACCCGCCTAACCCTTATTTCACTTGTGGTTATCGTCGGATGTTTCTTTTTCTCCTGGTTCGGGTGCTATAAATTCTTTAAGCGCACTCGTGCTGAAGCCGCTGTATGCGCATTAATTGCAGGTTCACCGACTATTGGATTCTTGGGTTTTGCGGTTCTTGATCCTATTTATGGTGATTCGGTATCAACGGGTTTAGTCGTAGCGATTATATCTATTATTGTTAATGCTATCACTATTCCTATTGGTCTATATTTGCTGAATCCAGCATCGGGAGCGGATGGCAAAAAGAATAGTAATCTGAGCGCGTTATTGTCGGCGGCAAAGGAACCTGTAGTATGGGCACCTGTACTCGCTACGGTACTGGTACTTATCGGGGTTAAAATTCCTTCAGCATGGGATCCAACATTCAACCTGATTGCTAAAGCTAACGCTGGGGTAGCTGTATTTGCCGCGGGGCTGACTCTGGCAGTACATAAATTTGAGTTCAGTGGTGAAATTGCCTATAACGCATTCCTGAAATTAATCTTGATGCCACTGGCTCTGCTTCTTGTTGGCCTGGCTTGTCATCTTAACAGCGAACAGCTTCAGATGATGGTTCTGGCAGGTGCGTTACCACCGGCATTCTCAGGTATCATTATTGCCAGCCGTTTTAATGTTTATACCCGTACCGGTACTGCTTCATTAGCCGTCAGCGTGCTTGGTTTTATCGTCACAGCACCATTGTGGATATATATCAGCCGACTAGTTTCATAATAAATAGTGTTATTTATTCATTTAATAATGCCACCGGAGTATATATTTTACTCCGGCATTTTTTTTGCGAGGTGCCAGTCAATGAAATATACAGAAAATAAAGGGCCGTTTGGCGGATTATTGGTTATCGATCTAACACATGTTTTAAATGGTCCTTTTGGTACGCAACTTCTTTGTAATATGGGGGCCCGCGTAATTAAAGTTGAACCGCCAGGACATGGGGACGATACACGAACTTTGGGGCCCTATGTTGATGGTCAGTCACTTTATTATAGTTTTATTAATCACGGAAAGGAGAGTGTCGTTCTCGATTTAAAAAATGAGCAAGATAAAAGCATTTTTATTAATATGCTCAAACAAGCTGATGTGTTAGCTGAAAATTTCCGTCCAGGCACAATGGCAAAATTAGGTTTTTCATGGGAAACACTTCAGCAAATTAATCCGCGACTCATTTATGCTTCTTCTTCGGGTTTCGGCCATACGGGTCCCTTAAAAGATGCTCCTGCCTACGATACGATAATTCAAGCTATGAGCGGCATAATGATGGAGACCGGTTACCCTGATGCCCCACCGGTGCGCGTAGGAACATCGCTTTCTGATCTCTGCGCGGGGGTGTATCTGTTCAGTGGTATTGTCAGCGCTCTTTATGGACGAGAAAAGAGTCAACGGGGAACTCATGTGGATATAGCCATGTTTGATTCAACCCTGAGCTTTTTGGAACATGGCCTTATGGCATATATCGCTACGGGTCAGGCGCCACAGCGACTTGGTAACCGCCACCCTTATATGGCACCTTTTGATGTATTCGAAACCCAGGATAAGCCCATTACTATTTGTTGTGGTAATGACAAGCTTTTTTCTACTTTGTGCGAGGCTATGGGGCTTCCCGAACTCGTGAGTGATTTGCGCTTTGTGAGTAATAATTTGCGCGTACAAAATCAAGCTGTTCTAAAGCAGTACATTGAAAGCGTATTAAAGACGCAGCCTGCGGATGTCTGGTTAGCCCGCATTCATCAGGTAGGTGTACCTGTAGCCCCACTTTTGAGTGTGGCGCAAGCAATGCAACTGCCACAAACAAAGGCGAGAAATATGTTGGTGGAGGCCGGGGGAATAATGATGCCGGGCAACCCCATAAAAATGAGTGACTGCCCTGATCCGCAGGTTTTACCGGGAGCGGCAACGCTCGATCAACATGGGGAGCAGGTTCGGCGGGAGTTTTCATAGAACAACTTAAGTTTTGTTACTAAAGCTGCTGTCAGTTAGCTCCCTCATTTAAGTCTTTTGGGAGCTAACTTTCAAGGATGCTACTGACAAAAAAGAGCAATCTCCCTATCTAACTCTTCTATATGTTCATTTAAGGAATTCAACAGTTGAATAATGTCAGGCTTACTATCGGGTGATATTGGCTGTATTTCTAACTGATAACTGATATCAATTAATTTATTTAAATTCAGGATATTAGCAGCCCCGTGGATGCGGTGTATACACAGATGGAAGGTTCTGTTATCTCCAGTATCTAAAGCTTTGTGCGCAGCAATAAGATCTTTATGCGTTTCACTTTGAAAGGTGAGCAGCATTTCCTGCATCAGTTCAGGGTCGTTTGCTGTGTTATTTTTAAGCGCATCGATATCAAGATGTGCATGCCGTGGGGGGGTTACCTCAATTTTGGGCAATTGGCTTAAGTGAGTTTTTAAAACTTCTTGAGTTAGCGGCTTAAACAGGCATAAATCCATGCCACAACTTAACCCCTTGTCACGTTCGCTAACTTGTGCGTTTGCAGTAAGTCCCCAAATAGGTAATGAATAATGTTGCTCACGCATAGTATGTGCGAGTTCGAACCCATCCATATTCGGCATATTAACGTCAGTTATTAGCAGGTCGTAATGTTGCATACCCATTTGGTGCAGAACTTCTGCACCATCACCGGCTTCATCAACATCATATCCCAATAACTTGAGCTGGCGTTTTAATAATAATCGGTTTGTCGGATGATCATCAGCAATTAAAATACTCAACTGCCTTGGGAGAACGAGAGTTTGTTCAGGTTTTTCATCGGCAATATTTTGTTGTTGAGTAAATTCTACAGGGAGTGTGATTGTAAATGTAGTTCCCTCACCGGGCTGACTAACCAGTGTAATATCGCCTTTCATTTTATCAATCAACTGTTTACATATCATTAAACCTAAACCAGAGCCAGTTTGCTGACGTCCTGTGCTAGTTTGGCTATAACGCTTAAACAGTTGTTGTTGCTCTTCCTGTGAAATCCCGCTCCCGGAGTCTGTAATAATCAACTTGATGACAGCTCGGTTTTCGTCTAGTTGATCCATTTTAGTGGTGATGTTTACCATACCCTCTGTCGTAAATTTGAGGGCATTACTTAGCAAATTTGATAGAACCTGCTTAAACGCCTGAGGATCTATGTTAATCAGATAATGCTCGGGAAGCGCATTGATACAGGTTAATGCGATTTTTTTTCGCGCTGCAATAGCATCAAAAGAGTGGCAAGTGAGTTGGACAATAGAGGAAATGTCTACCCATTGTGGTTGAAGCAGATAGTCACCGGATTCAATTTTGTCGACATCCAGAATTTCACCAATCAAGCCAAGTAATGACTGCCCAGTGGAATAGGCAAGCGAGATGGCCTCAATGCGTTGTTCTTGGTTAAGACCAGTACCCGAAAGGAGTTCAAGGAACCCCATAATCGAGCTGATAGGCGTTCTTATTTCGTGGCTCATAGCAGCCAGAAACTGACTTTTAGCAACAGTCGCGTTTATTGCTTTATTTTTTTCTACCTCGAGCTCGTGAATTAAGTTACGTGTCTCTGTAATATCTTCCCAACCGCAAATATATACAGCGTGTTCGCTTGCTGGCAGATTACATAATGTATACCAATGATTAATATGTCTTTTTTCTAAGCCATTATTAATTTCAAAGACTTGTTTGCATATTGTTCTATTTTCTTTCGTATCAACTTTTACTTTATTTAAGTCAGAGAAGATATCTTTAAATGGAGAACCACTATCCGCTAATGGTAATAAAGCAATTTTGTAAAAATCATCAGTAAAAAAATGTTCGAAGGCACGACTGTGACTAATGATAATGCCTTGCCAGTTCACAACATAACTCGGATTGGGTAATGAATCTGATAAAGCTTTACGGAATGATATTTGATTCTCCAGGTCTCCTTGGATAGCTTTGCGGCGACGAACAGATCGTAACAGATAGAAGCCCCACAAAAGGCTACTTACAACCAATAAAACCGATAATGTCGTAACGATATAGAACTGTTTACTATAGAGATCCCATGTGTCAATTGTCACATTAGGCATTTGGATCCATTTTTCTGTCAGGCGCAGAATTTCGCTCGGAGGAATTGCATTTAAAGCTTTATTAATAATATTTTTTAGTTCAGGTTCTCCCCGGGGAAAAGCAAATGAAAGAGATGCATACGGCACACCTGGGATGAGAAAATGAAAGAGTTCATTAGGATAGTAATGATCAATCATGTAGCGAGAGTTTAGTTGCGTGGCAACTAGAGCATCAAGTTTTCCTTCCTTGACCTGGTGAAATGCAGCACTTGCGTTATCAACCGGTATCCACTCAATATCCGGATACATCTCTTCTAACTGTAAATGAAGGTCGTAATAGTTAGGAATAGCAACCTTCATCCCTTTTTTAAGGGCTTGTTCACTATTAGGGGCATTTTTCATGACAAAAACGTAAGGTGTCGTAATGAATGTTTCGGCAAAGGAAACAGATTGCTCACGCTTTTCACTATAAATTGCCCCGGGTAAAATGTCCCATCCGCCCGTGGTGAGTTGCGTTCCTGCATGAATATCATGCGAGATAGTAATAGGGGAGAAGTTTAACCCGGTTTGCAAAGTGATAATATTAAGAATATCACCCATGACTCCTCGTACAGAGCCATTTTCGTCCGTCATTGAAAATGGCGGTGAATAAGAGTTCTCAAGTACTTTTAAATTGGGATGCTGTTTAATCCACTGCTTTTCATGTTCTGTTAACGCTAATGGTTTATTGAGGAAAGCAAGGTTTCCAGTATCAAGCCAATTTTGTGAAACTTCATATCGAACTTCATTTGTTAACGCATCAACAAAGTGATTGAGTATTTTGTTGAGAGTGACTGATTCTTTTCTGGTCAAGAAAAAGTTAAACTGAGGTGGCGCATCATAATATTTCACAACATTTAATGAATGTTTGAAATAACGTGAAATCATACTGCTGGCAATGATATTGCTACCAATAAAGTAATCACTCTCACCATCAGAAACTGATGCTAGAGCTTGGTAAATTTTTGAAAAAGAAACAATTTTTGCTTGCGGAAACGATTTGCTAATTTCTTCATCGGAGGGATAATTCGCAACCCGTGCAATAGTCACTGGTTTGGGGGTGGTAAGCGGGCGCATGGAATCGTGGACGGTGGTTACCAGAGCGGGGAAGGTAATTATCAGTGGTTTTGAAGCAACAATTTCCTTATTATCAGGGGCTGACTCAATTAAATGCGACAGCACTATGTCGACTTGGCCTTCCTCCAACGCATCCATAGCTTTTTTATGATCAGAGTACTCACGAAGTATTAATTTGATATTCAGAGCTTTTTTCAAAAGATTTAAATAGTCTGCGTTAATACCACGAGTTCGCTGTTGTGAGTCTTTATGCAGCAATGTTGCTGTTTGCGACGGATGGACTGCAATGACAAGATTCTTTTTATTAGCCAACCAACGTAACTCTGTATTACTTAAACGTAAAGAATCAAGCGTAACACTGCTATTGCTACTGATTCCACGATAGTCAATATAATCTGAGTCAGCAATGCCATATGCTGACCAGAGGCAAGCATAAAGGAAAATAATATACGAGATAAACTTCATGATATTAACCGATTTTGTTGCGTTGGGCGAATGTGTAGAGGTCCATTAGCGATTTACATTCTAACTTTTCCATCAGGCGACTTTTATAAGTACTGACTGTTTTATTGCTGATAAACATTTTTTCGGCAATATCGTTATTATCTTTACTGTCAAGAATATAACGCATAACACTGATTTCTTGTTTGGATAAGGCATCTAATTTTTGCTGATCAGATGTTAAGTTTCCAATAAATCGATTAAGAGCAAAAGGAAAATAACTGTAACCATTTTTAGCCGCTTCAATAGCCGCAATAATATTGTTCATTCCTTCTTTTTTACTAACGAATCCATTCGCACCAAGATCTGCACAATGTTTACCGTAAAAATGGTCATTTTTGGCAGAAACAATAATGATAATCCCAGCGTAATGACGCTTTCTGAGCGTTTCTAACACCTGGATGCCATTTAGCCCGGGTATATCGACGTCAACTATGATGATATCGGGCTTGAGCGTTTCAATACGCTGAACGGCACTCCCCCCCTCAACCAATTCTGCTAAAATTTCAATATCGTTTTTGGTCAGTAAATTACGAATAGCGGCGATCGCAAGAGGATGGTCATCAATAATTATTGCTTTCATACATTATTCCCTTCGAAATGAAGTATCTTCCTTTTTCTGTAGCAAAACAGACATAAGGCTTCATCTCATTTTCTTAATAAAAACAGAAAGTTTGAGTTTTTAAATAAGCGTCAAAGATAAAATATCAATAATAAAAACATGAACTATACAATTAGTTATAGTTTCATTACTATACTATTTTTTATCTCATCACGCCTACACTTGTAAGAATTGTATTTCAAAAGGTGGGGCATTGTCTTCTGTTATTTGGTTGTCACTATTGTAGGATTATTACTCACAAGCTCCTAGGATGATTTGCACTGTAGTAAAAGCGCCTAGCACTTATGGTGAATAAATTCTTATATTCACGTCATGAATTTAATCTATATGATATGAGAGATAATAGTGAAACATATTAGTTTAAATAAAAAACAGACTAGTAGAATGGTGTGTTTTACAATATTAGTCGTGGTTTTATTTATTGTGTTCACTTTTGCATATGCTTATTGGGCAATGGTATTGAAAGGTACTATTAGTACTGATGATGCGTATGTTGTAGGAAATGCAAATCCAATTTCTGCACAAGTCTCAGGTAGTGTTATTGTTGTAAACGATAAAGATACGAGTTTTGTTCGACAAGGGAATATTCTAGTTTCATTGGATAAAACAGATGCGATAATAGCACTTAATAAAGCTAAACATAATCTGGCAAATATCGTTCGTGAAACCCATAAACTGTATTTACAGGATAAACAGTACAATGCAGAAGTCGCTTCGGCTCGTATTCAGTATCAACAATCGCTAGAAGATTACCGGCGCCGTCTTCCATTAGCAAAAAATGGTGTCATCTCAAAAGAAACGTTAGAACACTCCAAAGATACATTAATTAGCAATAGAGCTGGCCTTAATGCTGCCATTCTGGCTTATAACGCCAATAAGGCATTAGTCATGAACACGCCATTAAACCGCCAGCCACAAGTCATGCTGGCTGCCGACGCGGCAAAAGAAGCTTGGTTGGCACTTCAGCGCACGGATATCAGAAGCCCAGTAACAGGCTATATCTCTCAGAGAATCGTGCAAGTCGGTCAAACAATTAGCCCGGGTCAGTCTTTAATGGCAGTCGTACCTGCACACCAAATGTGGGTGAATGCCAATTTCAAAGAGACACAATTAACGAATATACGAATTGGTCAACCTGTAAACATTATCAGCGATTTATATGGTGAAAATGTAGTCTTTCATGGGCGTATTGTCGGCATAAAGATGGGTACTGGGAATGCTTTCTCATTACTGCCTGCACAAAATGCTACAGGTAACTGGATTAAAGTTGTTCAGCGTGTACCGGTTGATGTTTCTCTCGACCCAAAGGAATTACAACAACACCCATTACGTATTGGTTTATCTATGGCGGCCACGATTGATACAAAAAATGAGGATATTAGTGATATGCCAGTTCTTGCTTCGACTGTTACTTCTATGCCTGCTTATGTCAGTAAAGCGCTAGTTATAGATACAAGTCCGATAGAAAAAGAAATTAAAATAATTATATCTCGTAATGGAAAAATGTAATGGTAATAACTAAACAAATTCCAGCGCCATTAGCTGGTGGGAAGCTATGGTGCATAACTATCGCTCTTTCATTGGCAACCTTCATGCAGATGTTAGATTCGACTATTTCCAATGTCGCGATACCCACTATTTCTGGCTTCTTGGGGGCATCGACTGATGAAGGTACATGGGTGATAACATCATTTGGTGTCGCTAATGCAATTGCGATACCTGTCACCGGAAAATTAGCGCAACGAATAGGTGAGTTAAGGTTATTTTTGCTGTCAGTAACCTTTTTTTCGTTGGCCTCATTGATGTGTAGTTTATCTACCCGCCTTGATGTTCTTATATTTTTTAGAGTAGTGCAGGGAATAATGGCTGGGCCATTAATTCCTCTGTCTCAGAGTTTATTACTAAGAAACTATCCGCCAGAAAAACGAACATTTGCATTAGCCTTATGGTCAATGACTATAATTATTGCACCGATATGCGGGCCTATTCTTGGTGGCTATATTTGTGATAATTATAGTTGGGGATGGATATTTTTGATAAATGTACCGATGGGGATTATTGTTCTAATATCCTGTTTAACTCTACTTAAAGGAAGAGAAACCGAAACCTCACCGGTAAACATGAATATTCCCGGATTGGTACTATTAGTGCTTGGTGTTGGTGGATTACAAATTATGCTCGATAAAGGCCGGGATCTGGACTGGTTCAACTCTAGTACTATAATCATATTAACAATAGTATCAGTCATCTCACTGATCTCTTTAGTCATATGGGAGTCTACTGCCGAGAATCCAATTCTTGATCTTAGTCTGTTTAAATCGCGTAATTTTACGATTGGTATTGTATGTATTACATGTGCTTATTTGTTTTATTCTGGCGCGATAGTACTCATGCCACAATTGCTCCAGGAAGTGATGGGTTATAATGCTATTTGGGCAGGTCTTGCGTATGCGTCAATTGGTATAATGCCTTTATTGATATCTCCGCTAATCGGTCATTATGGTAATAAAATTGATATGCGGGTTCTGGTTACATTTAGTTTTATAATGTATGCGGTATGCTATTATTGGCGTTCTGTTACATTTATGCCGACTATAGGTTTTATGGGGGTTATTCTACCCCAGTTTTTCCAAGGGTTCGCAGTTGCGTGTTTCTTTTTACCTCTTACAACAATTTCTCTGTCCGGTATGCCTGACAATAAATTCGCAAATGCGTCAAGTATGAGTAATTTTTTTCGCACCTTATCAGGATCTATTGGCACGTCACTTACGATGACGCTTTGGGGACGCAGAGAATCGTTACATCATAGCCAATTGACCGGAACAATCGATAGTTTTAATCCTAATTTTAATACATCATCGCAGATTTTGAGCAAGTACTATGGTTCTCTATCACAGGTTCTAGATGATATAAATAATCAAATTACTCAGCAGTCATTACTTATTTCTGCTAATGAAATTTTCCGTCTGGCAGCTATTGCTTTTATATTACTAACGATTCTAGTCTGGTTTGCTAAACCACCGTTTACAGCCGAAAGAACTGACTAATAACATGGCCCAACCAACTGGTCATTCGTAGTCGCACTTTCCGCATGACTGAAACATAGGTGAAATTGCTCCAATCTTGCAGGTGAAGTTGGGTATACATCGAAATGTAGCGAATCCAGGGTAATTAACTGTATTCTGTTCTCATGCCAAATATCTATCGGCTATCTTATGTTGATAGCCTACTTAGATGCATTAAATATTTCGAGTACGCCAGTTTGGGTTGTGTTACCCAAAAATCAGGAAATACTTTTTGCTAACAAGGAAGCCCGAAAGATGGCCGGTGATACCTTATTAGCGTTTATGCGCAATGGGCAGTTTTCAGCGCATGCGCAGCAACAGTTGAAGGCTTACCTTCTCGAGTTAGCTGACAATGACCAAATTGTTGAGATTTGGACCCTTCAGGCAAAAAAACACCATCCCCTTGAGCTGTCGGCTTTCCTTAACGCAGTTAAAACCTTACGGCGATGTGAATAGACCCGGGTTTCGTAGACGCTTTTTTTAATAGTGGGTAAGTGCCCAAAGTGATATCAAACTCAGCGGCAATATACCTCCAGCTTCTGGTGATTACACCAGACGGATTTCTCCAGGCAACCATATATAATCCAGTTTTTACCGCGCCCCATGATGTACCAAATTTATGACGAGACTAGTAGGGATTTACTGAGACTATGTGAAACGTTATATTTTATTTATTGTTTGTTTTATATTGATTTTAAGTCTTGTTGATACTTTGTGAGACAAGCTTGAATAACCTGATCTGGATTATGCCAGCGGAGGGAAGTCGAGGTATCTTAAACACGGGTACTCCTTCTTATCCGCCGGTGGGGGACGCTATGAATACTATCCACATTGACACACCCATCACGCCTGTTCCATTCCCTGACGCACTGGCCGCTGCCAGCCTGCAACAATTTCGAGCTACCCCGCCATTGGTACATTGCTTGACTAATGAAGTGGTACAGTCATTTACTGCCAATGTATTGCTGGCGTTGGGGGCTTTTCCGGCTATGGTGGTTGAACCTGAAGAGGCGGGTCAATTCAGTGCCATGGCAAACAGTTTGCTTATCAATATTGGTACGTTGCATCGGGCTCGAGCCGAATCCATGTTGGTCGCAATCAGCGCCGCTAATCATGCGGGGACACCTTGGGTTCTGGATCCAGTTGCGGTCGGTGGATTGACGTATCGCACTGATTTTGCTAGAGAGTTTCTCCTGCTTAAACCTGCTGCTATACGCGGTAATGCGTCGGAAATCATGGCGTTGAGTGGTATGGCGACCATGGGGCGTGGGGTCGATAGCGTGGATACTTCACTGGCGGCCTTGCCTGCCGCCCGTCAATTGGCAAGACAGGCCCGGACGGTCGTTGCCGTAACCGGTGAGGTAGATTACATCACGGATGGTCAGCGCGATTTTGCTGTGACAGGCGGTGATAAGCTTATGACTCGGGTGGTCGGTACAGGCTGCGCGCTCCCTGCGGTGGTGGCGGCGTTCTGTGCGCTGAAAGGGGATCGTTTACATCATGTCGCCACGGCTTGTCGAATTATGTCGCAAGTGGGCGGACAGGTGTCCCAACGGGTTGCCGGACCGGGGAGTTTTATCCCTGAATTCCTTGATAGCCTTTATCAATTGGACACTTTGGCATATTAATTCCGCCTGGTTTTATCTCCTTCCTACCACCGTTTTATTCTCAGATTAAATTTTATAATGAGCCTCTGCGGGGGCTTTTAATCCTTTAATTTATATTCAGCAAATATTTTTTCATGGTTTAAAATTTAAATGGAGAACATTCTCATTCTTTTGTTTTCCCAGTTTTTTGCTACATCCTTGTTTTTTAGTTCCCTAATAAACATATAGGAAAATACAATGGCCATTCTGAATAGTTATAAGATAGCGGCGCTATTTGCCGTCGGGATATTAGTGGCAGGATGCGCCTCAAAGGTTACGACCAGTGCCCAGTACTCTGGTTTCCTCAGTGATTATAGCAAATTACAAGAAACAGAATCTGCGAGTGGTCAGAAAGTATTGCGCTGGGTTTCCCCTGATTTTAATGTTAAAAATTACAGCGGTATTTATTATACACCGTTAGTTTATTACCCGAGATCAACACCTACTCAGCGAGTGAGTCAGAAAACATTAGATGAAATATTGGCTTACGCGAATAAAAGACTTAAAGAAGCAGTTAGTCAGCAATTACCGCTAGTCAATTCTCCGAAGAAACGTAATATTTTGATTGTGCGGGCGGCGATTACTGCCGTCTCTGCTGAAGATAAAGATATTGAAGTCTATGAAATGATACCAATAGCGGCTGTTATTGCTGGAACCATGGCAGCGACAGGGAATCGCGGCCAACACACGGCGCTCTATTTGGAAGTGCAGGTTATCGACTCCAATACCGGCAAGCCGGTCATTGTGGTGGTGCGCAAAGCTTATGGTAAGGATGTGAGTAATAGTGGGTCACCGATTACAGCGGACGAAGTGAAAAGCACAATGGACGCATTGGTCTACGACATTGTTAATTTCAAGGCAAAAAGCCAATCTACTCCGTAAAAGTCCTGTTACCGCTCAGCCTCTCTGAGCCACTAGCGCAGAGGTTGAGTGTTCTCTTTTGAGACTTTACCCATCCTAACCTGTTTGATGGGTAATGTTTAATAATTCATTTATTTTCATTGGTTTACCCAACAAGTAGCCTTGAACTTCATCACACATTAGCATTTGGAGATGTTCAAGTTGTTCTGTGGTTTCGACCCCCTCGGCGGTCACCGTCATGGACAGTGCATGCCCAAGGTTGATAATGCCCTCAACAATTGATTTTCCTTCATGGGATTGTGTTAGTTCATCAATAAAGCTCTTATCAATCTTCAGCCCATCGAATGGGAAACGGCGCAGATAATTCAGTGATGAATATCCAGTACCAAAATCATCCATTGATAAACGCACCCCAAGCGCTTTCAATGCTGTCATGGTTTTAAACGCCCCATCCCCATCCTCAATCATTATCCGCTCAGTGATTTCCAGTTCCAGCCGATGACTTGGTAACCCTGTCAGCAGCAAAACTTGCCGCACACGCTCGATCAGGCGTTGGTTCCGGAACTCAATGGCAGAAATATTGACTGAAATAATCAGTGATTCAGGCCATGTTGCCGCATCCTGACAGGCTTGGAGCATCGTCCAGTCGCTAATGGCAGTGATAAGCCCCGTCTCTTCCGCCAGAGCAATAAATTGATCTGGCATGAGAAGCCCTAATACCGGGTGATTCCAGCGCACTAGCGCTTCGGCACCGGTAAGCTTCGTTCCTTCAATGCGATATCGCGGCTGATAGTAAAGGCTGAATTCATTATGTTTAATAGCTTGGCGTAAGAAACGCTCCAATTCACTGCGCTGCATCAGGCGATCATTCATTTCGCTGGAATAGAAACTCCAGCGGTTGCTACCGCTATTTTTGGCCTCATACATGGCAATATCAGCAAAACGTAAAAGCTCTTCAGCTTGCATTGAGTCCTGTGGTGCCAGTGCAATACCGATACTGGCACTGATAAAAATATCCTGTTCATTAATGACATACGGACTTTCGATTTGCGTAATAACGCGCGCGCAGAGCTGTTCAATTTCTTTGATTGAAGAAAGCCCTGTAATAATCAGAATGAACTCATCACCGCCTTGGCGAGCGACTAAATCCTGATCGCGCAAACAGCTTCTCAGGCGCTCAGAGACCTGATGTAGCACCTGATCACCCGCAACATGGCCAAAAGTATCGTTAACGGGTTTAAATTTATCCAAATCAACATTGAGTATCACTAGCGGATGTGGTGACGCAGTTAAGTTTCGCAGTTTATTTTCAAGAAACTCTTTCATTCTCAATCGGTTGGGTAAGCCAGTCAGTGCATCATGCAGAGAAAGATGCTGGATCCGCTCCTGGGCTTCTATCTCTCGAGTAATGTCAGAGGCGGTGCCGCGAAAACCGACGTTATTGTCATCTTTAATAATGGGTTTGGCATAAATTCGACAAATACGTTTATCGCCTTTGGCAGAGAAATACGTGCATTGCAGTTCATTGCGGGCATCCGTTAAATGCGTATATTGCAGCCAGGATCGCAGTGGAATAACATCGCAATTTAATAATGAGTCGAGATTGCGGCCTAACCAGCGCTCTACACTGAGCCCGGTAATAGTTAAAAATCGCTGAGACAGATAGGTGATGCGCAGACTGGCGTCGGTTTCCCATAGCCAATCGGTAGCCGCTTCAGCCACGTGACGAAAACGCTCTTCGCTCGCAATCAAAGCGGCTTTATTATCATCGGCAGTGCGGGCTTCAGACAAAGCACGCCGTAAAACCAACCAGCCACTCAGCCCAAGAATCAGGGTAACCAGCACCAATAATGGGAGCAAGATGTTGAGCAGTTGTACACCCGGCATACTCTGGTTCCAGTGCAGTGTTACGCCCCGCTTGTCATTTGACGATAAGTGTACTGAAGGGCTGGAAACGGCATCTTTTTCATTGCGCGCAATGCGAAGTTGTTGAATGCCATAATTTTTCCCCAAAGTATTCAACTCCTTTTGGGTCAGTAGATTGGCAAAGACCAACACTGACGGCGGGCCAGCAATGGGTTTAACTTGAGGGTCATTGCCTGTGGTTAAGGCGGCGGCGGCAACAATGGCGGGCAGTCCGGCAACATTGATGATTTCCGTGCCGACATACTGGTTTTCGGCCTGACGGCGCACCGAATCAATAAACGGCGTAATATCTTCGTCGAGCCAGTCCTCCAGACGGGTATTCACCAATTCCCCATTGATGACGGAATAACGGGTTTTTCCTTGTCCATCAATAACAAAAACACCTTCATAACCAAAGTTTTTGTAAAGTGATGGCCCCAAATTTTGACTGACAAAAGCCCAGTCAGTATCTACTGTGACATGCAGGTGTTCATAAGCACCGCCCCAAAAAGCATTATCTTTTATTCTGGTTTTTATCGATTTTTGGCGCATTTCCCATGCTTTTTCTACCAGAAATCGGCTTTGGGACACCGCTTGCTCATTTAATTGTGAGGCGATGTAGATAATGCCCACAGCAGCAATAATAATCGTCGCCCCAACGAGTAAAGCCATGGTTTGCAAGGCTCGCTTGGCAAAAAACACATTTTCCCCTCTTTCCCGCGACTCAGGTGGGATGGAGTCTGTCATAGTGAATTCCCTTATGCCTGTCATCTTTCACATTGCAGGTGCGTTGGCTGCACTCAATTATTCGATCCATCCATGGTCTCACGCCTGCTTTCCGCTTTTCTGTACTTAAAAGCCTACTGGGCATGTTTAGAAAAGATCTGTTTAATCAGTAGAAAGTGAAGACTCTAAACTAACATAACTCCACTGAGTTATTATTTTAGCTTAGAATAATATGATGTTTTTCTGCTATTTTTTCAGCAAAAATGAATAAGAATAAAGCTAGCTTTACGGTTTACCTACCAAAGGCAATGTATCACGAGTCTATTGGCGGGGCGCTAGGATTGGTGTTAACCCAAGAAATGATGTTAGAGAAGGAATAATGACAGGATGTTTATTGCCCGCCCTGCGTTGGTTGAACAAGGCGGGTTGAAAGTTAAATAACCAAAGGCATCCAAATTAATCCGGTCAATAAAAGCAGTACCAGAAACAACACACCAAATATTGCCCCTAAGCGCCAATAATCAGCGGTCGGTAAATAGCCGCTACCATAATAAATCGGGCTAGGGCCAGTTGCATAAGGTGTCGTGATGCTACTCAATCCAATGGCAGCGCCGATCATTAGGCTGAATGTCATCAAAGGTATTTCCGGAATCATTAATACGGCAGCCAGCATCATCGGGGCTAATGCCGAGGTATAAGCAGTTGCACTGGCAAAGAAATAACGTAAGCCGTAGAAGATAGTGACCAGTAAAATCATAATGGCTGTCGGTGAAAAACCGGACAAACTACCAGCAATGTGGTGTCCGAACCAAGAGATAAAACCGGTTTGATTAAGCCCTGTGGCTAAGGCAATCAGTGAGGCTAGCCAGAAGAAGACACTCCAGGCCGATTTGTTGCTGATTATATCATCCCAAGTGATAACTTTGGTTAGCAGCATAAGTGCCACTACAGAATAGCCCACCATCGCGGCATCAATAAAGTCGGAGCCGAAGATCCATAACACCAATGCGGCAATCATGAGCACTAACATTATTTTCTCGCGCCGACAGAGTGGCCCCATAATCTCAAGTTGTTTTTTTGCCCATTCAGGCACTTGATTTCCCTGCTTAATTTCAGGTGGGTAAAGCACGTAGGTTAACCATGGCACCAGAATTATCAGTAATATGCTCAGCGGCAGCATACCAATAAACCAAGTGCCCCAAGACAGCGTGATGTCAGATGAGGACTTGAGTAAACCGACTAGCAGCAAGTTAGGGGCCATTGCTGTCAAAAATATCGCGCTGGTGACACAATCGGCACTGATCCCCATCCACATGATGTATGACCCAATTTTTCTGATACCAGGAGTATTGGGTTGTGAATCATAAAGTGGCGGCAGGTTGCGGATAATCGGGTAGATGATTCCAGCCCCTCGTGCTGAGTTGGACGGGGTTACCGGTGCTAAAAGCAATTCTGAAAACATGATGGCGTAACCCAGAAATAGGGTTTTATGCCCCATTTTCTTAACTAATAACAGTGCGATACGCCGGCCTAAACCTGTTTTCTCATAACCTGTCCCAAACATAAATGCGGCGAATATTAGCCAGATAACCGAGTTTGAAAAACCAGATACCACCCAAGATAATGCTTTGGCAGTATATTTGAAGCCCGGTTCGGCTAATTGCTCTGGGCTATATAGCAGCCAGGGGGAGAGCACGCCGATAATAGCAAGGCCTGTCATGGCCACGACAGCACCTGGTACAGGTTCTAAAATGAGACCAACAATAACACCAAAGAAAATCGCAAAATATAGCCAGGCGTGTTCGGGTAATCCACTGGGTGAAGGAAATAAAGCGATAATAATAGCAACCAATATTGGTGCTAATAATCGCCATGACAAATTTAACTTTGCCATAGTCATGTCCTTTTATGAATAAAGGAGGGCTAACCCCCCTGGTTATCATTATTATTTAATATAATGAACATGTTCACAGATCTCATCGACGATGGCATCGCGCTTGTCTGCAAACAATTTCTTGTTGGTTTCAATAAGATTATTACCGTGGGTATCAATAGACACGATAAGTGGCCCAAAGTCTTTTACCCGGCAAACCCAAAGTGATTCCGGCATGCCCAGTTCTGTCCAATGGACTTCTTCTATTTCTTCCACTTGAGTTGCAGCTAATACGGCACAGCCTGCGGGGAAAATAGTGTGTAAAGCTTTGTGTGTTTTGCAGCCTTCTTCGGTATTTGGCCCCATGCCACCTTTACCGACAATTAATTTAACTCCGGTCTGTTCAATAAATTCTTTTTCGAAACTTTCCATCCGCATACTGGTGGTTGGCCCAATCGAGATCATTTCCCATTTATCGCCGTTCTTTTTGACAATAGGCCCTGCGTGGAAAATAGCTTTCCCCCTTAAATCAACGGGAATTTCACGTTTTAATTCAATTAGGCGACGATGACATACGTCGCGACATGTCACTAAAGTGCCATTGAGATATATGACATCGCCAGCTTTAATATCCACTAAATCTTCATCTTTAATTGGGGTTGTTAATACTTTTTTCATAATAGGTCACCTCGAGTATGGGATATGCTCTCGAATGTTAAATCCTGATGAATTAGCAGTGTTCCACGGCGATGCGCCCAGCAACCGGTAGAAACGGCAACGCCAATCGTGGATGGGTGGCGCGCGGCTGATTCAATATGAACCCCCATGACAGATGCTTTTCCGGTTAAACCTTGCGGGCCAATGCCTAATTTATTTAAGCCTTCTTCCAGGCGGCGTTCTAAATCGGCAGCAATAGGATTAGAATGATGGCTGCCTATTGGCCGCAATACGGCTTTGCGAGATAATACAGCGGCAGTTTCTACCGAGGTGGCGATACCTACGCCGACCAATACTGGTGGGCAGGCATTTACGGCTAATGTTGAGATGTTTTCAAAAACAAATTTCACCACCCCCTCATAACCTTCAGATGGCATCAGGACTTTAGAACGTCCGGGCAATGTGCAGCCACCGCCAGCCATATAAATCTCAATTTCTGCACTGGTGTTATCTGGCACAATATCCCATGTGACCCAAGGTACGCCACTTCCAGTATTATTACCGGTATTAACCTCATCAAATATTTCGACAGCATTATGTCGCAATGGCGCCTTTATTGTAGCTTGCTGTACTGCTGATTTTAGAATACTTTGTAATTCACCCAATAGTGGGAATTTCGCCCCCACTTTGACATAAAACATTATCTCGCCAGTATCCTGACAGGCTGGGCGGTTTAATTTTATGGCTTTTTCCATATTATCGAACATAGTATGATAAATGATTTTTGCCATACCTTCGTTTTCTAATTCACGGAGTTGTTTTAATTTGTCGACGACATCGTCGGGCATGCGAGTAGATATCATTGCGGTGAAGTCAGCAATTATATCGGTGAGTGTCGTGACTGCATCGCTTTGTTCAATTATGATCATGAAATATTCTCCAGCATAAATAATGGGTTTTACACCATTAAATGATGACTAAATAAATGCTTGTTCTATTTGTTTTTTATCGCGCTACTGGCAGCCAAAACAAAGTAACACAAAAAGTAGGGGTTATTTCAGTTTTGAAGTGTGATTGTTCAATTAACAAAACGTGAATTATATTTTTTTCTTTATAAAGCTTGAGTTAGAAAAATATGCTATTTAGATAGAAATAAATAAATTACATAATTGAAGTATTAAGCAACAAATAACCAACACAAAAATAACCAAAAAATGTCAATCAGGATAATGGCAGTTATACACATCAAAATTTTATAGTTATTAATTGGTCGTGTTGTGTCACAACGCGTTAGAGTATCAATATGAATATTTCCATTCAGGAATAGCGTAATGAGTCTCGATCACTATCCCTTACCCAAAGATCTCCAGGTATTAATTGCAGTGGTTAATAGTGGAAGCTTTCTGGTCGCTGCTGAAAGTTTGGGACAAACACCTGCTTTTGTGACTAAACGTATTCAACAACTCGAATTGCAACTCGGCGTTAAGTTGTTGCACCGCTCTTCACGTGGTGTGGTGCTCACAGAAACTGGTGTTTTAACTTACCAATCTGCTCTTGATATTCTGGAACGTTTAACGGTGCTAAAAAATGAAGTAGCTCAAATCAAAGAACAGCCATCCGGGAAAGTGCGGATCGGTTGCAGTTTTGGTTTCGGTCGTAACTATATTGCACCAGCCATTATCGAGTTAATGGAGTGTTATCCTGATCTACAAATTCATTTTGAATTATTTGATAAGCAGATCGATTTGATTAAAGACCACATTGACCTTGATATCCGGGTCAATGATGCTATTTCAGAAAGTTATATCAGCCGCATGTTGGCGAAGAATCAACGTATTATTTGTGCTTCTCCAGAATATTTAAAACGGCAGGGAACACCGACGACCTTGCCAGAGTTACAACAGCACGACTGTTTGTTTACTCAAGAGCGGGATCAATCGGTTGGGGTCTGGGAACTGGAAGGGAAAGAGGGCAAGAAATCGGTGAAAATATCGGGCCACCTTTCATCTAATAGTGGCGAGATAGTTTTGCAGTGGGCGCTGAATGGGCGCGGAATTATGCTGCGTTCACTGTGGGATGTCGCGCCATTATTACAAAAGGGTTCTTTAGTGCGCGTCATGCCTGAATATGCGCAAAGCGCCAATATCTGGGCGGTTTACCATACGCCACTTTATTTCTCCGCCAAATTGAGGGTGTGTGTGGAGTTCTTTTCCCATTACTTCCAGCGGGTATCATTCTGAATCAGCGGGTAATTGATTTCTGTTCCGGCTTCAGTATGCAATATGAATTTTTGTCGCAAGACGTTAAAGTGACTTCAGATTATTATTAATCCTACTAAACTTTGTTTATACCCGTCCAAATTAATTACCCGCCGAGAGTAAGGAATAAATAACCATGTTGACATTGAATTTGGTTCGCAACACGAGAGTGTTTAACGTGCAGCGGATTCTATGTGCTCGGCTATATCATCAACTCGCATATACCGTGGTGTTGATGCTGGGTATTAGCACATATAGCGCAATAGCTGCGGCCCCCTTGCCTGCGGTGACTGTCGCGGTAGTGACCTCTATGACTCCCGATAGTGCATTGCAGTTTCTCGGACGGGTAGAAGCTATTCAGGCGGTGGATGTCACAACCCGAACAGAAGGGTTTATTGCGGCCAGATTGTTTACCGAAGGGCAGATGGTTAAGCAGGGGGATTTATTGTATGAAATCGATCCTGCTTTGCATCAAGCATCCGTCACTCAGGCGCAAGCGCAATTAGACAGCGCAACCGCCAGCGCCAACCATGCGCAGGTGACACTCACCCGTTTACAGCGTTTGGGCAATAACCGCTCGGTTAGTCAGGCTGAAGTTGATGAAGCGCAGGCGCAGCGCGATATCAGCCGGGCGGCAGTGGCTCAGGCGCAAGCAAACCTGCAAATTCAGCAGCTACAACTCAGTTTCACCCGCATTTATGCCCCGATTACGGGCCAAATTGGCCACAGCCGCTTTAACGTCGGCAGCTTGATTAATCCGGCCAGCGGCACATTGGTCAGTATCGTGCAGCTTGACCCTATCCGGGTTGCCATTGCCGTTAATGAAAGAGATTACATCACCGCCACCTATCAGTCATCCGCGGCAGGGGCTGCTTCAGCCAGTGAAAACAGTGCTCTGGCGTTTGAGCATCTCACCCCGCGCATTCAACTGGCAAATGGTAAACAGTATCCAGAAAGTGGCGTTTTTGAATCTGTTGATAATCAAATTGATAAACAGACCGGGACAGTGACTATTCGTACCCGTTTTGATAACCCACGGCATTTATTATTGCCCGGAGGTGTCGTCAATGTGTCACTGGCGGCAGAAACAGCAAAAGCAGTCACCGCTATCCCGATTGCAGCATTGCAACAAAATAAGCAGGGCCATTTTGTGTTGGTGGTCACGGATAAGGATCAGGTTGAAGTGCGGCCTGTCACTCTTGGCGAGCAGTTCGAACAACAATATGAAGTGAAAGACGGGTTAAAAGTGGGCGAGCGCGTCATTGTATCGGGGCTACAACATGTCCGGCCTGGAATGACGGTTAGCGCCAGTATTGCTACGCCGCTGACTGCGAATTAAGGGGAAGGCCAGATGCTGCATTTCTTTATCCGTCGTCCCAAATTCGCCATTGTTATTGCATTGGTGATAACCATTGTTGGTTGGGTATCATTACATGTTATTCCTGTCGAGCAATACCCTGATATCACGCCGCCAGTGGTGTCGGTCAGTGCCGTTTATCCTGGAGCCAGCGCCCGCGATGTGGCGCAAGCTATTGCGTCTCCGCTGGAGGCGCAGGTCAATGGTGTCAGCAATATGCTCTATATGGAGTCCACCAGTGGCAATAACGGCAGCTATCAACTGAGTATCACTTTCGCCAGTGGCACGGATCCGGATATGGCGGCGGTTGAGGTGCAAAACCGTATTTCTCAGGTGAGTGCCCAACTCCCTGCGGAAGTGAATGAAAATGGCATTTCGGTGCGTAAACGGGCCTCTAACCTGCTATTGGGGGTCAGTGTCTTTTCACCAAAGCAGACCCACGACGCCCTGTTTGTCAGTAACTACACCAGCATACAGTTGCGTGATGCTATTGCGCGTATCAATGGTGTTGGTGATGTGCAGGTCTTTGGGGCCCGCGATTACAGCATGCGTGTGTGGTTGAATCCACAACGCATGGAGTCGCTAAATGTTAGCGTGCAAGACATTATCGCTGCATTACAACAACAGAACGTACAGGCCGCGGCTGGGCAGATTGGTTCATCACCGTCGATGCCCGACCAACAGCAAACTCTGACCATCAGTGGGCAGGGGCGACTTACCGACCCACAAGAATTTGCCAATGTTATTATTCGCAGTAATCCACAAGGCGGTATGATTCGGCTGGGTGATGTGGCCCGTGTGGCATTAGGGGCGCAGAATTATCAGGTCAGTGCGGCGCAAAATCAGACTGAATCGGCATTCTTAGTGGTTTACCCGGTACCCGGTGCTAATGCATTAAATGTGGCAAATGGCGTCCGGGATGAAATGGCCCGTCTGTCGGCCTCTTTTCCGCCGGATCTGACCTATGAAATCAATTACGACTCCACTTTACCCGTCACCGCCACCTTGCATGAAATTGCACTCTCACTGACCTTGACCCTCATTGTGGTGCTGGCGGTGGTGTATCTGTTTTTACAAAGTATGCGGGCGACTTTTATTGTCGCGCTCACCATTCCGGTTTCGCTGTTGGGTACTTTTGCTGTGCTGTATGTCTTTGGTTACTCAGCCAATACCCTCAGTTTGTTTGCTATCATTTTGGCCCTGACCATCGTGGTGGATGACGCCATTGTCGTGGTCGAAAACGTCGAACGCCTATTATCAAATGATCCGAATCTCACGCCAGCAGAAGCAACCAAACAGGCAATGAGCCAGATTGCCGGGCCAATTATTGCCACCACACTGGTGCTGATGGCGGTATTTGTGCCCATCGCTATTTTACCGGGCATTGTAGGTGAGCTGTATCGGCAGTTCGCTGTCACACTCTCGGCCGCCGTTATTTTATCTAGTATCAATGCGTTAACGCTAAGTCCGGCACTGTGTGCGGTATTACTTAAGCGCCGGACATTGTCGAACACTGGGATATTTGGAGGAATTAACCGCGGTTTGGACAGTGCCCGTGATGGCTATGTTGCATTGACGGGGCGAATCAGTAGCCGTGCCGTATTCAGTATCATAGCCCTGCTATTGGTGGGGTTCGCTACCTGGTGGGGTTATACCCGCCTGCCGACCTCCTTTTTGCCAGAAGAGGATCAAGGCTATTTCTTTGTCAGTTTGCAACTGCCTGATGGCGCTTCTCTAAATCGTACCCAGACGGTAATGGATCAGATGTATCAGCAGGTAACCGCTAACGATGCTGTTGAGGATGTCATAAAAATTACCGGCTTTAGCTTGCTCAGCGGTAATAATTCTCCTAATGCGGGTTTTGCTATTGTGATGCTCAAACCTTGGGGGCAGCGGCCGCATATTGATCAAGTGTTGGCGAATATTCAGGCTAATCTGGCGGCGATTCCCTCGGCGATGATCATGGCTGTCAATCCACCGGCGATAGCCGGTTTGGGCAGTGCGTCCGGTTTTGATTTGCGGATTCAAGCCCTGCTGGGGCAGACTCCGCAGGAGCTGGCGCAAGTCAGTCAGGGGATTATTTTTGCTGCCAATCAGGATCCGAAACTGAGCCGAGTGTTCACGACATTCAGTGCTTCAGTACCTGAAGTCAATCTGAGTATCGACCGCTCCCGTGCGGCATTATTACAAGTGCCGGTCAGCCGCATTTTCCAGACATTACAAACCTCACTCGGGGGGATGAATGCCGGTGATTTCACTATCAATAACCGCATGTTCCGGGTGCAATTACAAAATGATATGGATTTCCGTCAGCGCACTGCGCAGATAAATAGTTTGAATGTGCGCAGTGATAACGGCGCATTGGTCAGCCTGGCGAATCTGGTCATTTTGACGCCGTCAGTTGGCGCGCCTTTTATCAGTAATTTCAACCAGTTCCCTTCGGTTGCAATTAGTGGTTCTGCGGCTGATGGGGCCAGTTCGGGGCAGGCAATGGCGGCAATGGAAGCGCTATTGGCGCAAAATTTACCGCAAGGCTACAGCTATAGCTGGAGCGGGATGTCATGGCAGGAGCAGCAAACCGGCGGGCAGGTGGTGTTTATTTATCTGGCTGCATTGGTATTCGCGTATCTGTTCCTGGTTGCTCAGTATGAGAGCTGGAGTATCCCGCTGGTGGTGATTCTGTCGGTGGTGTTTGCTGTTGGGGGGGCGGTAGCCGGGTTGTCAGTTATGGGCTTCGCTAACGACGTGTATGCGCAAATCGGGCTGGTACTATTGATAGGGTTGGCGGCCAAGAATGCGATATTGATTGTTGAATTCTCCAAAGCCCGGCGGGAAGAGGGGGCGACGATTGCTCAGGCGGCGCAAGATGGGGCCAAACAGCGTTTTCGTGCGGTAATGATGACGGCAATTTCATTTATTCTCGGCGTGATGCCGCTGGTCTTTGCCAGTGGTGCGGGTGCGATGAGCCGCCAGATTATAGGTATTACCGTGTTTGGCGGCATGCTAATGGCCACTGCTGTGGGGATCTTGTTTATCCCAGCGCTGTATCTGCACATTCAGCGGCTGCGTGAATGGACAAAAAAAGGCAAACAACCTTCTGATAAAGACCCGCAGCATTAATCCATGAGAATGTGATTTCCTGCACAAAAGTAGTATTACTGGCGGTGAGTTGATATACAGACCTGAAAAGTCTGGTATCAGCTCACCGCCTAAATATTTGAACATCAGCGGCATCAGAATTAAGGGGTATATAAGGCTTGCTTATAGACCTTTTGGTTATTGCGGTATATATGCCTGATTATTCAGACAATAATAGGATTAAAACCCACTAAATACTGATTTTGATTGTTATCAAACATGCATTTTGGACGATAATAAGTTAATCTATCTAATGATTTCAGGTTGAGCCACCCTACAAATCTCCTCGTTTTACAACTATTCTTATAAACATCTTACAAAAATTTGATTTTTTTAATGGGTATTGCTGCGCGTCATCATTTTCATACTTTATGCAGTGGAACTATTGGGAACATAAGGAAGAAAAAATGGGACTACGAAGAAAGAGTGTTAAACCTATGCAAATCAATGACATTACTATCATTGATGATGCCAAATTGAAGAAGGCTATCACGGCTGCTGCTTTGGGTAACGCCATGGAGTGGTTTGACTTTGGTGTGTATGGTTTTGTTGCATTCGCACTCGGTCAGGTATTTTTCCCCGGTGCAGACCCCGGTATTCAAATGATCGCGGCATTGGCGACTTTTTCCGTTCCTTTCTTGGTTCGGCCTCTCGGCGGCTTATTCTTTGGTGCGTTGGGTGACAAGTATGGGCGGCAAAAAGTTCTGTCTGTCACCATCATTATTATGTCAGTCAGTACATTTTGTATTGGGTTAATTCCCTCCTATGCCTCGATAGGTATTTGGGCACCCATACTGTTGTTATTAGCAAAATTAGCTCAGGGCTTTTCGGTGGGTGGCGAATATACCGGCGCGGCTATTTTTGTGGCTGAATATTCACCGGACAGAAAGCGTGGTTTCCTCGGCAGTTGGTTAGATTTTGGTTCTATTGCCGGTTTTGTTCTCGGAGCTGGGGTTGTTCTGCTTATTTCCAGTATCGTGGGTGAAGCCAGTTTCCTTGAATGGGGATGGCGTATTCCGTTCTTTGTGGCGGCACCATTAGGGCTAATTGGCATCTATTTACGCCATGCGCTTGAAGAGACGCCCACCTTCCAGCAGCATGTTGATAAAATTGATAATGACTCTCGCCATAATATTGCCCAGCCACCGAAAGTCTCTTTCCGTGAAATTCTCACCAAGCAATGGAAAAATCTGACTATTTGTGTCGGCATGGTGATCGCAACGAATGTCACTTATTACATGTTGTTGACCTATATGCCGAGTTATCTGTCTCACAGTCTGCATTATTCTGAAGACCACGGTGTATTGATTATTATCGCTATTATGCTTGGTATGTTGTTCGTCCAACCGGTTATGGGTTTAATGAGTGACCGATTTGGTCGTAAACCTTTTGTTATCTGCGGTAGTATTGGGCTGTTTGTTCTTGCCATCCCTAGTTTCATTTTGATTAACAGTGGCATTATCGGTTTGATATTTTGTGGCTTGTTGATTCTGGCGATTTTACTTAATTGTTTTACCGGTGTGATGGCATCCATATTACCGGCGATGTTCCCAACTCATATACGCTATAGCGCATTAGCTATTGCCTTTAATATCTCGGTGTTAGCTGCAGGTTTGACGCCAACAGTTGCCGCTTGGTTGGTCGAGACCACACAAAATCTGTTTATGCCGGCTTATTATTTGATGGTGGTAGCGGTTATTGGCTTGGTGACTGGAGTCTTTATGAAAGAAACTGCAAATATGCCATTGAAAGGGGCGACTCCTGCGGCTTCAGATAGAGCCGAGGCCAAAGAAATATTGCAGGAACACCATGACAACATTGAACAGAATATAGAAGATATTGATCAGCAAATTGCCGACCTTGAGAAAAAGAGAAAGAACTTGATTGCTCAGCACCCTGATATTAATTAATGTGAGTTGAGGGTGATATCACGTTTTTAATTTGATTTAGATCAATAAAATTCATTTCTATACAATGGTTTACCTTTCTATTCAAATCTATCTTTGACCCTCTCCTAAGGGGAGGGTTTAGATTATGGCTCACCTTATAAAATATATTTCTCTTATTGAAGGGCACAACATAATGAATAAAACATTTGCTGCGGTAACGCGCTGGGCGATTGTTGCTTTTGCCGCCATCACTTTCAGCCACTTTGCCTCGGCTACAACTCAAACGGAATTTTTGGCTCAGCATGGTTTATCTGGAAAAACCACTGAACAAATGATTGAGGCCATCGATCAATCTAAACAAGAGCGTCCTTTGGCCTATTCTGCTTCGGTAACAGGGACTGAACTGACATTATCGGACGGGCAACAACAGTTCTCTTTCCCGCTGGGGGATAAGTTCTATCTTTCATTTGCGCCTTATATAAAACAAACCCACCCCTGTTTTAACCACAGCCTTTCTGGCTGTCGTGGTGAATTAGCTAATACTCCATTCGATGTGAAAATTACTGATAAAACGGGGAACATTATCTTGCAAGATAAACTCACCAGCTATCAGAATGGTTTTATTGGGGTGTGGTTACCACGTAACACTGAAGGTACGATTGAAGTGAGTTATCAAGGCCTTAAGGCTACATCACCTTTTGCGACCCAAGTTGAAAATCAAACTTGCATGACGACATTACAACTGAAGAAATAAGCGCGTTTTTAACATCAAAAATAATAGCCTGCTTATGGGAAGTGGGCTGTTATATACGAATAAAGACTTATCAATCATCACGCGGCATTGAATCTCACTCTTGAATGCTTAACTGAGCTGCACCATCATCCATCAGCAATATCCCTCGCCACTCGGGCTGTGCCAGAAGACAATTTTATGTGTGCTTGTACTACATCACAGGGAAACTGAAGATAAGCTGATCGAAGTTGATAAAGAGCGGCGACCAGCAAGCAATCTATTTCAGCTACTGCATTGTTGGCTGTTACACTGCTCTGGCTGAGTCCGTGTTTTCACATCAAAATAGAGGTTGGCTGTGATCAAAGAAAATATTGTTATTGTTATTGATATGCAAATTGGCGTTTTTGCTAATCCCCGCTTTGACAGCCTAGGTCGAATAGCGCGTATTAACCAACTAACAGATCATGCCGATCAGATTATTTTCATACAGCATATTGAAGGTGAAATGACGGAAGGGAGTGAGTTGTGGCAGTTGTTGCCGGAACTTTATCGCCCAGAAGGTGCGATTTATGTAAACAAAACGGCCTGTGATTCGTTTTATCGCACTTCACTTGATAATGTCATTGCTGAGTTGGGAACCACTCATTTGACCATCTGTGGTTGCGCCACTGATTACTGTGTTGATACCACTATTAAAATTGCTGCCAGTAAAGGGTATGCCCTGACAATTGCTTCCGATGCCCATACGACTGCGGACAGGCAATATGCCACAGCCCAGCAACTTATCGCGCAACACAATGAGGTTTGGTCAGAACTGGCAATTCCAGGTAACCGTATTACAGTAAAATCAACGCAGCAAATCCTGGTTGATTGGGCTGGTTAACTGTACATAACCTGCCCATTTAGTGTCTTTTGTGCGCCCATAACTGGATACTATATAACACTGGGGCGTTCTACCAAATTAATGTAGAGCGCCAGCGCTTAAAGAAGTAGCCAATAAAAAAGGTATCAAACAGTGTGTGTCGGTGAGATATTTCGGTTAAGACTATTGATATTATGCATTTCTCTTATATTCTGTTTTTTATTAATTTCATATAAATACATATAAATTCAATAAGTTAATTCAATAGTGCATGGTATGCGGCTACAGTATTTTCATAGAATTAGCAGAGCTATTCATTACACATATCAACAGGTATGTGCCGTTTTTTGTCGTGAAAAGTGTGCGGATAAATATCAATAATGAAGGAGTCTGTAGCGCGTTGTTTTGGTTTTATATTTTTTAATTTATCCCATTAATGGGATATTAATCTCATGACTTGTTATTTATCGATGTTAAATTTAGTTATTTACCACATCTAGAGTGCTTAATATTATATTGGGTTGAATGAGTAATGAAATTAAATTGACGCATTCTGATTTTTGTTATAAAAATTGAGCATAAAAATATCATATTTTTCATAATGTTAGTTATTGATTTTGTTTTCTATTTATAGGGTTTATTGGTTTGTTACCCCATTAGTTTTTGGTTTTATCTTCTCCCACATCATGCAATCACTCTATCGCGACAGGAAGTCACGTGTATTTTCTGTCCGTTTTGGCTATGGCCTCTTTAAAGGGAAAGGACAGGATATGTCATCAGTAGAACCGCAAGAAAACCGGCAAACCGGAATACTTAATACTATCGAGCGCATTGGTAATGCAATGCCAGATATCACTATGCTTTTTATTTATGCATTGGGCGTGTGCTGGGCGCTCTCCTTTGGCTTGTCATTTATCAATTTTGATTATTATCACCCCCTGACCGGCTCTCAGATCAAAGTGACCAATATGCTGGCGCCCGTTGAGCTGGTGACCTTTATTACTACTATGGTCAAAAACTTTATTAATTTCCCACCACTGGCAATTACTATTGTCGCAACACTGGGTATTGGGATTGCAGAAGGCAGCGGCTTTATTCAGGTGATGTTGAAAAAGATGCTTAATGTTACGCCGCAGCGCATTTTGACGCCGGCGGTCATTTTTATTGGTGTGGTCAGCCATGTTGCATCTGACTCGGCTTACGTGATTTTAATGCCGGTATCAGCCATGATGTTTTATGCCAGTGGTCGTCACCCGCTTGCAGGTATTGCCGCCGCTTTTGCCGGGTTAGCCGGGGGATTTTCGGCCAGTTACACCCCGTCAATTATTGACCCAATCATGCAAGGCTTCACTCAGGGTGCGGCAAATATTATTGACCCGAGTTATAACGTCAATGTGTTATGTAACTATTTCCTTAGTTTTGGCAGCACTTTTGCGGTGATTTTGGTGTGCTGGTTTATTACTGAGAAAGTTGTTGAGCCGCGTCTGATTAAATCAATGCCACTGAATGACTCTCTCAGTGTGCTCGATAACAATGATGAACTGCAAAAAGTCACTCCGCGCGAGAGTAAAGCATTTAGAAAAGCGGGGTTGACCATGTTGTTGATGTTGATTGGTCTGGCGGCAGCTTTGTACCCCGATAACTCTTTACTGCGCTCACCTGAGGGGAGTTTAACCCGCCCTGACGCGCCTATCATGCAAGCAATTGTACCGTTACTGTTCTTCATGTTTGCCATTCCTGGCCTGATTTACGGTTTTAGCGCGGGCACCTTTAAGAGCACGAAAGATGTCACCAGCAGCATGGAAAACATCACTCGCTCATTAGTTTCGTTTTTAGTTTTCAGTTTCTTCTGTGCGCAGTTCCTATACTCATTCAGCCATTCCAATATTGGCACGTTGCTCGCCATCTCAGGGGCTGACTTCTTGCGTACACTGGCGATGCCCGCCGGATTCACTATTCTTGGGGTGATTCTGCTGTCTTGCGCGCTGGACATTATTATTACTTCTGCATCGTCTAAATGGTCAATTCTGGCTCCGGTATTAGTTCCCATGTTAATGGCTGTGGGCATTTCACCGGAGCTGACGCAGGCCAGTTTCCGCGTCAGTTCTACTGTAAACATTTCGACGCCGATGTTTGCTTTCTATCCTTTAATCATCATGTATTGCCGCCAATATTGCTCTAAAACGGGGGTCGGAACACTCTGTGCCATGATGCTGCCTTATACCCTTGGGCTGACCATCGTGCTAACTCTGATGCTGTATTTGTTCTGGGGGCTGGGTATTCCGTTGGGGTTCCAAAGCGGCTACACCTACCCGGCGACCCACTAATAGTCTAAAAATAAAATAAATAAGGAATAAGAAATGACAATCGCACTCTCAGAACAACTGACTCAACGTTTTTTTCGCTATCTGTCTGTCAGCAGTCAGAGTGATGCCGCCTCTGACACTCTGCCCAGCACGGCGGGGCAACATAAAATGGCCCAAATGTTGGCTGACGAACTGCGGCAGTTGGGGCTGGAAGATATCATTATTGATGAACATGCAACGGTAACTGCCCGTAAGCCGGGTAATCAGCCGACAGCGCCTCGTATTGGTTTCATTACTCACATTGATACTGTTGATGTTGGTTTGTCACCTGATATTCATCCGCAGCGCTTGCACTTTACCGGCAGTGACCTGTGCTTGAACCCAGAGCAAGGTATTTATCTGCGCACTGCTGAACACCCGGAAATTCTACGTTATCAGGGTGAAGAGATTATTTTCAGCGATGGCACCAGTGTGTTGGGCGCGGATAATAAAGCGGCGGTAACGGTGGTGATGACCCTGCTGGAAAACCTGAGCGCGGATGATAAACACGGCGATATTGTTGTGGCATTTGTGCCCGACGAAGAGATAGGTTTGCGTGGGGCCAAAGCATTGGATCTGGCGCGGTTTGATGTTGATTTTGCTTACACCATTGATTGCTGCGAACTGGGCGAAGTGGTGTATGAGAACTTTAATGCGGCCTCGGCTGAGATTGATATTGTGGGGGTGACGGCGCATCCCATGTCAGCCAAGAATGTGCTAATCAATCCTATCCGTGTTGCTTATGACATTATCAGCGAATTTGACCCACAACAGACGCCAGAACACACCGAAGGGCGAGAAGGCTATGTTTGGTTTACCGATATGGTTGCCAACCCCAACAGCGCCAAACTGAAAATGGCGATTCGTGATTTTGATAATGCATCATTTGCGGCCCGTAAAACCTCAATTGGCGAGGCGGTGGCAAAGGTTTCTGCACGGTATCCGCGCGCGAAGTTAAGTTATTCAGTGACTGATGTTTACAGCAATATCAGTAATTCCATTGGTGAAGATAAGAAAGCTATTGAGCTTATTTTCTCCTCCATGGCACTGTTGGGGATTGAACCGAATGTGATTCCTATGAGGGGCGGTACGGATGGCGCAGCATTATCGAGCAAAGGGTTGTTAACACCGAACTATTTCACTGGCGCGCATAACTTCCATTCGCCATTTGAATTCTTGCCAATCAGTTCCTTTGTTAAATCATATGAGTTGACGAGAACTATTTGCCTGTCTGCGGCTGAATAGTCTTTGTAAACAGCATATTGGGGGAGGGTGGATTTACCGCTCTCCCCAATATTATGTTTTAATCCAATGCTTCTTCCTGCACTTCCAACACATGATATGCAGTTGAGCAGAATAGTGAGTTCAAGCGCTTCATATCCCCCAATAGCCCCATATGCAGACTGCTGGTTTCAATGCTCAGCACGTTTTGTTGGTGCAAACGTTCGACGTGGGCATGGGAATAACGGCGGTTTAACAAGCGGAAACGGTGCTTGGCGCGGCGCAAGCGCTTGGCGTTATTGATATCTCGGGATAAAAATACCGACATCCCTAAATCCAGATTAGCAACCAGTCGGGCATGTAGAGTATTTAACTCTTCAAACCCTTCAACTGAAAACGGCTTGCGCGCATTCAGTGACTTGGCGGCGACATCGGATGTCATTCGGCCAATAATATCGCCAGCTTGCTGAAGATTGACTGCAGTATCAATAATTTCGGCCCAGCGGCGTGAATCAATCTCGCCCAATTCATCTTGCTGAATTTGCGCCAAATACAGTTTTATCGCGCTATACAGCATGTCAACTTCGTCTTCTAATAAGCTAACTTCATGTTTTTGCTGTTTATTGCCTTCCAGCACTTCTTTAAAGCGAAATAGCATTTGTTCCAGTACATCGCCCATACGCAGGGTTTCCCGCACGGCGTTTGCTAATGCCAGTGACGGGGTATCGATAGCGGTAATATCTAAATAGCGCGGTGCAGAGGGCTGGGCTGTGTTGGGATCATCACTCACTAAGCGGCTGCAAATTCGTGCCATCACTCCAACAAATGGCAACATCAACAGACAGCGCAGCAAGTTATAGAAAACGTGGAAGTAAATGACCACTTCGGCGGCGGGTAAGCTGTGCCCGAACAACCATTTCCCTAATACATTGACCCAAGGAAGCACCAAAATACAGCCGATAACTTTAAACAGCAGGCTTCCCAACACCACTTGGCGGGATACCGCATTCTGTCCACGGCTACTGATCAAGGCCAGCAATCCGCTCCCCAGATTGGAGCCAATCACAATACAAAGCGCGATATTCAGCGGCACTAACCCGGTGGCGGCGAGTGTCGCGGTGAGGAGCACCGCAGCCAGACTGGAATAACTGATCATGGCGAACAGCGCGCCAATCAACAGCGCCAGAATAGTATCCCCGGTCAGGGAGGAGAAAATGGCCTGAACCGCCGTCGCCTGTGTGATCGGGCCGGCAGCGCTGACAATCAGTTGCAAGGCGAGAATTATCAGCCCAAGGCCAATACACACTCGCCCCATTTGGCCCACACGGGCTTTACGTTGGCCGAGGAAGACAATCACCCCGCCGAGAATCAGTAATGGCGACAGCCAGGAGAGATCAAAAGTGAGCACTCGCGCCATCAGCGCCGTCCCCACATCAGCCCCTAACATAATCACCAGCGCGGGTGACAATGAAATCAGCCCCTGTGATACAAATGAAATCACCAGCAACGCCGTCGCATTGCTGCTTTGTACCAGCGCCGTGACGCCAATCCCGGCTATAAATGCAGTTGGTTTTTTCTGGATACTGGCGCTCAGCACCCGGCGCAAATCAGCGCCATAAACCCGCATGATACCTGTGCGGACGATATGTGTACCCCACACGAGCAGGGCAACAGAAGAAAGCAGATGAAGCAATGTCAGCATAGTCAGTCTCAGTTGTGGTGAGTGGCTCCAATCAGATTAGGTGAAATTGCTCAAGGATTGATAAATGGTGTCCAAGAGCTTTTTATTATCAACGGATTGCAGAATTTTTATTGGCTTACCTTGTGGTGCCGGAATACCGACATCCAAACGTAGATTTTCTGGGCTAAAGCGCACCGTCATACCACGGGTTAGCGCGCCTTCCAGTACGACATCAACATAGTCGCTGGCCGTGGTCACGATGCTTTTATCCAGTAACCAGGCGACGACCAGCGCATCATGAACCCAGCAGCCAGGTAGTTGGCGCGTTTGCATCGAGTAGCTTATCCACGGACGGAGTGTTTCTACCAGATAACGGCTCAGTGGGGAGTCAATTTTCGCGAACTTATCCAAATCCTGATGCAGCAATTGGGTTTGCGTGGTGACATCCAAAGGTGCCAGTGTAATATTAGCACCACTGGTCAACACCACATGTGCGGCTTCGGGATCGATACCAAAATTAGTGTCTTTAAGGTAGCCATCGACATTAAATACACCTCCCATGATAGCAATTTCTGCCACCGATGACGCCATTTGTGGGTAAAGCTGCATTGCGTGGGCGATATTTGTCAGGGGGCCGATAGCCACCAGGGTTATTTCTCCGGGGTTATTGCAAATTAACTCTCCGATAGCATGGGCGGCTAATGGCGCACTGGAGGCCACAATAGGTGGTGGTGATGTTTGTTGCCAAAGTGCAGTTAATCCATTTCGGGCCGCACCATTATCCAGCTTGTCACGCCAAAGTGCTGCGGGCTCGACCAGCGCCTGTGACGCGCCCCGAATGATGGGAATATTTAATCCCAAACGGGTTACTAAATCATGGGCAACAGAAAATCCGACTTCGCTTGGAGTATTTCCTGCCACGATAGTCACTAATTCTAATGTTATTTCCGGTGCGGCGATGGCAAGGGCTAATGCTAAACCATCGTCGATATTGGCGCCGGGTATGCCATTTCCTGGGTCACAATCAATAATTAAACGCATGTTTTTATCTTTTATAGTGGAAAATCAATTTCTTTAAATCTAGAACAGCCGCAGGACTCACCGATTTGGAGCGAAAAATCGAATTCGCGAATAGTCGGTTTACCGTCCCAGTTTCTGAGCATCTCAATGGCCGTTTTTGCCATGGCATCCACTGGCTGGCGCACGGTCGTCAATGACGGCACGTTATATTCAGATTCAATGGTGCCGTTAAAGCAGATAAGCGCCAGATCTTGCGGGGCGGCCAAATTATGCTCGGCCATGGCGCGCAAGCACCCAAACGCCTGTAATTCATTAGTTGCGAACAGTGCCTGTGGCAATGGCCCTTTCAGCATCTGCTGTGCGGCCTGATAACCACCCGGACGGGTGTATGTGGTTGGGAAAATCCATTCATTACGTGCATTCAGCCCCGCTTGTTGCAGTGCATCGCGCCAACCATTCAACCTATCTTGAGTATTGAGCATATCCAGTGGACCGCAAATAATCGCGATATCACGATGGCCATGTTCAATCAGGTGCTGGGTTGCTTGAAACGCAGCCGCGCGTTCATTCACACGAATAGCACAGATTTGTTGCGCGGCATCAACTGCATCGAGCATGACAAAAGGTGTGCCAGTCGCCTGAATTAATTCGATATAGGGATGACGGTCAACACTGGTATACAGCAGGCCATCAACCTGACGATGCAGTAGATTATTGATCAGTTCGCGTTCGCGTTGCCGGTCATCACCCGCATCAGCCAATAACAACACTTGCCCATTGGCAAAGGCTTCGCGCTGTAGTGCATGGGCCATTGACGAGATAAAAGGGTTAGAAATATTGGGAACAATCAGGCCATATGTTTGGGTCGTTCCACGCGCCAATGAACGGGCTATTTCATTGGGGCGATAACCGGTTTTTTTAATGGCATCAAGCACGCGCTGTTTGGTGGCGGGCGCAACGGGTCGTGGCCCGTTATTAATGACATAACTGACTACCGCCACAGAAGTGCCAGCTTCTCGTGCGACATCAGAACGTGTAATTCGATGTGAGTGCGGGTTGACCAAAGTGACCTCGATGCTAAACACCCCTAAGGATATATCTGGGAATAACAGACAGTTACATCACTATACTCGTCAGACATCATGTTGCATACGCACAAGCGACACTCACGGCTTGGCCCATCAGTGGGCCAAGCCTGTGTGGAGCCGCCGCTTGCTGTATTCCTGCAACTCGAACTATGTAGAGTATATAGAGGGATTTTCGGTATTAAATTGCATCTTCTGGCAAGTTTAGATCGCGCCCACGCGTTTCTGGTGCAAAGAATGTGGTGACGAAACCAATTCCTGCCATCACGGCGAAATACAGCGCAATTGGCCACCAGTGACCGGTGAGTGTTAGCATCGCTGCCGCGATTAATGGCGCAGTGCCTCCGGACAAAATGGAGCCTAATTCTTTTGCGACCGCCATCTTGGTATAGCGATTTGTCACACCAAATAACTCAACACCCCATGCTGCTTGCACACCGAAAATACCGAGTGATGCTAACCCCATACCAACAATGATAGTGCCCATAACGATAATAGGCTCGCGGGTTTCGAGCAGCATAAATGCCGGGAAGGCGTAAATTATCAATAACAGGCAGAACCAGCGATAGGTAATGCGGCGACCAAAACGATCTGACAGATAGCCCGCCAGTGGAATGATCAGGAAGCCCAGACAGGAAGCAATAAACACCGCCATGGTCGGCACCGACTTGTCCACCATCAGCACTTTGGCCACATAACCAATCATGAAGCCCTGAGCCAGATAGGACGGGCCGTTCTCGCCGATACGCAAGCCCACCATGATCCAGAATGATTTGCTGCGCTGCCAAAATGTGCGGTTATCCACTTCAGCGATATGCTCGCGGCCCAGTGCCAGTGCTTGCTGGCGTTGTTGTTCCAACACCAGTTTTTGGCGCTCAAATACCGGGGTTTCGCGCATGTGGCGACGAATAAACAGTGCGGCACCGGCGATTAAAATGCTAGACAGGAATGGAATACGCCAGCCCCAATCGAGCAGTGTTTGTTTGTCCATCTGCAAGACCAACAACCACACTAATGCAGCCAGTAGCGTACCGCTGTTAGAACCTAATGCAATAATGGAAGAGACCAAACCGCGCCTTTTAGCGGGAGCATATTCCCCTAACATCACGGCACCCCCAGACAGTTCTGCGCCCGCGCCCAGCCCCTGCATAAAGCGCAAGAATGCCAGACAGGCCGGTGCCCACAAGCCAATAGAGGCATAACTTGGAATGAGGCCAATCATGGTGGTGGAGGCACCCATCAAGGTGATGGTCGTAATCATGACGACTTTCCGGCCTTTGCGATCACCCAATCTACCGAACAATAGCGCACCAATAGGGCGGGCAATAAAGCCGACAGAGTAAGTGGCAAAGCTGGATAACAATGCGATTACAGGTGTTGCTTCAGGGAAGAAGACATCACCAAATATTATGCCAGCCGCTAAACCATATAGTGCAAAATCTGCATATTCCATGGCCGTACCGAGCCAACACGAAAAGGTTGCGCGCCAAAAGTCTTTGCGACCTTCGGGCGTAGCCAAGCGCTCTTCCGCAGCCATGCTCTCTGATGGAGCATTGTCTGCCGCCGAGCTATTTAGTGAAGTCATTAAAAAGGTTCCCCTGGTGTTGAAGCATCATGTTCACGCACTTATTAATGTGTATTTATCCGCCTTTATTCAGCCGCCGGGGTCAATCAGCGAAACTGACTTTGACGGAGAAACATTAGATAACATTAATCTTAACTCGTGCTTTTAGTGTATCTACCCGCGTAGATAGATCAAATTAATTATCATTACTTTAGAGATTGTTCACGAAACTGTCATATAACTGCTCAAGGTTTGCACGAAATTTGCGGGTGGCACGATAAAGTCCGCAAGTATTCGTGCAACAGAGGGGAAACTTTTTTCTGAGGCTATAAAAACCGGGGATAAAAATAAGCGCTTTAGCCGGCGACGCGCAACCAGGCAAATAGTATCGCGACTACTATCACAATAACGGCTGTTGCAATCACTAGCCGGTCAGCAAATAAACGTCTCATTTGATAAGCTCCTTAGGCAAAACTGTAGCGCTCAGAATGGTATTTCGACATGGGCACATTGATTTCTGCCAGTGCTTTTTCAATGGCATCCATCATCACGTTCGGGCCACAAATAAAATATTCATGACTGGCATAGGGTGGCGGCAAGTGCCGTTTGAACACTTCAGCATCAATGAATCCCTGCTCTCCGGCCCAATCTGCCGACGGGTTTGACAGCACATGCACCACTTTCAAATTGAGCCGTAGTTGTAAGGCTTCCAATTCTTCACGAAACGTAATCGACTCCCAATCTTTACTGCCATATAGCAGTAATGCAGGGCGTGGATCGCCGCGATCCGCCAGGGTGCGCAGCATACTCATCATTGGGGTAATTCCGACACCACCTGCCACCAGAACATGCATATCGGCGGGATTACCTAAGGTGAAAGCACCGTAGGGGCCATCCAGATAAACCCGTTGCCCAACCGGTATCTGGGCAATATGACGAGTGAAATCCCCTAAATTGCGGATCGACATTTCGACACGCCCGCCGCTGGCCTTCGCACTGGATGAAAATGAAAACGGGTGCCCGGTGATATTAAACGGGTTGCCCCAAACGGTTAACCATCCGAACTGACCCGGGGTGAAATGAAAGCCAGTATGGCCCTCAGGTTCCATGACGAGAGTGGTGGTATCGCCGCGCTCTTTGCGAACATCCACCACCCGAAAAGGCCGTCGCAGCATAAAGAATGGTTTGACGATGCGCACATACAGTAACAATCCAAACCAAAAAAGAATCAGCCCAATCCAGAGTGCTTTTTTTAACGGGTCGTCGAGATAAAAACCCCAGGCGACCATATGTGCAATCCCTGCGATAACGGCAATTACCGCCAGAATGATGTGAGATAAATGCCAAATTTCATAGCGGATCCTGAGCTGCACCCGCCACAATGCCGTAATGACTAAAGCAATCAGTGAATAAGTTGACAGTGCCGCAAAACGGGCGCGCCAGGGGGCATCAATGGAGTTCAGTAACGCCAGTAATTCCGGGCGGACAACAAAGAGAATGATAGGATGGGCGATAACCAGCCCGACGGCAATCAGTGAAATACGCCGATGGAAGTGATAAATAATATCTTCACCCCAAGGCTCGGTCACATAGCGAAAGCGTGCAGTTAGGCCAAATTGTAGCCCCATGATAGCTAGCCCGGCATAACCAAGAGCAATAGAAAGCTCAGTCCAGAAATCTCGGGCGGGAGGTAATGTCCCGGTTAGTAGCGCCAGTAAGGGGGCGAGAATAAAAAATAGATATACCCCAATCCAAATGGCACTACGTAAAGCATAAGTCGACATATTTTTCACGCCAGAGTAATGAATAAACACGCCAATAAGTATACTCAGTAGAATATGAGATAACCATTTATTAACATCGTATTAATAATCTCTGTCATATATACCTTACAGAGATTATTACTGGGTTTTAAAGTGCCTTTAGCCAGACGTCGCGTTTTTATTCAAATTGGATAAACATCCAGATCATCGCGGTTACTAAGCTGCCGCTAGTTTGACGGTGATAGAGAGCAGGCCGAGAGCGAGTTGAAAGAGTTGCTTGTTAGATATTGAGATATGAGCGTTTCACCTCGTCGCTGTACTCTTCTTTCAATCCCGTACCTTATTCGCGGGCTTTTCTCTCTATTAATTGTCGGCATAGATAGGTATTATTCGATATTAATAATGCAAATCATTGGCGTTCCCAATCAAGGATATCCACATCCCCACTTTTAAGGAGAGAAAATGCGATTACGTTTAGCTTTATTTTCAGCTTTGTTGGCAGTAACGGCTGTGCTTGTCGGATGTGATAACGCATCTACGACCCCGGAAGAAACATCAAAAATCAGTATCGAACATGCTCAGGGCACGACTCAAGTTCCGCTTAATCCGCAAAAAGTTATCATACTGAATCCTTCTGTATTGGATATTGCTGATGCCTTGCATATCAAAGTTGCCGGTGTTCCTCAGACCAGCACACATCTTCCGGCATTTTTATCCCAATACAGCGGCTCAGAATATCTGAATGCGGGGACATTATTTGAACCGGATTATGAAACGCTGAGCCAGGCAAAACCTGACCTGATTATTGCGGGTGGCCGTGCTCAAGATGCCTATGACAAACTGAGTGCTATTGCGCCAACTATCGCACTGGATATCGACCCTAAGCACTTTACCCAAAGTCTGACCCAGCGCACGGAACAATTAGCGTCTATCTTCAATAAAGAAGAAGAAGCAAAAACGTTGATGGGCAAATTTACCTCTCAGATCAATGCCATCAAGCAGAAATCGGCTAACGCCGGTTCGGCCATGGTCGTGATGGTCAGTGGTGGGAAAATGTCGGCTTATACCCCAGGTTCGCGTTTCGGTTTTATTTTTGACGAGTTGGGCTTCACCTCTGCGGCCAGCTTCACTGAAGCCGGTAATCATGGCAATGTGGTGACTTCAGAATTTATTCTTAATGCTAATCCTGAGTGGTTGTTCGTCCTTGACCGTGATAATGCGATTGGGCGTACTGAAAACCAATCGGCACAACAAATTCTCGATAACCCGCTGATTCGTAAGACCAAAGCATGGCAAAATAATCGTGTGATTTATCTCGACTCCGCCTCGCTCTATATTGCCGGTGGTGTGCAGAGCTATATGCAACTGATGGATAAAATCAGCTCTGTGTTGGATAAACCAGCCTCCGCGCAGTAATTCGTGACTAATGAAAAATCTTAGCTTTATAGCCGGCCTGGTTATTTTACTGGGCCTTATGACATGCAGCTTATTTATTGGTGCCGGGAATGTCACATTGGCCGAGGTTTGGTCAGACCCCGACATGCGCGACATCTTTTTGATAAGCCGCGTGCCGCGAACATTGGCACTGGTTTTAGCCGGCAGTGCTATGAGTGTTGCTGGTCTTATCATGCAGATGCTCACCCAAAACCGCTTTGTCGAACCCTCTATTGCCGGCACGACCCAATCGGCCAGTCTTGGTTTATTGCTGGTCATGGTGTTTAGCCCCGCAGCACCCGTGATGGTAAAAATGCTGGTGGCCACCGTATTTGCCATGGGGGGCACTGCGCTTTTCATGTTATTGCTGGCACGAATGAGAATGAAATCGGCGCTGATGGTGCCGCTGACCGGGATTATGCTGGGGGCGGTATTTAGCGCAGTGACAACCTTCCTGGCAATGGAGTTTGATCTGCTGCAATCATTGGGCAGTTGGGAATCGGGCGATTTCTCGGGTGTATTGCAAGGCCGTTATGAACTGTTGTGGATAGTGGGCGTATTGACACTGATTGCCTGCTTGATAGCAGACCGTTTTACTGTCGCCGGAATGGGGCGAGATTTCTCCGTCAATGTCGGCCTGAATTATCAGCGGGTCATGCTGATGGGGATGTCTATTATTGCCATCACCAGCGGCGTGGTGGTGGTGGTGATTGGCGTGCTGCCTTTCCTGGGGTTAATTGTGCCCAATATTGTCAGTATGGCGATGGGTGATAACTTGCGCCGAACTATCCCTTGGGTGGCATTGTGTGGCGGTGGTTTAGTGGTGTTATGTGACATTATTGGTCGGTTAGTCAGTTACCCGTTTGAAATACCTGCCAGCGTTATTTTGGGCGCAATTGGCGCACTCGTTTTCCTATTATTAATTGTTAGGACAAAACGCCATGCAGGTTAATGAATATTCTTCATCACGCGCTCTTTCCCAAGAGAAAAGCAAAACGTTGAGTTCGCCAGCAAAGCGATTATTGTTATTGAGCATTATTGCCCTCGGCGCAATTATTCTTTTTATGACAATTAATCTCAGGGGTAATATCCAGTATGTTTTGGTACATCGCGGCCTTATTTTAGCCACCATGGTATTGGTCGCGTTTGCTGCAGGTATTGCCACCGTATTATTCCAAACAGTGACGAATAACCGTATTTTGACGCCATCAGTGATGGGGCTTGAAGCACTGTTTATCTTGATCCAAACGATGTTGATCTTTTTTGTCGATGCTAATGGATTCAGAGTATTAGGAATAACAGGAAAATTTCTTTGTGAGTCGGCCTTACTCCTGTTGTTTTCGGTATTTCTCTATCGCTGGTTGCTCACTGGCGTCGGGATAAACCTGCACAAGGTATTATTGGTTGGGTTGGTGTGCGGCACTCTGTTCCGCAGTTTATCCAGCTTGATGCAACGCCTGCTCTCCCCGGGGGAGTTTGCTGTTTTGCAGGGCAGAGTATTCGCCACCTTTACCCGAGCTGCGCCGGAGATTATTGCTCTTTCTACTGGGATAATTATTATCGTGGCGATAACTATTTGGCGTATGCGCCATTGCCTGGATGTTATTGCTCTGGGGAGAAATACCGCGATTAATCTGGGCGTCGCCTATCAGAAAAAAATTACCACTATTCTGCTACTTGTCTCATTACTGGTGGCGATATCGACGGCACTTGTCGGGCCGTTAACCTTTTTAGGTTTGCTTATTGCTAATCTGGCTTATCCGCTGGTGGGATCATTCCGGCACCAATATTTGCTGCCAGGGGTCTTTCTGCTTGGGGTTATTACGCTGGTCGGTGGCCAATTGATCCTTGAGCGTTTGCTGAACATGTCGGGAACGCTCTCCGTGGTCATTGAGTTTGTGGGTGGTGCGCTGTTTATTTATCTTTTAATAAAAAAGGCTCCGGTGTGATTGAAATAACTGATATTAATAAAAAATACCAGAATACAACGGTACTCAATAATATAAATGAAAGCATTCCTTCTGGTGGGATAACGTCAATCATCGGCCCAAATGGCGCGGGTAAGTCCACGTTATTATCAATTATGAGCCGTTTACTGACACCTGATCTCGGGCGCGTTCAGTTTAATGGGCTGGATGTGGCCAAAACCTCCGGGGATAAGTTGGCGACCATCCTTTCAGTCCTACGGCAAGAAAACCATTTTACCAGCCGGTTGACAGTATCGGATTTGGTTGGCTTTGGGCGTTACCCGTATTCGAAAGGGCGGCTGAATGAAGATGATCGCAAGTATATTGATGCGGCGATGGAATTCCTCAATCTGGTACCGCTGAAAGACCGCTATCTTGATGAGTTGTCTGGTGGGCAACGGCAACGTGCATATGTGGCAATGGTACTGTGCCAGGATACGAAATATATCCTGCTAGATGAGCCATTGAATAACCTGGATATGAAGCATTGTGTCGCGATGATGAAACAATTACGGCGTGCTGCTGATGAATTGAACAAAACTATTATATTGGTTATTCATGATATCAACTTTGCTTCAGCGTATTCGGACCATATTATTGCCATGAAAGACGGCGCGGTTATTTATCGCGGGGCGCCCGAAGAAATAATGAAACCGGATATCCTCGAAGAAATTTTTGATATAAAAATCAAGATAGAAAAAGTGCAAGACCAGCATATCGCGGTTTATTACCGTTGAGGCACTGAGTGGTGACGTTTGTCTTATTCGTGGCAGAATTGGCCGCCACGAATAAGATGAGCATTAGATTGCCGGATACTCCCCTGTGCCCTCAGGCCATGGTGTCAGCAGGTCATAACCTGTTTCCGTCACTGCAATGGTGTGTTCCCACTGGGCGGAAAGGGAGCGGTCTTTGGTGACCACAGTCCAACCATCAGAAAGTACACTGGTGGCGGCTTTACCTGCATTAATCATTGGCTCAATAGTAAAAATCATCCCCGCTTTAAGTGGCATGCCCACTCCCGGCGTCCCATAGTGCAGAATCTGCGGGTCGGTATGATATTCCTGCCCCACGCCGTGACCACAATATTCCCTCACAACGGAAAACCCAGCGCCCTCTGCTACCTGTTGAATCGCCGCCCCAATATCACCAAGTGTTGCCCCTGGGCGGACGACCTTAATCCCTGCAACCATCGACAAATAAGTTATATCCACCAATCGCTTAGCTCTAACTGAAGGCTCACCGACAAAATACATTCTGCTGGTATCGCCGTACCAGCCATCTTTAATAACAGCGACATCAATATTTACGATATCGCCATTTTTCAGTTTTTTATCAGACGGGATCCCGTGGCAGACCACATGATTCACCGAGGTGCAAACTGTGCGCGTATAGCCGTGATAGCCAATATTTGCTGGGATCACTTTCAGTTCGTTAACAATGTAGTCGTGGCACAACCGGTCAATCTCATCCGTTGTCACCCCAGCTTGAACATGGGGCGTTATCATCTCCAGGACTTTTGCTGCGGCGTGGCCGGCGGCGCGTGCCATTTCAATTTCTGCTTGTGAGTGGATTTTTACTGTTGTCATTGCGCGTTCTCTTCCTTATTCGGCATATGGGTTTCACTCTGGATGATTCTGGCAATGTCTGCTCCGCCCTGTAATTCCACCTGAACCAATACCCGGGTAAGTTCATGATGACTCAACTGAGGGTAAAGCTCAGCGAGCATACCCATTTTGAGCCAGTGCTCGGCCTGCGCGTTTATTGACCGGCTCATGGCATTACTCGCGATACGCAGATTTTCATGCATCAAATCAGAGATTTTAACGATTCCCATAACCTACCTATACGAAACATATATGATATGTATATTGACATAAATGATTAAAGGTTGCCATAGCTTGATGTAGTCGAGGATGGTGCATTGAGAAAATTATATACTTGCTAAAAAAGATAAGAATTAATAGGCTCGGTGATAATAGCAAATGGTTTTATGCCCTCTGCATTTTTGCCTAAAATGAGAAATACAGGTGATTATTTCGACTCATCCGGGAAACAATAAAAGTCCGGATATCGGCATTATTCATGTCAGGGTAAGAGTTCTATCACTATTCCCGGTTAATTTTTGTTATAAAAATAAGCTGTTATGAGAAAGTTTGTTCTATGATCGAGAGCGGGCCTCTGATTATTTATTGGGGGACAGTTCATTAAGGAGAACTTTATGTCTCACATGTCATTAATTCAGCTCCCCCATACTCATGGTGAAGGTTGTCTCTGTAATAGCCCGGCATTCGTGCGCATCAATACAGTATTCTCCCAGAAAGCGACCCAATCAAACCCGATTACTCCGGCCACTGTTGCCGCGGCGGTTCCGGGGGCAAAACCACAAAAAAGAGATATTGCAGCCAATGCTGTGCAAGTAATGGCTTTTATTAATGTTCGCGTCTTTGATGGTGTTTCAGACCACTTGCGGGACGGGCTGCGAGTATTAGTAGAAGGAAATAAGATCAAATCGGTAGAACCGGCGGATACACCTATTTCCGCCGATGTGGAATTGATTGACGGCGGTGGTGGCATATTAATGCCGGGGCTGATTGACGCACACTGGCACGCCATTATGGCTCGCCCGTCGATGATGACCGCAATGACGGCAGATTTTAACTATATCCAGGCACTGGCTATTGCTGAAGCCGATGCCACCTTAATGCGCGGTTTCACCACCGTGCGTGATATGGGCGGGCCGGTTTTTGGCTTAAAACGTGCCATTGATGAACAAATAGCCACCGGCCCACGAATTTACCCTTCAGGCGCTTTCATCACTCAAACCGGGGGACATGGCGATTTTCGCTTATTGGGCGAGTTGCCCCATACCCCATCCGATCCTTTGAGTTACGCCGAGCGCGTGGGGATGACCGCGATTGCTGACGGTGCTGATCAGGTGCTGCTGCGGGCCAGAGAACAACTGATGCGAGGCGCTTCGCAACTCAAATATATGGCCGGTGGCGGTGTCAGTTCCATGTATGACTCCATTGATGTGACGGAAGGTTCTGTAGCAGAAATCCAGGCCGCAGTGACTGCTGCTGAAAATTGGGGCACTTATGTGACTGTTCATGCTTACACCCCCCGCGCTGTTACCATGGCTATCAAGGGCGGGGTTAAGTGTATTGAACATGGTCAGTTGTTGGATGAGAAAACTGTTCAACTGATGGCCGAAAAAGGTATCTGGTGGAGTTTGCAACCTTTCCTTGATGATGAAGATGCGGTGCCAACTCCAACCCCGGCTTCTCGTGCCAAACAGCTCGAAATGGTGGCGGGCACGGATACGGCATATATGTTGGCGAAGAAATACAATATCAAGACCGCATGGGGCACCGACACATTGTTTGATGCCCGGCTGGCAACCCGGCAGGGGGCGCAGTTAGCCAAGCTGGTTCGCTGGTATTCACCAATTGAAATTCTCAAGATGGCGACCAGTGTTAATGCTGAGCTTTGTGCTTTCTCTGGCCTCAGAAATCCTTATCCCGGTAAGTTGGGCGTGGTGGAAAATGGCGCGTTGGCTGATTTGATTCTGGTCGAGGGAAATCCACTCGACGATATCCAACTCATTGCCCAACCAGAGAAAGCATTTCGGGTAATTATGAAAGATGGGCAAATATTCAAAAATACCTTGGGAAGCAATCACTAGTCACTGTCTGGGGGAATAAACCTGACTTTCTGGTGGGGTATTACGTGTTAATTGAGGCTGTTGAATGAATAATATGACTTCCCTCAGGAAGCAGCAGTGGGTTTTATGGGGCTTTTTGAATACCGCCAAACAGACTCTATGGCGCGGGCCATGGATTCTGTTATCAGCTATCGCCTTGAGTGGCTGCTCCGGGGGGGAGGCTCCGTCATTTTCCTTGGTTGGCTCCTACTTTCCTTCATGGATGGCTTGCGCTTTTATCGGGATAATCGTCGCGGTGATTGCTCGCGTTATGTTTATTCGCGTTGGTATTGATGAGGTGCTGCCATGGCGGCTGTTAGTGTATGTCTGTCTGGCGCTTGCTGTGGCATTCATCTGTTCCCTATTACTGTTTACGCGATGAATAATGCATATGAATAAACTAAAAGGGAGTGGGCGCAAGCGGCAGCTGGCGCTGATTGTCGCGGGCATCATCATTGTCGCGGCGGTGATATCAGGTTGGCTTTCAGTGCGGCAAACTACACTGAACCCGTTGTCTGAGGATGCAGAAATCGGGGCCAGTGTAGTGCATGTTGCCAGCTCGGTTCCCGGACGTATTATTTCAATTAATGTCGCGGAAAACAGCCAAGTTCAGCGCGGTGACCTGCTATTTACCATCGAGCCGGATCTCTATCGGCTGCAAGTCGAACAAGCACAGGCTGAGCTGAGCATGGCGGAGGCCGCCAGAGATACCCAGCAACGGACTGTGGTCGCCGAACAATCCAATGCGGCGATTACCAATGAGCAGATTGTGCGGGCGCAGGCCAATCTCAAGCTAGCCACTCAGACATTGGCTCGGCTACAACCGCTGCTCCCGAAAGGCTATGTCACCGCCCAGCAAGTTGATGATGCGGCAACAGCAAAACACGATGCCGAAGTCAGCCTAAAACAGGCCTTAAAACAGTCATATGCGGCGGAAGCTTTGGTCAGCACCACCGCCGCTTCTGAAGCGCTGGTGGTGGCGCGGCGTGCGGCGCTAGCTATTGCCAAACGTGAACTGGCCAATACCGAAATACGTGCGTCTCATGATGGCCGAGTTGTAGGGCTGACCGTTTCTGCGGGGGAATTTGTTGCCCCGGATCAGGCTATTTTTACTCTTATCAATACCGAACACTGGCATGCCTCGGCGTTTTTCCGCGAAACCGAGTTGAAAAATATCAAGGTTGGCGACTGCGCTACCGTGTATGTCATGGCGGACAGACAGCGCGCGATACAGGGGCGGGTCGAGGGGGTTGGTTGGGGCGTGAGTTCTGAAGATATGTTGAATATCCCGCGTGGCCTGCCTTATGTGCCTAAGTCATTAAATTGGGTGCGTGTTGTTCAGCGCTTCCCGGTGAGGATCAGTCTGGAAAAACCGCCGGAGGACCTGATGCGAGTCGGGGCGACTGCTGTGGTTATCGTGCGTAATGACGACGGTTGCTGACGGCACACTTGGCGGCATACTCCGCCAGGCAAAAGCAGATTTAGCCTATTTTCCCGGCCGCATGGCTCAGGCCTGGCGGGTGGCCGCACTCTGCGCATTGATGGCTATGATTGCCATGATATACGGCATCCCGGAATCTGCGATTAGCTGCTATCTCATTATTTTCGTGATGAAACCGGATGGCGTAGAGAGCATGGTCATGGCCGTCGCTATCACGATATTGGTCTCGTTGGTCGTCGGGTTGGTATTCCTGCTTATCCACTTCACTTTAGAAGCCGCGCCATTGCGCATGGCGGCTTTGATTGTCAGCTCATTTTTATTTCTCTACCTCGGCTCGGCCAGTAAGCTCGGCCCGGTGGGCAGTATTATTGCACTGGTTATTGCTTTTGTGATGACACTGCTCAGTGACATTCCCATGGGCGAGGTGGCAACTCGAGGGTTGTTATATGCCTGGCTAATGGCCGTTTCCCCGATGTTATTGCTGATTGGCTTTAACCTTTTCTTTGGCCGAATGCCACAGCGGTTATTGCGAGACAGCTTATCTGAGCGATTATCGACGGTTGCCGAGGTATTGCAGCAACCCGATACGGCCACTATGAATAAGGTAAAGGAACTGCTGCAAGAAGGGCAGAGTGAGCATCAACAGCGGGCTGTTTTTGTGCGCATTTTTCATCTGCGGCCTTCAGCCGAAGCGGCTTGGCTTGAAAGTGCTGTAAAAAGTACTTACCGGTTGCTATTGGCAACGTCGGCTTTACCTCCGAGTTCACCAGAGAATGCGCGCTTCGAGCTTGCGACCTACTGCCGCGATGCAGCGCAGGCGATTGCCACGGGCCATCTTGCCGACACCCCTCACTTTGCTATTGAGAATGCAGATGATGAAATCGAGGAAATCAAAAACTCATTAATAGCGCTTGCGAATGCTGATAATGGGCAAGATTTGGATGCCCCGAAATCCTCATTTTTTGCAGCAGATGCACTGACAAATCCTGTTCATCAGCGTTTTGCTCTGAAAACTACAGCAGCGGCCCTGATTTGCTATCTGATCTACACCGCATTGGACTGGCAGGATATTCATACCGCCATGATAACTTGCTATGTTGCGGCACTGGGGACGACCGGTGAGACGGTGCATAAGCTGGTATTACGGATCATTGGTTGCCTGATTGGGGCATTGATGGGGGTCTTGTCGATTATCTTTATCATTCCCCACCTGAGTGATATTGGGCAATTGATGGCGTTGGTGTTTGGCTGCATTCTATTGGCCGCTTGGGTGTCATGTGGCAGTGAGCGTATCGCCTATGCAGGTGTGCAAATAGGGCTGGCTTTCCTGCTGACTGTGCTGCAAGGCTTTGGACCGAGTACCGACTTGGGCGTGGCGCTTGATAGGGTGCTCGGTATTTTGCTGGGTAATTTGGTGGTGTATTTAATCTTCACACTGATATGGCCGGTGGCTATTGCAGACGCGGTGCGTATTCATATCAGTAATGCATTGAAGGGGCTGACAAGTTTGGCTGCGTTATCGCCTGATGCACGGCCTGCGGCATTAAGAGAAGCAACCGCTGTTGAGGCAGAAATTACCAATGCACAAGAAGAGCTGGCGCTGATCCCCTTTGAGCCAGCGCGATTACGCCCTTCGCGTGAAGAGTGCATGCGCTTACAAGCAATATTGGCAGAAATGGGGAAATTGTGCCCTGTGCTGTTTCTACCCACTGAAAAATCAGCATCTGATGTGGAACAGCTGCGTCGGCTCTCGGCAGGTGGCGAGGTGATGACATTATCTGAAGAGAAAGGACAGAATAGAGACTCATTACGGCCAGAATTATCGCCGATTAATTTGACTATTCAACAACGTATAAAGCGGCTCGAGGAGCTTCTGGGAATTTGATGACATGATGACGCGCGCTGTACTGATGGCCCGGATTGCCAAAATTAGCCTGACTTGCTCGGCAGTAAGTTTGAGCATGTTGATCGCCGGTTGTGCCACAGACCGTTTGGATCTTGCACCTGCATCTTATACTGAACCCTGGACGCCTAATGTGAATGCTGGCGCCTCTTTGGGGGCGGGTAATTTCTCTGTTCCGCCGAATCCGCTGGTGGCGGAATTAGCCCAGCCGCCCACGATAAAGCGTGAGCATGATTATTCATTGCCAGAACTGATTGATATCGCCCAAAGTCAGAATCCAGATACCCGTATTGCCTGGCAGCAGGCGCGGCAGGCCGCTCTGGCCGTAGGAATGGGGGAGGCAATATTTCTACCGATTATTTCAGCGAGTGTCATTGGGGGTTACCAAAGTACAACGACACCGCTACCTTATGCTATCGGCAACGAAAAGGATCTGAAAACGACGGGCAGCGCGGTAGTTCCGGCTTTAGCATTACAGTGGCTTATCTTTGATTTTGGCCAGCGTAGTGCATTACTTGATGCGGCTAAACATACTTCCTATGCTGCCAATGTGACCTTTAATGGCATGCACCAGAAGCTCATTTATGATGTCACTCGCACTTACTTCCAATATGGAGCAGCACAAACTCAGCGGCAGATAGCGGAACAGACGCTAAAAAATAGTTTGAAAATTCAAGATGCTGCGGAAGCGCGTCAAAAAAATGGTGTTGCGACGACAGTAGAAGTTGCGCTGGCCCGACAGCAGGTTGCGCAATCTGAACTACGCCGTGTGGTGACAAAAGGCACTGAGCGCGATGCTTATCAGGCCCTACTGGGGGCGATGGGAGTTTCCCCGTCATTGGGCATCAACGTCGCGTATGCTGAAGATCGTGTTTTGCCGAATGTTGCCAGTGCGCCGACCGAAAATATGATTCGGCTGGCCCTTTCCCAACGCCCCGATGTGCTAGCCAGCTATGCGGCGGTTGAAGCGGCCCAGGCGGGTGTCAAAGCAACGGAAGCTGATTTCTTGCCGAAAGTCTATCTTGCCGGGGCTGTTGCGGGTGGTGATGGGCGCTTTGATATTCAGGGGCTGCCGGGTATTAGCCAACAAACTTCATCTTCCAGTATTTTAGTCGGTGTTAGTGTTCCTCTTTATGATGGCGGGATACGGGCGGCCAGAGTTAAAGAGGCAGAATCGCGCGCGGTGGTTGCTGCCGAAGGGTTTAAGAAAACGCAGGAATTGGCTGTCCGTGAAATTGTGGTGGCGGCAGATACCTTGCAATCAGCACTTGAATCCAATCAAGCGGCATTAAATCTGGTGAAAACCTCATTTATTACTTATGACGCCGCGCTGGAGTCTTATCGCAATGGTGTCGGCACAATAACGGTTGCCAACGAGGCGGCAAATGGGTTGTTGAATGCTCAGCAAATGAGTACTGATGCGCATGCCGCTTCTTTGGTCGCAGCCGCTAATCTGGCTTTCGTCATGGGAAAAATGACGAACACCTCAGAACCATTGGCACTGCTGCATTAGCTAAATTGAATAAAACCATCGCCATCACGAGATAAAAAACACTCACACCGGCCAATATAAAGAGATCGATTAATAGGGATTAACATTAATGTATTTATCTGATCCTGATGGCGGCCAAAAATGTGATTTATTCGACAAAGCCTTCCTCGCAAGGAGGAAGACGATGTAAATATTAGAGGGTTATTTTTAATCTAGTAAAAAGCGACTATGTATTGGAGAGAATAGATTTTTGTAAGGGATTTTTGGGCAGTGGATCTCTTGAATTTACCAGATCTATAAAGTCCTCAGAATCTATCAAATCAGTTATGAATGAGATGATTTGCATATTTTTTACCAGAAACGCTTTCTTATCCTGTTCTGATTTTTTACTTGTTGGTGTAACATATGGTGCTATCATTTTAGCTATATTCGAGGCACTCATTTTATTTTCATCTTCATGTCTAATAATTTTAATAAGTAAAGGCATGATTTTTTTTATTGGTAATGGCAGTTTGTTTATCGATGGGATGAATGGGATGAAGTAATGTTTTTTTTCATTGCTATGTTCCCTTGCGAACTCATAAATTTTCATTTTATCGCTGTCAGTTAATGCGAGTCCTAACTGTTTTTTGAGTGCTGAACAAATGGCATTACTTTTTTTAATAGACGCCAATTCTTCATTTACTTTAACCCCATCAGTGTTATCTATGATATCAAGAACTTCTTTTAGATCAGAATATTGTGGTGATATTCGAAAGATTCCTTCTTGAGAGAACCATTCAGAATTAGCATTCATGTGATTGCTTAGTATTCCTATATTCTGAAATGCTATTTCCTGTGCATTAAAGAATGGTCTTAGAGACATTTCCCCCAGAGCTTCTTCTTTTCTTTTATTTTTCCCAAAAATTTCATTTCCAAGAGCTATTTTTCTATCGTAGTATTGGTATTTAATTAATTTATTATTTAATTCTTTTATATTTATACTATTAGATCTCTTAGTCGTGATGCTTAGCAAACTCTTTGCGAATGAATAAAAAAATGATGACTTAGTGCTCTTGTCTGTGAGTTTATGCTGATGTGCAATATCGTAATTATCATTTTTATTCAATATATTATATATTTTAAGTTTTTTTTCATAAAGTATACTTTCTGCCTTTGAAATATCTTTAGGACTAAGAGGGAATTTATCAATATGACTACTTACGCTATAATTAATTCTCCACATAATGTGACCTTATATTGGGTGTAAAAATCAAAGTCTGCCACCCAATCAATATCTATGCTTTCATTTTTCGAATCAAAGTCAGTCATTCTTTTATTTTTAATGGTGTGTTAGGCGAAATAGTCATGTATCAACTGCTGCCATTGCTCACGTGCAATGGGTTTTTGCAGTAGATAATCCATGCCGACTTCGCGGGCGCGCTGGGCATCTTCTGCTTTCAGTGAGGCCGACTGACCGATGATCAATATTGGCTCTGGGGTGTCCTGCATCAACTTTCGCAAGTGGCGCACCAGTTCAAAACCGTCACTCTCATCAAGCCGGCAGTCGGTAACAATAATCCTATGGTGGTGCTGTAACCAGCTCTGATAAGCCTGCTGTGTGTTGGCCACGGCATCCACCTCAAAGCCCATACTGCTAAACAATTCATGCTGAACCTCCAGCAGCAGTGGCTCATCCTCCACCACTAACAAACGATACGACTGCGTAATGACATCAGGCGAGTATCCCTCGGTAATATCACTGACAATCTCCAGTGTTTGCTCCTCATTACACAAGTTGCTCAGGGCAAGATAAAATGCTGAGGCGTACACCGGGCGGGGAACGACGACCAATTCACCTTGCTGATTGCGCAGCTGCCAGTGATTTTGCTGCTCATCGAGTTGCAGATAAATCGCCGGCCCACGGGCCGGGGCCGGAAGCGGGTCAGCAGAGGAATAATAAGCCAGCTCACAACCCTCGAGGATCTGGCCGATTTCGCCACAAAGCGCGGGGGGAATATCGGCGGAGAGTATGACATGCACCCCTTCAGGCAGCGGGTTTTCAATCGCGTAATGGGCGGGTATCGAGGGGAAGGAAAGCCGCAGCCGCGAACCCACACCGGGCTGACTGGTGATGGTCAAATGCCCACCGGTGAGGTGCATATTTTTCTTGGCGACAAATAGCCCCAGCCCGGTGCCCTTGGGGCGGGGATTATTATGGGTATCAGCGCCCGATAATTTCCCCTGATAAAACGGTTCTGAAAGCCGCGCCAACACCTTGTGGGGGATCCCTGTGCCAGTGTCGAGCACCTCGATACAGAACATTTTCTTGCCGTCGACCTGCGACAATGAGCATTCAATCAATACCATGCCTGAATGAGTGTGTTTAATGGCATTGTTGACGATATTATTCAGCGCCTGAGAAAGCAGTGTGCTGTCAATCAGGTGGGGCAAAAAACACTGTTTTGACAGATAGCGGACCTGCAATGTGGTGGCGTGTGTTTCGGCAAAACTGATAAACAACTTCACCGTGGTATCGCACAGCTCGGCCAGTAAATGCGGCTGGGGATTCTGTTGTACCGAACCGGCATTGATTTTGGCGTAATCCAGAGACAAATCAAGATTATCAAGCAGTTCCCGGGTCACATGAATGATATTTGCGAGCCTTTCCCGCTGGCTGGGCGATGATATTTTGCGCACCAACCCTTCACTGGCCGTGAGAATACCAATGAGTGGGGTGCGGAGCTCATGGGCCAGAACTGACAACTCCAGATTATTTTTTGAGCCCAGTCGGATAAACTCCATTTTTAAACGCCGGTGACGATAAAACACAATGAGCAATAGGCCCAATAAGACCGCCGCCAGGCCATAGCCGTACCAACCCCATCCGGTATAACGTGACTCTTGGCTATTATCTCCAATCATCCATTTTGCCATAAGTTCGGCTTGCTGCTGGGGAGAAATGGACGTGATCACTTTGTTAATAATATCAATCAAAATATGATCTTCTGGTCGCGCACTCATCACTCTGGGGATCTTGGCTTTATGGGGATGAGACATTTTTAACTGCCCCGGATGGACGACATTCATATAATAGAGGGCTGTGGGGGAGAGGACGACAGCAGCTTTAGCTCGCCCACGTATCACTTCATCAATAGTTTCTTCGGGCGAATTCGTTATTTTGTAATTAGCACTTGGAAATTGCCCGGTAAACCACTCAATCAGCGACAGATAATCGGTGATGGAAACATATCCCTCAGTGAGGTCGTCTGGGGTGGTGATATGACGGGTGGTTTTGCGTGTCACAGTGACGGGCCAGGTAGAAAACATCGGAACACTGCTTGCCAGACCTTTGGCCTGCGCAAATGCACTGGATGTGCTGGTGAGTAGCGCGACCTTACCGGTTTCCAGATAGCTAAAAGGTCTACGGCTGTTGTTGCTAAATATCGGCTGAAATTTTATTCCGGTGGCGGCGGCGATCAAATCAATATAATCCCGTGTCAGCCCAATATGCTCACCAGTGCTATTAAAGGTTTCAATAGGATAAAAATGCGGAGAAATACCGTATTGCACCACCGGGTGAGTCTCTATATAGCGCTGCTCTTCTGGCGAAAATACGATGGTGTCTGCGGCATAACTGGCTGTAGATAATAGTAAGATAAACGCCAATATCAAATAGGTTTTACAGAGAAATTTCATGGGCATATTTAAAGAAATCAGTATTTGATGTAAGCCCCAGTTTTTTGAAGGCGCGCGTTTTAGTGTTGGACACGGTTTTAAAACTGATATTAAGGCGGACACTGATTTCGTTCTGCTTCATTCCATTGAGTAACATTCTCAGCACTTCGGTTTCACGCTCGCTTAAAGCATGGTGTGCATCTTGTTGTGTGGACTGGGGCAGCGCCGCCAGCTCAATGGGGAAAAATTTCTTGCCACGGGCGACATACGAAATAGCAAAAAATAGCTCCTGAATGTCGCTGCTCTTTTGTACAAATCCCCATGCGCCGGCTTGCCAGGCCAGGCGGGCCACCGCCAGACTTTTATGGGCGGTGTGAACAATAATTTTCAATGTAGGATGTAATTGAAGAAGGCGTTTGATAAGCCCTACACCATCCTGAGGTAAAGATGTATCTATATCTGTTTCGCTGGCGGCAAGTGAATAATCCAGCAACAGAACTTCGATCTCATGATTATTTTTGAGTAACTCGATGAGCTCCGGCGTATTGCTGACACAGCCGATGACTTCAAGCGAAAAGTCACTGTAAATAAGCTGTTGCTGTGGCTCTTTATGATGATAAGGATATTTTTTTAAGATCTCCATCAGTGCAAGACGGCTAAAAGGCTCATCTTCGATCATGGCTATTCTTAACGTTTTTGCTTGTGTCATAACGGCCTCTGAACAAGTGAGGCAAGCGCTAACTGTCATTCACTGTCAGTATTAACTTTTCACCTGGCTGATGTAGAAACGGTGTGAGTTTATCACTCATCATAATCAATTCTCCCTCTTTCTCTACCCTGACACTGATATTAAGAGGTTGTGAAGATAATGATAACTCATTCGACAGCTGCAAGCGAAAAGGAATTGTAAGGCTTCTTTGGGGCGTCACAATCCTATATTCCTGAAGGAGGAGTTCTTTGCCACCAGAGGCTTTATGCTGGGTGATTGACAGCGTAATTGTCGCATTTTCAGGTAGTTCCCGATGACTGCTTTGAATACTTCCTTGAAGATAATCGCCATTATGATTTCCATTTATATCTGCAAGATGAGTACAACCGGATAAAAATAAGGCTAAAAATAAAATAAAACAGTGCGAGTAAAATTTTTTCCGAGTATTAAAATAAGATTTCATCTGATTATCCCGTGGTAAAAATATAAAGATAAGAACAACTTGCGGCAATGGCTAATGTGCAGCTTGTAATGGCTATATCGATGATATTTTTTTTGCGCACAATTTTATTTTTTAAGGGAGCTACTGATGCCGATTCGACAGGAAGTGTTTTTTTGGTGCCCGTATATGAAATACCAATCCTGGGCAAAGTCGCAATCAGGCTTTCATCAAGTCTGGCTTTCTTAAATGAACTACGCAATTGTCTGACAAGTTTATAGTAACTGCTCTCAGTGACAATGACGCCACGCTTTTCCCAAATTTCATACATAACTTCCCTTTTGCTACATGTCTTTGCTAGCAGCATTTTTAATAAACAGGTTTCGCTTTCTGATAACAGTACAATCGCTTCCTGCTGGGTCAGAGTTCGCTTCCACGAATTAAAAATGACGCCTTGGCATAAAATAATATTTGGTGGAGTTAATTCATTATTGTTCATCATATTCCCGCTTTTTGTATCGACTAATTAGATTCAAGGTGTGCTTTATACATCCTCGACAGGTAGTTCTCAACGGTGATGGGGGGAATATAGGTATATTAGAGAATACTCTCCACTCGTTTGGAGAGTGCTCTCTGCGGGATTGAGGATTGCTCCCCTTTTTTGGATATCAAGAGGCGGGGGTGGTTGTTAATAGTGATGCATTCTTATGGGAAAAATCAGGGCCAGCGCTGACTATCTTCATGATTTTACTGGCATAGCTATCTCTGTAATGGGCGGTTTCTGAATGATAAGCCCCGACAGCGCGCCAACTGTAGCCATATTTTTTAAACTTCAGGCTCAGTAAATAGGCTCCGGCTTCAATATTGGTGCAGGGGTGCATCAGTTTTTGTTCATAGTCTATAATTCCTTTTGATTTCAGTGAATTAAAATGAATAGAGTTAATCTGCATTAAGCCATAATCGGAGCTACCATTCTTATTAAAATTGCGTGCATTTGGCTTACCGCCAGATTCATGGAGGATAATAGCTTCGAGAATGATTTCTGGTATATCCCAGCGTTTAGCAGCATCTGATAAGCAAGATGCCTGAGCTATAACAGGGCTTAAAAAAAGCATAATTGATAAATAGTAAATAACAGTTTTCATAGCAGTATAAATTTAAATCTCATCTGACTCGTCATCATCGTCATTAGGTATTTGCCCCATTTTAGCGAGAGACTCTTGATTAAGTTGGTTAGCGAAAATGCCGGTCGCAATATACATTGAATAAGCCGGATAAAACTTTTCTTTCAGTAAAGTTTTATCTTCCGGTAACTCAGAGGCTTTGATTGCTGTGACCAGCCCAGTAATAAATTTTTCGCGTTCTTTTGACGGCAAACTACTTAGTTTGTTGTTGAGAAGCACGAAAAGCGTTTTCTTGTCTTGTGCATTACGCAGGCTTTCAATAAATTCTGTGATATCAGATTGCCCCATTGTTGGTAATGGCGACTCACCAGTAGGTGTATTTTTCCCCATTTTATTGTTTTGCCATGCCTGTGCGACTTGCTGTTGAATATTGTGACCGTGAGGCGCGGGTTTAGCATCCGTGGTCGTTGTTATCGTTTTCAATGTGGAGTGAAATATTGACATTGTCATATGGCTCTTTTGATTGACTGAATTGTTGTGAAAATTTTCGGTACAAAGTCTTTTTGGTCAGCAAAATAGTGCAGCGCGCGGGTAGAGATAAAACAGAAGGTAATATACGTTGCGCCGCACTTTCTGGGGAAAAGTGAAGAATTTCATTATTCACCTCCAGCGCAATACACTCTTCCGAGCCACTCACTATGGTGATGTGCTGCATTCCCGCCAAAGCAGGTTTTAGCTTATTTAATAATGAAGGCGGAAGATGTATTTGAGTCTGCGGATATTCAGGATGCAGTCGGATAAAGTGGTCACTGACAATTTCATACATCCGAGAGTCACTGAATATCTCCGCTAGCAGAATCTGCAATTGTTCTTCACTGCTGGCCAACGCTTTTTGATATTGGCGCTGACTTGATTCCAGCCCATGCAGCAGGTCAGTTAATAGTTTTTGTAGCCCATCTTGGTACCCTTGCTGATAAGCAATATGACGTATTTCCTGTGCTTCTTGCTGAGCCAACTGACAGTGCTCTGCGGCTTTTTTTTGGGCCTGGGTTATTAACACTTTTTGATAGCGGCTCGCTTTCATGGCCTGATGTTTAATTAAGACCTTTTCCTGCGCAGTTTGCCGGATATCCGGCTCAGATTGTTGTGACATAACGGCAAGCTCCTTCTATCACATTCCACGGGAGGGCATTTTTCACCGGCGCTTCCATTAATTGTCGAGTTATGGAACTGAACATATAACTCGCGCGGGCGGTATACACACGGCCAAAGGGTGCCAGACCTGCCAGTAGTTGCGCCGCACCCGTCGCCAGAAGTATTTGCGGCGATGATGGGGCCTCCTGCGGTTGGCGAAAATTATCGTTTGTGCGCTGATGAAGCTGTGCATATTGAGATGTTTCCACCCACCACGGGAGCGGTGCCGGGTGCAACAGTACCCCCAGCGCCCAGGCAACCTTGGGCAATTCGGCCCAATACTCAGCAATAAAACTGGGTAATGGCAGCGTATTGCTATCCGGTGTAGGCAACTGATATTGCCTCAGCAAGCGCTGATTATGGGCTTGCTGTAGTGCCTGAGGTAGGGCGGGATAATCAATACCGCTGTGCTCAACATGAAAGTAGCTACCCGGAGCCAGCAAAATCTCATACTCGCAAATGAAGCTTAGCTTGCCGGGATTGGCAATCATGATTTTTGCTCCATGCGGTCAGATGGCACCTCTTTGGCCCTGTTTTGTGGCTTGCGACGCCAGAGTAATAACAGTGCGCCAGCGCCCGTCGTCAGGGCCGCGGCAATGGCAATCAATAGTACGGGTGAGACAGGGAACTCCGGCTCATTCCTGAGCTGGCGCTGCAATGGCGGGCGTTCGACGATGACGACAGAAACATTGTCAAAGCTGGCTTCTGCAAAACTGTTGGTGAGAAATAACTTAATTTTGCTCATCATCATGTTAGGCGCTTCATTCCCGGCATAGGTCACAAGACTTGAGACTTGCTGCGGCTGTTTAACTCGGTTGTTGCTATTTAAAGGATAACTGACATGTACTCTGGCGTTCACTACGCCGGGAATAGTCAGCAACGATTGCTCCAGACGTTGTTCAATTAAAGAAAGCAGGCGTGAACGTTCGGCCTGCGGTGATGCCACTAATGAATCTCCTGGGAACGCCTGAATAATTTCCACCGACTCTTTGGAGGGCAAGTTATACAAGCGTAATAAGTCCACTGCGGTAACAAAATCACTGCGTGCAACCCTAATGGAATTACCCAACTTGCCATTTTCCCGGCGTGTTCCTTCCACGCCATTTTCCTGTAGGACTGCCAATACTTCATTACTCTGGCGCTGGCTAAGCTCAGTGAGCAGAGTCTGGTTATCACAACCAGACAGCAGCCAAATAGCACTTATCAGCAGAAATTTCGTCAGCTTATTCATGGTTTACTGGGCTTTTAATACAGAGTCGATAGCAGAGACGCCCTTATGGGTGAGCGTGCTAATCATATTGATACTGAGACTATAGTTACCCATACGATTCTGTAGTCGCAATAATTCATCCGGGTTAGTGGCATCACCATTATTGACCTGATTAATAATCGCGGCTTTTTCCTGACTGGCATTAACACTGTAATTTGCAAACAGGTTTTTGACCCGGTCTTCTACAGAGCCGCTTGGTGGCATTGCCGGCAAAGTATTTTCTGCTACGGGCAACATCGTGGGGGAGATATTAATAAACATTGACATAAGACATCCTTGATAATTACGTAATATTGCAATGATATAATATTACGTAATAATAAAATCACATATTACGAATAATAGCTTGAGAGGTGTCTTTAAGAGACTTCATAATATTACTTTGTGCCTGGCGTGCCCCATTGTAGTGGCCATTAAGGGCGGAAATTTTTGCCAGCACAATAGGATTGTCCAGTTCACTCTTTGGATCAGAAAGCATATTTTTTAGTTCGTCTGCCAGCGTTTTAACTCGCGTATTAAGTAGTGCGCCGGTACGGTATTGCATTCCCCATTTTCCAATTGATGTAGCATCCAACCCTTCAAGCTTAGAGGTTTCCCAATTACCGGCGGCGTTAAGTCCAGGTATAGCCATATAATATATCCTTGTTATTTATAGTGAGTGTTTAAAATGCCACTGGGTTAAAGTACCAGTGATTATTATCCAGCAGAACATAGCCGTTCGGATTATTAACGAGCGACTTTCCGGCCAAATGATTGGTTGCCAGTGAGATGGAGAATTGAATATAACTTATTCCATATCGCTGGGTAAAATGTTCAGAAAAATCAATTAATGAGATAGCCTGTTCATCATTAAGATTCGCGTTAATAATAAAAATAGAGATGCCATTTTTATTATTAACGCGCCAGGGCACATTACTTTTGGTCAGACCTTGCTCCGCCTGGTGTAAAAGGTCGGTTGATGTGTAGCTTTCTATTTGGCTCTCTACCGGGCAACCGAGAAAACGCGTCAGTGTCTGCTTCACGAGATTATCATCTGGCGCGGGATAGTTACCTTTTAACCAGCGAGTGACGGGCTGGCAAGGGAGTGATAAATCTACTTTCAATAGCCCAGGTAATTGTTTGCCAAGCTGACTTTCTATTTCTTTTTCCAATGTGGTGATTTTTTTTACCGCCACAGGTTCTTGGTAATGCTCCCGCAGCAAACGTTGTGTGCTCCAGTCTAAATCACGTTGTGTTGTTACTAATACCAGGCTCTGACCATTTTCACCGGTAGTGACCGCCAATGGGGAACTGCTGCCCTGAAGTAGAGTTTCCAGTGTTTTCACTTTCCGTGCTTGGTTATTGTGGTCAAGCACTTGCCAACTGATTAAAGTGGCTATCGCCGCGAGTGTTATTCCGGCGATATAAATTGGATTAAATTTACGGCGCACTGATAGAGGAGCACTGACATGATTCTTTGCTGTTTCCAGCTTTGTTATTTGTGCAGGAACAGGCAAACTTTCCGTTCCCTTCCACGGAGTGTTTAACATTTTAATCACCACAGGAAAGTGTTCGGCAAGCATTACCTCCTGAAATACAATTGGCTGCCTAATAGTCGGGCAATCACCACTTAGCGTGAGATACCATTGGTCAATGCTCTCTGTTTCAGGTGCTGAAGCCGTGTCATTATCACAAACAATCGCCAGTTCGTAATTACCCTGTTCACCAGGTAAGTAATAGGTGGTGAAGCCGTCGTCATCTGTTTCAGTTTTATACGTTTGTTCCGCAGCAATAATTATCCGATGGCTACCTGCTTTGAGTATTAATTCATTGCCACTTAGCGGCCCGCTGGCAATCTTCATTATCAAGACGCGGTTCTCTGTGTCTTTCACAATATTTTCTCGTTGAACCAAATTGGCGACAAGTAAAGCCGAGTACGAATTTTTTGTCAGCGGAATTGGTCCGACTATTTCTTACCAAGAGGGTTTTCTGTGGGAGTAATGGTTATTCCTAGTGATTCCATTTAATAAATTGACGTCATCGTTCATTGTGTTGCAACTCAAATAACGAGCTGGAGACGAAGAACGATGGCAGCAATAAATAATGATATTAATCCGATAATGCAATCGGGCCATTGTTTATCTCTGGAGGATAACCTGGTGTTGGCTATCCCTACGGGAAAAACCATGCCGCTGATGTTTCGTTCGGTTTACTCTGATAAAAACGTGTTCATTAATGAACCTTCGCTCTTTATTTGCAATGGTCCTGGCAAGATTGAGGGAGATAAAACCCACTGGTTTTTACACAGTATCACACTCGCCAGACTGACAGAGATCCTGGCCACGATTGATTCAGCAATGGGTAAATCATTATTGGGTCATGGAGAAAAAAAATCGGTAACGGCGCAACCGTGGGTAGAAGTTATTTCCATTAACACATCCGATTGTATAAGAAAAATGTCAGTCAATAATATTGTTATTGATCTAATACTGCGTAACCAAGTGGAGTTTAACACTTGGTGCGAGCTGTTAAGGAAATATGAAGCCTACGGAATGATGTGTTTTATTCTATCTTCCTCGGAACAAAAAGATAACGTCAGTATTAATTATTTAAGTCAGCGATATGGTGTGTCTTCAGCTTATTTTAGGCAGCTATATAGAGAGAATTTTAAGGCTACGGCCAAGAAAAAAATGATGAATGTTCGTATGGCATCCGCCGTATTACAACTTATAGAGAGTGAGGGGTCAATCCTTGAAGTGGGTCTTGATGCCGGGTATTGCTCAGCTTCACATTTTACAAATGATCTCAAAAAAGAATTGGGGTTAACCCCTTCAGAAATAAGACGTCTGGAGTCTATTTTATATGAAAGTTAAATGTAGAGGAGTGATCTGTTTTTCACTCTTTTTGCTTGCGAGCAATATTAGTTATCTCAACGCAGAGGTAATGACGGCGCAGCCCGTAGAGCAGGAAAAAGTTAATGATTCCTTTGTCGCTAATAACGTCATGGTCGGTAAGTTATTTGATGCGGTGGCTGAAAGGTTAGAGAAGCCGATAATTCTTAGCAAATTGGCGGCACAAAAGCGGGTCACTGGGAACTTTAATCTGGCGAATGCGGATGAAATGTTTAAGGCATTGGCCCGACGTATGGCGCTGGTGTGGTATGACGATGGTGCCGGGATTTATGTCTATGATAACAGCGAAATGCGCAGTGTGATTGTTCACACTCAGGCTGCTGGTAGTGGCCAAGTGCTTAACTATATTCAGAAAACTGGGATTTATGATAAACGTTTCCCAGTCCGCACCCAAGGTGATAACCGTTTACTGTTTGTCTCTGGGCCACCGCTTTATGTGGAGCTGATTAGTGCCGCTGCCTCGTATCTTGATGAGCGCATTAAGCAGGAAGATCTGGCCAGCGGCGGTGAGGTGGCGGTGATCCCGTTAAAACACTCATCGGTTACTGATCGCACCTACAACCAGCGTGGGCAGAGCATCACCATTCCTGGGATGTTAACGGCGCTAAATGCGTTGTTCCAAGGCAATAATGGTACGGCGGAAAGCGCTCTGACGATACAACCGAAAGAGGGCGAACCCCATATCGAGGCAGGTTTTCCGATCCCGCCATCCGTTAGTGGAGATAACAGTGCGGTGAAGCTGGCTGCCTCAGCGAAAACGAGCAGCCCGTTTTCGCTGGTCGCGTATCCCGACAGCAATAGTCTGGTCGTAAAGGGTAGTGCGGAACAGATTCGCTATGTTCGTCAGTTAGTACACACTTTGGATAACAGCCGCAGCCAAGTGGAGTTATCACTTTGGATTATCGATGTGACACAAAGCAAAGTGGACGATCTGGGCGTGCGTTGGGAGGCGGGGAATATCGGTGTGGCTGGCGGTTCCGTCACTTTTAACCGCAGTACGCTGAGCGACAGCAAAACGTTTTTGGCACAAATTGACGCGATCAGTAAAACCGGCAATGCCCGCATTGTTTCTCGTCCGGTTATCCTAACGCAGGAGAATGTTCCGGCACTCTTTGATAACAACACCAGTTTTTATGCCCGAGTGGAAGGTGAACGGGTAGCGTCACTGCAACAGGTGACCTATGGCACCATGATCAGTGTCTTGCCGCGTCTCTCCGGCGGGGCTAGTGTTGAAATGGAAGTCAATATTGAAGATGGCGGATTGAACCGCGACAATTCGGGGAAGCTTGCCGATATCGCAGGATTACCTGAGGTTAACCGCACTAATATCAATACTGTGGCACGTATCGGCCGCGATAAAAGCCTGCTTATTGGCGGATATACCCGTGATCAGGTTGAAGAAGGTGAAAGCCGTATTCCGCTGTTAAGTGATATCCCGTTGCTGGGTAATTTGTTTAAGTACCGTTCACATAATCAGCAGAAAATGATCCGTATCTTTTTGATTCAGCCGCGTTTGCTGGACGAAAATGAAGCTTGGGACGGTCGTCAGTTCTCTGAAAATGAACGTCTGAACCGACGTGATAGCCAGTTGCGCGGCACCGTTGAATTCCTGCAAAAGTATACGAGCCAGCCATGGCAATAGGGCCTGTCGGAGGCAACTCACGTTTTCTCGTGGGCCAGCGTGATAAAAGCGCTTCTGCGGTAAAAGCCAATGATGATGCTGACGACGTGGCGAATGGACAGGGCGTTATTGATGACAACGGTGAATATGCTTCTATGTCCATGCTGGCGGCCAGTCATGTGCGTCGTCGAGGCCCGATGTCCGACCAAAAAGAGGAGTGGACACATTTTTCTGAGCGTATTTTGGATGCTCAGGCGGATGAAAAAATTCTGCGTATCGAAGGATCACTTAATCGGCAGTTAATGACGCCATCGCAGTTACGCGTTTTTTTGCTTCAGTATTTTACTGATACCAGCGATCTACTTATGGCTCTGGCTGCATTGATTCACCGGGGCCAGTTAAAGCGAAAGCAGCTTGCGCAAATGGAAGAATTGCGCGAGCAGCTAGAGGCAGAAGACTTCGACCGCAGTGCTCAAGCGGGTATTAATATTGCTCTAGTGGCAAAAGCATTTGCTCAAAAAATGCAGCAGTCGGCGGGTAATTTGAGAATGTTATATCGCGAGTTTCTCAGTTATGACGGCCCGGCAATTTATCTCTATGAGCAATGGGTGGACGAGTTGGCGGCTCAGGAACGTGAGAATATCATACGTTACTTGGCGCGAGCTTTAGCCTGTGACTTACAAGTCTTGCCCTTAGGGAATATTAATGTCAGCGAATTTGGTTCTCTGTTTAATCGGGTCAGTCGGCTAAGAGAGATGCAGTCACTGGACGATGTGTTTCGCCAACGCTTTTCGCATGCAGGTTTTGCTTTTATTGGTCAGAGCAGTGAAAAAAAGCTTAGTAAATTATTCACTTGTGGTATTCGGGGTCAAGAGAGTTTTAATGACGGCTTAATTTCCTTTTATTCACAACAACTCAGTGTACTAAGCACAGATATGCGAGCGCGTTTTTTACAGGTTCTGATTATAGCATTTTCCACATTACCAACAGGTATTTTCCTCTCATTGGAAGACCGTGAATATTTTATTGATGGGTTGAAAGAGAATATGAATCACCTTATGAATCTGGAGTTATCTATAACTAGGAAAATATTACATAACGGAGAAGAGAGTATTCCATGAATAAGTTTGCTAGACTATTATTAGATATTCGAAAGCGCCCTGAACTGATGGTGTTAATCATCATGGTAATGGTCATTGCCATGTTGATTATACCATTGCCGACAATTTTAGTAGATCTGTTGATTGGCCTGAATATTATGATTTCCGTGCTGATTTTTATGGGGTCTTTTTATATTACACGAGTGCTGGATTTTCGGTCATTCCCCTCAATTTTACTGATCAGTACTTTATTCCGACTAGCATTGTCTATCAGTACCAGTCGGCTTATTTTATTGGAAGCCGACGCTGGGGACATTATTGCTACTTTTGGTGAGTTTGTTATTCAGGATAATCTGGTTGTTGGGATGGTGGTATTTTCCATTGTCACAATCGTACAATTTATCGTGATTACTAAAGGTTCTGAACGTATAGCTGAAGTGGCAGCGCGTTTTTCACTCGATGCGATGCCAGGTAAACAGATGAGCATTGATGCTGATTTGCGGGCCGGTGTGATTGATGAGGCGACAGTAAAAGAAAAACGCAATGAGATGGAAAATGAGAGTCAGCTTTACGGCTCTTTTGATGGTGCCATGAAATTTATAAAGGGTGATGCAATCGCCGGGATCATCATTATTTTTGTTAACCTCATTGGTGGGATTTCTGTTGGAATGGTGCAATTGGGCATGGATATGCCCACGGCGTTAAATACTTTCACCCTACTGACCATTGGCGATGGACTGGTAGCGCAAATTCCGGCTCTGCTTATTTCCATTAGTGCTGGTTTTATTGTGACCCGCGTGGGGGGCAATGATAAAAACCTCGGCGAAAATATTGTCTCTGAGTTATTTGCTAAAGATTTCACTATTTTGGTTACCGCGATAATTGTCTGTAGCATCGGTTTTTTACCTGGGTTTCCGACATCAATTTTCTTGTTCTTAGCCGGTTTAATGGGGGCGTTGTTGTGGTATCGCCATCATCAGAAGCATAAAGAGAAGAAACGCCTTTCCGGTGAGGAGCAAGATAATACTGACTTCAGTTCAGAGGTAACAGAAGGCGAAACTCGTCGGCAAAGTCGGGTTTCAGAGGATGAATATGTGCCGGAAACGCTGCCAATAATTATTTCGGTGAGTCAGGAACATAAGGCACAGTTGGAGAATAATAATTTTCTATCACGTATCAAGAAAGATATTTTTGTGCGCTATGGCTATCGGATACCTGATATTGCCATTAATTATTCTCCGATAGTACCAAACGATAAAATTATTGTACTGATTAATGAAATTAGCGCCGGTGAATATAACATTTGCTTTGAGGGATTTCGTCTTCTTACTGTTAATGATGAACTGGATTATCTGGGGATAGAATTGACCCGTTTTAGTGATATTCATGGTGTTGTTAGCACCTGGGTTTCAGCTAAAGATATTAATGAAATTGAAACGCTGGGTTTGCCGGTTCGAGATGATATTAGTGAAATTATCGACTGTATAGGTACGTTATTATTACATCATATTAATGAATTTTTCGGCATTCAAGAAACGAAAAATCTGCTCGACGATCTGGAAAAGAAATATCCTGAATTATTGAAAGAGTGTTATCGCCACGCTACGGTACAAAAAATTACTGAAGTCTTTCAGCGGTTGTTGATGGAAAAAATCTCCATTCGTAATATGAAACTGATTTTGGAAACTCTGGTGCAGTGGGTGCCAAAAGAAAAAGACAGCATGATGTTGGTGGAATATGTCCGGGGAGCGATGGCCCGTTATATTTCCTCTCGTTTTTCCACCGATGGGCGTTTGAATGTCATGATGGTTAATAACCAATTTGAAGACATAATTCGCCAAGGGATTCGCCAAGCGTCTGGCGGCGGCTTTCTCAGCCTGACTCCGGAGAAAACCGATGAAATTATTCAGGCCTTCTCCCTGGCTATCGAAAACAGTTATCTCTCTATTCGCGATATGAATGTACTTGTGCCGGTGGATATACGTCGGTTTGTGAAAAAAATTCTTGAAAGTCGTTTTCCAGAACTGGAGGTCCTCTCATTTAATGAGATATCTGAGACTGTGAAAGTGAATGTAATTAAAACAGTGTAGAGAGGAAATACTATGAAATACCGTTTTGTTGATGCATTAAATACTTTTTTATCCACGGAAGGACGTCAGGACTTAATTAACCCGCAGCTTGATTGTCATTCAACTATTCAATTGGAGTTGAATGCTGCGCCGCCTATTAACGTTGACCTGTTAACCAACGATATTATCTTGTGGAGTAATATTTATGAATGCCAAATGGGGCATCTTGAAGCTCTCGGTCATTCATTATTAAGCGAGTTGCTGGAATATACCTCTCGTAATTTTCAGGTAGGACAGCCGTCATTGAATTTTGTCGATAGTACTTTGGTACTTTCCGCTGTTATACGTGCGGAGGCGATGAATGACCCGACGCTATTTGCTGACAGCCTGAGCGAGTTTTATGAGCGCAGTCATCGAATAACAACACTACTCACTGCCTGATTTATGAATCTCTTTGAAAACTGCGCGCACCCATCACGTATCCATGGTTGCTTGATTGAGGCCCCGCTTCGTGGGGTTTTTATTGGTGAAATCTGTCTGATTGAACGCGATTTACGTCAGCCTGAGACAATTGCCAAAGCTCAAGTGGTCGGTTTTAGGGAGGGCTTAACCATCTTGAGTTTGATTGGGCGAGCTTTGGGGTTAACGCGCGAAGTGGTGATCCGCCCTACTGGTCAGCCTTTTATCTTTGATATGGGGGAACATCTGGCGGGAAAAATTTACAACTCCGCCGGAGAAAAAGTGGGCGTGCTCAGCGATGAAACTGCATCGTCAGAGCCACCATTCACGACTCAGCGTCGGGTTGATAGCCTGCCGGTCAGTGTTAATTTGCGCAGCCCGGTTACCACTCCGTTGGTGACGGGGGTCAGAGCGATTGACGGCCTGCTTACCTGTGGACAAGGGCAGCGTATGGGGATTTTTGCCGCGGCGGGTAGCGGCAAAACTTCTCTGATGAGCATGATTATGAACCATGCTGTGGCGGATATTTGTGTTGTTGCGTTAATTGGTGAGCGGGGCCGTGAGGTGACGGAGTTCATCCACGAATTGCAAGCCTCGCCGCGTGCTGCGCAAACCATTCTGGTGTATGCCACTTCGGACAGTCCAGCGGTTGAGCGCTGTAATGCGGCTTTATTGGCAACGGCGATGGCGGAATATTTTCGTGATCAAGGCAAAGATGTACTGCTGTTTGTCGACTCGATGACGCGTTATGCCCGTGCTTTGCGAGATGTGGCATTGGCGGCGGGGGAGCTTCCGGCCCGACGCGGCTACCCGGCGTCGGTATTCGAACAGCTTCCACTGTTATTGGAACGACCCGGTGCATTGCAGCACGGGTCTATTACAGCTTTTTATACCGTGTTGCTGGAGAGTGAGGAGGAGCCTGATCCTATTGGCGATGAAATTCGCTCGATAATCGACGGCCATATCTTCCTTAGCGCACAACTCGCCGGGCGCGGTCACTATCCAGCGATTGATATCCTAAATAGCATCAGCCGTGTGTTTTCGAAGGTCACTACACCACAGCACCGTCAGGACGCGGCGAAAACGCGCGATATGCTCGGACGATTGGCGCAAATTCAGCTCTATCTTGATCTCGGAGAGTACCAGCGTGGTGAAAATACCGATAACGATCATGCGCTGGATAACAGAGACGTTATTGAGGCTTTTTTGCAGCAATCGATGGAAGAACCCGGTGAGTTCTCCGTCACGCTCAATAAGCTCAGTGAGCTGGCAGTCTGATGATAAAGAATCTGCTGAGCCTAACGGAACGGCGGCTGGAGCGAATCAAGCAACAGCAGCAAATGTTGCGCCGTTCTCTACAGGCACTGCAACAGCAGCAGCACGATATCCGCACGCGCATCCAAGTGTTGGAAACTCAAAGCAGCCTGTATGACCAGGCTGCGGAGTTAACCCGCGAAGCTTTTTTTGAACGCCAACGTCATAAGGCCGCTTTATTGGCTGAAATTGCCCGTCAGTTATATGACTTAGAAAATATCCTGGCGGAACAGATAACACTCGAGAAGAAGCAAAGGCAGATGCAGTGCCAATTACGGGAAACCAATAATCGGTACGAAAAATTCCGAACTTATCTGAAGCGGGAAAGTAACAGAAGGCGTTTAAATAGAGAGCTTCAGCAGCAACACGAAATTGAGGAATTATCCACATATGGTGGCGATAAAGCAGGCAGCCAATAGCGCTCTTCCTGATATCCGGAAAGATGAATCAACCGCTATTTCTCGGCCGGCAATGTTAGGTGCTGATAATGGGCAGGCCGTGACATTTGTCCAACAGGAAGCACAAAAAAAAGTGATGCAGTTGCTGGCTAAAGCAAAGCAGCGCAAAAAACAGGCGGAGGAACAGTTAGTATCTTCAGCATTTTCTCCGATGATACTGATAAACAGTATGCCGGTAAGCACACAGTTGGTGCTACCGAATATGGCGCAGTTGCCGGACTCAACGCCTGTACAAAAGCCGAGTGTTTGGGCGCAGGGATATGGGATTGTCGAGAAGCCACAAGCTCCGGAAAAAACGGAGGAGAAACTCGCTGTTGTTACAGAATCTGTCGGTGAAAAAAATCAGCCAGCTTTACTTGCGCACGCCGTGGTGGATTGCGTGAGTCATTCAGTCGCGCCAGAAGTAAAGCTCCAGCCGAATATGACCCAGAGAGATAACAGTGGGCAGCCGCTTTCCCACTCAACTTCTGAGCGCTTGAATAATTTGGAAATTCCGGTGGCGGCGGTCTTTTCTACTGCTGATGGGCATAAAGAGGGCCAGTCTTACCCAACGGCTTATGAAAGTATACCGGTGGTCTCGCCTGAGTCTCAGAGTGAATTACCGCAATTAGAAACAAAGGAAAATGCATTAGTTCCTGACCAAGCATTTGTGCCGGTTATGCCACAACTTGTCGCTCAGACCCCCACGGTCACTCAGCCTGACGTGGTAAAAGCCGCACCGGCGACATTTATATCTGCGCCGCCCGAGTCAGCGGCAACAGAGGCTAAGCTGACAGTCGAGCATCGCACCTTGAGTTACACCTTTACTCAGTGGAAAAACAGCCCGGTGGTCACGTTCGAATTGTCCCGTGCAGGTGAGCTTACTGCCATGACCAGTAGTGCGGAAGTTCAGCATGCTTTACAAGATAAACACCATTGGTTGGCATCGGAAAATTCACTGCAATTTCGTGATGAACAGCACGATGAACCGCGTCGTGGTCAGCAACATCCCGATCAAGAGGATGAAACATCATGATGCTCAATATCCGTCGGCTCAGTAAGCGCCAGATTCAGGTTAGGCATTGGCAGCAGTGTTATCAGCCAGACAGAAATGCCATCACACCGCAAGCTGGAGAACGTTACTTCCGATTGGAACTGAGCAGTGCGACAGAGAAATTTTCGGCACTGGTGCCCGTGGACAGTTGGTGTCGTTTCCGCTGGCCCCAACTGAACAGTTGCGCCTGGCAGGAGCTTGATAATCAAAGTCTTGTGAGGATTTTCACTCAAGAAAATGGCTGTCGGACTTTTTTCGCCGATACATTCCGCGTGGTAAGTCTTGACGTTATTGATGGCGAAGCAGCCAGTCAGCCATGGCTGACCGTGGAGGAGTCAACACTTGGAACAGTGCTAATCGCCTCTCCTTTCAGCTTGCTTGAGGCGGTACCCGCTAAGTCGTTGCTACGGAAAAGTGTTACTCAGCCGGTTGACTGGGTGCTGGGATACAGCCATATCAGCGCCCGGTTATTACAGTCATTGGCATTGCGCGATGTGCTCTGTATTCAGCAATTGCAATTGTACTTAACAGTAATGGGCCGCCCGGTGGCTCGCTTTCAAAAACAGCAAGAGGGTGTGTTCGTGGTAGAAGAGAATATTGATGATATGCAGGCAACACAAGATACGGAACCAACACTGGATGAAATGCTACCCGAGAATGTAGTGGGCCGTTTCGATGTGGCCAAATTGACAGTGAAATTGACCTTTGTGCTGGGTCACAGCGAAATTCCGTTTGAAGAGTTGATTCATATCCAGCCGGGGTCGGTATACACACTCGGCGCAGATAAAGACCGTGAAGTGAAAGTCTACGCCAATAAGCAACTGGTGGCTGAAGGGGAACTTATTTACATCGGCAATGGCGAAGAACTTGGTCTGGAGGTCACAAAGTTGGCGTGCCCGGTCAGCTTGGGGGCATAACACTATGCCACCGATACCGGGAGATATCCCCTTACTGGCGATTGTCGCATTTTCTACGTTACTGCCTTTTATCATCGCGGCGGGGACGTGTTACCTGAAAATATCTATCGTACTCATCATGGTCCGTAATGCGATGGGTGTGCAACAGGTGCCCTCCAGCTTAACGCTTAATGGAATTGCATTACTGTTATCAATGTTTGTGATGATGCCGGTGATTCAGGATGTGCATCACTATATGAGCGCCGAAAAGGTTGATTTCAGCAATGTCGAGTCTGTGGATAATTTTGTTGAAGGGGGGCTTGGTAGTTACAAAGCTTATCTGAAGAAATATTCCGATCCGGAATTGCTCACCTTTTTTGAATCATTGCAACAAGGGCGTAGTGAGGATGAGGCGATAGCTGAAATGGAGACTCGCGAGCCGACGCTGTTTTCCCTACTGCCCGCTTATGCACTGAGCGAAATTAAATCGGCGTTTGAAATTGGGTTTTACATCTATCTGCCCTTTGTGGTGATAGACCTGATTATCTCTAGCATTCTGCTCGCGCTGGGGATGATGATGATGAGCCCGGTCACTATTTCTGTTCCGGTAAAACTGATCTTGTTCGTGGCAATCGACGGTTGGTCGCTGATTTCCAAGGGGTTGATTATGCAATACATGGAGCTGGCGCAGCATTAGCAAGGTAACTCACTTATGGACGAAATTATTTACGCCAGTAATAAAGCTATGTTGCTTATTGTGTTGCTCTCGGCGATCCCGGTGATGGTGGCGACGGCCGTTGGCCTATTAGTTGGTCTGATTCAGACCGTAACACAGCTTCAGGAGCAGACACTGCCATTTGGCATCAAACTGCTCGCGGTATTTGGATCACTGTTTATGATCTCGGGCTGGTTGTCTGACAAGGTCATGAATTTTGCTACTGAAGTGCTGGCTATCGCATTATCACCCGCAGGAGTGGGGTGATGGAACACGAGATGCTGGCTTTTTATGTGTCGCTCTATTCTACATTTCAGACGGAACTGATGAAGTTGGCATTGGCTTGGGTGCGGATTGCGCCATTGTTCTTTTTCTTGCCTTTTCTCAGTAGCAAATTGCTCAACAGCAGCATAATTAAAAACTGTGTTGCCATTTTTCTGGCACTGGGTTTGTGGCCATTGTTTTCCGCACGTGAAATTAACTGGGAAGAAGTCAATCTCAGTGAAATGATCCTTTATGAATTGGCGATCGGTTTGGTGCTGGCTTTCATCCTAAGTTTACCATTTCTTATTGCCAATATTATTGGTGAGCTGATCGATAACCAGCGTGGGGCCACTATCAGTGACACCATCGACCCCGCCAATGGTGTGGAATCTTCCGAGATGTCGGTGTTAGTTAGCCATATTGTGGTGATGATATTTCTTGCCCAAGGGGGAATGTACAAATTGGCGCAGGCCCTTGTCGAGAGCTACCGTCTGTTGCCTTTTGCTGCTGGATTTTCCCATTTTGATAGCCTGTCATTGGGGCGCTGGCTTAATCAGTTAGTGCAACAGAGTATTATTCTCGCCGCGCCCATACTGGTGACTTTGTTTATTACTGAGGTAGCGCTGGGCCTTTATTCTCGTTTTTGCCCACAGCTTAATGCCTTTTCCTTATCATTAACGATTAAATCTGTTGTTGCATTTATGGTCTTCCTGCTCTATTTCCAAAATGAGATCCCCTCAATTTTGGCCAATATGATCTCTCTGAGTCCGCTGCACAATATTTTTGGTATTAAGTAGCAATAATCACGAAGAGATATCATGGCGGAAAAAACAGAAAAACCCACAGACAAAAAGATTCGTGACTCGGCAAAGAAAGGGCAAAGTTTTAAAAGTAAGGATATGGTTGCCGCAGTGGTATTGGTTGCAGGGGCTTTTGCTATTTCGGGTTTTTCCAGCTTATTTGGATTAGGCAGTTTACTGCAAAAAATTTTGCTCTCACCTTCTTCAATAGGTGTCGAGGCATTACTGGACGAGCTTTACAGCTTATTTTTGCAAGCGGTTGTCCCGGTGTTATTGGCCTGTTTTTTACCGGGGGCTATTATTTCGTTGCTACAAAGCCGTTTCCGTTTGGCGACAGAAGCATTAAAAATTGATTTTTCTCACCTAAACCCGATTTCTGGTTTTAAAAAAATCTTTTCTCTGCGCTCATTAAAAGAATTGGTGAAAGCATTTCTTTATTTATTGGTCTTTAGCATATCAGCAATACTGTTCTTTATTCTTTGGCGGCAGGAGATATTCATGCTCTACCGCACGACAATTAATGGAATGATTGGTCAGTGGGCACACCTATGTATTACTTTTATTATCGTGTTCCTGGCCGTGGCATTATTGATTTTACTCATTGACACCATGACTGAGTTTTTCTTATTTATGAAAGATTTAAAAATGGAAAAGCAGGAGGTGAAAAAAGAGCGCAAAGATAATGATGGCGATCCTCATATTAAAAGTACCCGTAGAGGTTTGCATCAGGAATTATTGTCAGAGGAGATAAAATCGAATGTTCGTGACTCGACTTTTATCATGGCTAATCCAACACATATTGCCATGGCAATTTATTTTAATACTGACATAGCGCCGCTGCCATTTATTATGATGAAAAATCGGGGATTACAGGCAAAAGCGATAATTACCTACGCCGAACAGCAAGGCGTGCCAGTTGTAAGGGATATTCCCTTAGCACGACAGCTATGGCGAAATTATCGCAAAGACAGTTTTATTGATGAACAGGGGCTGGATGATGTAATGCAAATCATTAACTGGCTGATACGTATTGAACTGGAAAGCATGGGCATTGATGTTGATGCCGCACTCAAGCAGCTAGAGGAAAATCATGCTGCGCAGCAAGCTTGCGCGTCAGAAACTGATGACAGTCAACACCATTAACTTGAATCGCTTTTTATAAGAACTACCCGCTCTAATTATCTATGATGCAAACATCAGCGTTGCATCATATTTCTCATATTATTAATCAGGAGAGTATATGAACCAGAAGCATGATGCAGCACAAAGTCAAAGTGAAGATATGGATATTGTTTTTGACGAACTTTGCCAGGCATTAATGGATGGTGCCAGTTATAAAGATATTCATGGTATTCCACAAAGCACCATGGACGGGCTTTATGCCTATGCTTACGAATTTTACCAGCAAGGTAAATTGGATGAAGCAGAAACATTTTTCCGTTTTCTCAGTATTTATGATTTTTATAATACTGATTATATCATGGGATTAGCGGCGGTTTATCAATTGACAAAACGTTATGAGAAATCTGCGGAACTTTATTCTTTGGCTTTTATCCTGGCAAAGAATGACTACCGCCCATTATTTCATGCCGGGCAGTGTAATTTAATGATGAAAAAAAGTAGTGCTGCGTTGCATTGTTTTGAAAGTACTTTTAATGGCAGTAATGATTCGGAGTTGAAACAAAAATCCTCTGTTTATTTGACTGCATTAAAGAAAAACCTGACAGAAAATGAACCAGCAGAAGAATAATTCTGATTGAATAAGGTAAACATATTCTATGGTAGATATAACGCAGGCCAGCTGTGAACGTATTAATAGTATTCACACATTTACTCAGGGCGTGAATATTAATCAGATACGTGATGACAGCACCAAAAATCTCTTGGCTCTGGAGGATGCCTGTCGGGAACTGGCATCAACAGAGCAGGAGCGCCGTCATCGCCACGAGGGGGAACCGCAACTGGCGAAGCCAAAGATGACTTTGGCTCAGGCTTCCTCTGGGGCGGCAGTTTATCAGCAACCGGCAGAAGAGAATGTCAGTGCCAGAATGTATGCTAAGGCAAACTCAAATACCCCCAGCAAGTCCTCCGGCTTTAACGCTACAGCATCACTGATTGGCTCAATGGCGACACTGCGCCAGCTATTACATGATGGCAATCTGAGCGAGTTGCGCGGACGTCTGCAAATGATTAATGCCGAATCCACTTCTTTGCGTGCTCAGGGTGAGAAACTGTTGTCGGAGCTGGAAAAAGGTACCGGTGAGCTACAGAACGTAAATGATAAGGCTACAGAGTGCGAGCAGGCTTTTCTGCAAAGTAAAGCGGCCGTGAAAGCACTAACACAGCAGATGCAAAGTACTCAGGAACAACGTGTTGATACTAATAAGCAATTGACACAAGTGCAGCAAAACTTGAGCCAGGCGACGTCTGATCTCAAAGCACTTTCAACACCAACACCAACACCAGCACCAACACCTACATCCGCGCAGACTCCCGAACAGCAACAACAGCATCAGTTGCTGACGGAGACTATCAGGGCACTGACCAGCAAGCAAAATGCATTACAGGCAAGTAGCCAGCAACTGTCCAATAATCTCACCGTGCTAGACGGCAAACTGGAAGCAGCCCAATTTAATACTGTACAGGCTAACAATAACTATAAGCAAATGCTGAGTCAGGCGACCGTAATAGCCCAGCAGGCAGATAATAATCGTAAAGAAATCAACAGTTTTATTGAAAACTCTACCCGCCCGCCACAAATTGAGGGCGAGCGCTGGGAGAGTTCGTTAGCAATACTGACATTGCTAACCGCGCAACTGAAAAAAGCGCTGAATGATGATTCCATTAAAAACATGCGCCAGCAGCAAGAGGTGATGGAAACCATCAGTGAGGCCTCTCGTAAAGATTCAGAGAAAAAAGCTGAAGAAGCCGAAGAGGCGCAGCGTAAAGCTGATGAGGCAAATAAAGCGGCTTCCTGTGCCAGTAAAGTCTTTGGTTACATCATGTTGGCGGTGTCAGTTGTAGCAACTGTCGCCTCCTTTGGTACTGCGGCACCACTGACGTTGGCCATCGCGGCAATTGGTATTGCCATGACAGTCGCCGATATTGTGCTGCAAGAAACCGGAAACAGCAGTTTGATGCAGATGCTGGCGACGGAAATCTCATCGGGTATTACCGATATGCTGATTCAGTTCGGCGTACCGGAAGAGAAAGCCAAAGAGATTGGCAATATTATGGGCATGGTGCTGGCGGCTGTCGCATTCCTCGCGATTTCTCTCTTTTCTATCTCCTCATTTGTCAAAAATGCCGGTCAGGTTGTGGCGAAAGTCGCGAAAAATGCCAGTCAACATGTGGCTAACCTGATGAAAAGTGCTGTGAAAGCGCTGCCTCGCGAGTTCGTCAACAGCATGGGTAAGGTGGGGAGTAAGGCCACGAATCTCAGTAAGCCGTTGGCGAAAATTGCTGACAAAACAGACGATGTGGCAAAAGCCGCTGACAAGGCCAGCAATGTGGGCAAAGTGACGAATGTGACCGCCCGTAAAGTCGAAATGGGCCTTAATGGCACCAATATGGCGCTAGGGGTGACCAATACCGCCGTCAGTGGTGGGCTGAATTTACATGCCAGTAGCTTGATTGGCGATATGAAAGAGATGTTGGCACATATGATGCTGAACAATGCAGTCATCCAGGCCATCGACGAATTATTAAAGGCATTGATTAAGACCATGTCTAAAAGTTATGACCAGATCAATGAGATGTTTGAAGGCATGATCTCGGCGTTGAATGAATCCGGCAATGCAAAAGCCAACATGATGAAAAGCAGCTTTGCTTAATTTCAGGGAAACTATTTATGAACACTATCCAACAAACACCTACTTTTTCTGGCGTCAAGATTAATCCAAATCTTGCGCCGTTGATGGCCCCAATGGAGGCTGCGCAAAATACCACGAGCAAACTGAGTCTGCACGATGTTAAGTCGGCAACCATGACCGATTTCGCCAGTGTTTTCGGGAAACCACAACTGGCGGCTCCTCTGACTGCGGTTAATCATGACTTGATGCTGTCACAGCTTGATGGCTTGGAAGCACCGGAAAATACCGAGAGTTTGGATGATTTGCGTATTGCGTTTTTAACCACGCCAGAGGGATTCAAACAAACATTGACCACAGTGATGCAGCGGGAAGCGGCTATAACCGATAAGAGTGCGGGTAGCTTGCTGGATGCGCTGGCAACGGATGATGAAGAGCAACGCAATTTGGCTTCTGCGGCTCAGATGTTGCTGGGGAGCTCTTTATTGAAAGAGATGAATACGGCTCGGACAGGGCTGGCAGAGGGTAATAATAAAGTTGAATCTTTGGACTCAGCAAAGCAGCGCGAATTTGTGGGTATCCAAACCAATGACATGATGCGCTTTTTGCTCAGTATGCTGCGCCAGGTTATGGCGGAGCTCAATATCTCCGAGCGCCGTATTAATAATATGTTTTCCGCTCTCAGTGCCGAAATGACGGAGAAAGCGGCAGAGTCAACCATCCGTGAAGGGCAGCAAATCTACCATAGTGCTGTTATCGGTTTTGCTACCTCAATGGCAATTACCGGCGTTGGTACTGGGTTACAGGCAGGTGGCTTATTTAAGCAGAATCAGATAGTTAAGAGTCATCTGAAGCCAGCAAATCAGCACAGTGTTGATGCCAAAAAACTGTCACTTAATATGAATCAAACAGAAGGGACGGCTAAGAGCAGTGTTATCCGTACTAGTGCGGATGGAAATCCCATGCAGCAAGCCACAACGCCAAATCCGGCGCAAGAGGCACAATTTAAGCAGCAGCAGCAAAGGGTTAATGAAACACAAAACCAGGGCGATCTTCATCGGCAGAAATACGATCAGCAGACCAATAAATACCGCACGTTAGGCAGTGTTACTGATCAAATGACGCGAATGTCTGATAACGCCGGTCAGTTGTCGAGCGCTTCTAATACCTCGGCAGTCAAAGAGGCTGAAGCGGACAAAATGATGCAGAGCGCCGCAGCAGATATTACGCGCGGAATTGCCAGTGATAAAGAGAAGCAGATTGAGAAAAGCACTGAGACGATGAAAGAGATCCGTGGCCATATCAGCGCCATGCGTGATGCCACCGTTCGAACTAACCAAAGCCTGGTGAAGGGTTAAATAGGAATCGATATGACAACTTCTATTTCATTCCCACAACATGCGCCGGAACGGATGCATAGCGCGAAGATGCCCGTCACGACTGACATCAAAGACAACAAGCAGGTAATGTCCTTGCAGGATATGAAGTTATCTATCCAGCCGCAATTTCAGGCCGATCCTTATACTTATGCGCAACAGTTGCTGGACAGCAATAGCCATTTACTCCCTTCGCCAAAGTCTGATTCATATGTTTTGTTGGGCGAGAACTCTGTTTCAACTGATGCAGATAAGACAATGGAGGCGTCTCGTCAGTTGGGGCGCAACTTAAAGCAAAGTAGTGATGCTCATGGTGCCGCCGCAAGCAGAGTGAAACGGGCTGTTGCAGATGCTGGTGAGGTAGGGTCGCCACCGCATATAGAGGCACTGAAAGATTTGATTTCCTCAATACATGGCGACTATCAGACAAATTACGCCAAAATTAATGAGGGTGCCGCCAAATTTATGAAGGATGTTAATACAGCACTCGGGACAATTAGCAATTTCATTTCTGCTGGCAAAGATGGAAAGATAGTATTCGAGGCCGAAGACTTTGCGAAAAGTTTGCATAAGGGATTGCAAGGTTACACCGTATATTCAGTCCAAAACACAAATGATTATAAAGAATGGTCTCAATGGAATAACGATACAATACCTATTCATATTTTTAAAGGGGATGAAAAAACATTAGATTTCTGGACGAAAAAACTGGGAGACGGTTTTATTGTGCGAAGACCACCGCATACGTCGGATGAAATTACTATTCAGATAGTACCCAATTTGGAACCTATCAGAAATATTTTCTCAAGTATATCTAATATCAAAGGCCCTTGGAATGGGAATGAAATGCAGTCGCAAGTTTTCCAGAGCCTACAAACTGCTATTGATAGCCAAAAAAGCTCCGTCAATAATAGCGTGTCACAACTGTTGGAACGGTTTCGTCAGGATAATAGTACCTTTGAAACCATGATTCAGTTGCTAACAAAAATGACGGAAGATTTACACCGTTATAATGCTGGATATTTCCAATAAATAAATAGTGGCAGTTTATGACCTGCCGCTATTTCAAGTTGTGTAATATTTTATGACTATTATGTGAACTTCTTAATAAATAAAAATAGTAGTAAAAATAGGGCGTTGGGTATTTTTTTTTTTGCAAGCTTGCCCGTTCGGTGTGAAAATTTTAAAGCTATTTAGATAAGGTAAATGAGTTATGTTAATATCGCCCACAACAAACCATAATACTACGGTATCCAGTAATCGGTCTTCTTTTTCTAGCGAGCCATCTATTAATACCCAGAACTCTGTTGCTAATAGTATCCGCGGAATTTCATCTGGCGATCAACAATCCTATCCACTTTCTTCTGCTGAAAAACTAAATAATAATGTTTTTAGTTTCAGCCAGAGTTCTGCTAATGGCCAATTATTGGGGGATATAAATAAGGCCAGCCACGCGACTATCTTCTTAGAACATCTGAAAAGTCAAAATTCTAACACTCAGGGTTTTAATAAATTTATTAAAGCAACGGGTCAAGATTCTAGCCGTGATCTGAAAAACACAACAGTAAAATGTGGGGCCAAAGTTACGCTGACCCTATTTAGCCTATTACCTGATGACAAGAAGGATGTAAAACTGGCGAAGAGTGCGCAGAGTTTCTACCATTCGATGGTTAAGTTTTCCGAACAGCCGGATTTAAGGGCTAATAAGGATTCTACATATAAAGTAGTGATGGATTTTGTGTCTGCTATTTTTAATAAAATGGAATTAAGCAATCACACCGAACAAACGGGGCGTTTGGATAAGTTTTGTTCCGAGTACCTTAAACAATATGTCTATCCGGACATTATTCTCAAGTTAGAGGGGAAAGTGTCGGATGAGTCTTTGCAAAAGCTACGGGACGATCCTACGGCGGTAGAAGGGTATCTTTATACTGACCAAAAAAAATCAAATGACGAGATGATCAACTCGCTGAAACAACAATTTTTTGGGTTCAAGCGGGCAGGCGATAAAGCTGTAAAAATGAATTCATTGATCAGTGAGTTGGAACATAAAACGCAATTAATAGCAGACTTGAATCCGCAATTGAAAACTCCGAGCAGACAAGCATCACAACCTGAGGTGAGTGCAAGGTTGGCCGACTCTCCCCCGCCCGACTATGATATGGGGCCGCCGTCAGCTGCTTCCGCCGGTAGAGCTAATTCTTCACCGGGTGATATTATTAACAGTTTTATTTTTATTACTGGCAATGATACGAAACTTGACGAACAGTTAAACCGTTTAACCGGTACTCTTACTTCTCTTGTGAACGATTTAAAAGAGGTAAAATCACTACCAGAGCGGGTAGCCCCAGGTGGGAGCTTACAAAGCACCCCAAATTATATTACAACGGCGACTCTTTATCTGTCCGGCACTGATGCAGTTGTTGAACCACAGAGTACGCCTGCCGCACAAATACCGATTGAGGCGGCTGACTTATCGGGCCAGACATTCACTAATTTTGATGATTCCTCGTTGCTATCCCCTAAATTGGTACAACAAGCCCTACGCGTTATGCAGGATAAAAAAGTGCAGAGCCAACCTCTGGTGAGTCAGAAAGAGGATTCACCCGTACGGCATCTTAGCTCTCAAGGTAACGCATTTATGGGTCTTGCAGGGGATGCAGCTAAAACGCCAGCACTTCAAAAGTATAGCGAAGTGCCTCAGGTGACACTGACCCGGGGAGGGCAGACTAGCAACCTCAGCAGGTTACAGACTTACAGGCTAAATGACTCGTATCAGTTGACCCCGAAAAATACCACGTCATCTGAATCTGAAATGGGTGTAGAGAAGAATATTCAGGAACAAGATACGGTCAGTGTCAAGCAGCCAAAACGCCCGTTTTCGCTTAATGCTCAAGGAAATCAATTTGTTGGTCTGAGAGGAAATGCCGCCGGGTTTGCGCCACTCCAGCAATACAGTGATACTTCGGTAACACTAACCCGAGGAGGGCAAGTTCGCGACCTTAACCGTAAACTCGATTATAAGATGAGTGATACACATCAGGTTAGCAGCAAGAGCCTTCCGGCCGATAAGCAACCCATGAACCCGCCAGAGACGAATTGATGAGCCAGATAAACCCTCAGGAGTGTTGGCTTAAATCAGAATTAGCCCAGATCCGAGCTTATGCTGGCGCAGCACAAAGCTTAGATTTACAAGCGCGCCTGATTCTTGATTTGCATATCGACTCTTTGGAGATGCTGGAGTTGGTATCCGCGGTGGAGAATCATACACAACAGCCGCTGGACGATAAAACCTGGATGGAATGGTATCGGGTACAAGATGTTTTGGATTATTTAACCAAAGGTAATTGATTGAAAGAAAAGGAATTCCGCTAGCTATTATCGCAGATTGGCTCATGCGACAATAACTTGTTGAATAGACGAAAAAATGACATTGCCAGTTTTTTTCGCACCATATCTTCAACCATGGGGCAGTCGTTGCGGCCAATCTACACGAACATAAGCCCAAACCTCAGAAAGCAAAAACCAGCTGTTAAGCTGGTTTCTTTAAAGATGGTGCCCAGACTAGAAATCGAAATAAACCACCTGATGTGTTGTTATTAAACGATATTATTGTACTCATTAAATATTGGTAAATGTATTTATCAGCGTAAATGAGGTCTCATCCGCTTAAATTTTCCACTCACCTCTTTTCGTGAATTGAATAGACTGTAATATACAATAGTGTTGCCCATTGATAAGTCATTTTTACGTTATTATAGGTTAACTTATTCACGATAATAATAGATAAAACTCTTGTGAACCTCTTTAGTTCTAAAATACCCCGAATACACATCACATTTCTGAAGAAAATATTTGTAGGCACGTTCCTACAATAAGCTTCATAAACTCTCTGTTTAATTTTTATGATGTTTATTAATTCCTTTAATCGTAGTGAGTTAACTTTGCGTTGTAAGAAATGTCTTATACATCAGTGTGATGTTGCGTTTTTTTTGAAACATAAACTGTTACTTTTTGTTACATTTAACTCATTGGTGTTAGATGGCTAACGTTTCTACACTGCGCGCATCGGTATTTAATTGATATGCTAATGCGTGTGAAAAATACCTGTCTGATACTGTTTCATGCCATCCGGTGAATGGATAGGGATATCTACAAAGCGTTTTTTACTTTAATACGCGCTGAGTTAATCAGCGGGTGGTGAATGCTGTGCCAGGTAATGTAGATTATTTTTATTCATTTTCTCAGCGGTGGATTTCTTAAGTTTCCTTCCCTTAATAAGGAAAGTCGATGTCCTCTTCAAGCTTTCAAAATGAAATACCAAAAGCACGCATTAATATTAAATTAGATCTACACACTGGCGGTGCCCAAAAGAAAATGGAACTGCCTTTGAAGTTGTTGGTGATGGGGGATTACAGCAATGGTCAGGAACAGCGCCCACTGTCTGAGCGTGAAAAGCTCAATATCAACAAAAACAATTTTAATAGTGTTTTGGCTGAATTCCAACCGAGTCTGAAACTCGCTGTCCCTGATACCTTGGCTGGCGATAACACCGATACCGCCGTTGCCCTGACTTTCCGTGACATGAAAGATTTCGAGCCGGAAAGTGTGGCCCGTCAAATCCCGCAACTACGTGCCTTATTGGCAATGCGCAACCTGCTACGTGACCTCAAATCCAATCTGCTGGACAACGCCACTTTCCGTCGTGAATTGGAAAATATCCTTAAAGACGAAGCACTGAGCGATGAGCTGCGTGCTGAGCTGGCGGCATTGGCCCCAAAAGACTGTTAATCATCAGATTGGCTGCTTGTCATTAGAAAGAAGAAAAGGAATATGTTGATGTCTGTACAGGAAAATAGTGCGCAGGGTAATGCGACCGTATTAGAAAAAAACCGTCCCTTAGCGCAAGGGGTTTATGCTTCTTTATTTGAAAAAATCAGTCTAAATCCGGTCTCCTCATTGACGGGGCTTGATGCTTTCCAGAACAGTGATGCGCTGGCAGAAGCGACCACGGATGAGCGTGTGACTGCCGCCGTCAGTGTCTTTTTAGACTTGCTGAAGCAATCGTCGAAAAAAGTAGAAAAACTGGATAAAACCCTGCTGGATGGCCACATTGCGGCACTGGATGACCAAATCAGTCGTCAGTTGGATGCAGTGATGCATCACCCCGATTTCCAACGTGTAGAGTCCACTTGGCGTGGTGTGAAATCCCTTATTGATCAAACCGATTTCCGTCAAAACGTGCGAATCGAACTGCTGGATATCAGTAAAGATCATTTGGTTCAGGATTTTGAAGACGCCCCTGAAATCGTGCAAAGTGGCCTCTACACTCAGACTTACATTCAGGAATATGACACCCCAGGTGGCGAGCCAATTGCCGCCGCGATTTCTAACTACGAATTTGACCGTAGCCCGCAAGATATCGCCTTATTGCGCAATATCTCCAAGGTTGCAGCGGCAGCCCATATGCCGTTTATCGGTTCGGTTGGCCCCGAGTTCTTTGGTAAAGAGAACATGGAAGAAGTGGCTGCCATCAAAGATATTGGTAACTATTTCGACCGTGCCGAATACATCAAGTGGAAAGCTTTCCGCGACTCCGATGATTCACGCTATATCGGCCTGACTATGCCGCGCGTGCTGGGGCGCTTGCCATATGGCCCGGACACCGTGCCGGTGCGCAGCTTTAACTATGTTGAGCAGGTGAAAGGCCCAGACCACGACCGTTATCTGTGGACCAATGCCTCGTTTGCCTTTGCCGCCAATATGGTGAAAAGCTTCATTAAAAATGGCTGGTGTGTGCAGATCCGTGGCCCTCAGGCCGGTGGTGCAGTCACTAACTTACCTATCCATCTGTACGATTTGGGGACCGGTAATCAGGTCAAAATCCCGTCAGAAGTGATGATCCCGGAAACTCGCGAATTTGAGTTCGCTAATTTGGGCTTTATCCCACTGTCGTACTACAAAAACCGTGATTACTCCTGCTTTTTCTCGGCTAACTCTGCCCAGAAACCGGCGCTGTATGACACCGCTGATGCCACCGCCAACAGCCGTATCAACGCCCGTTTGCCGTATATCTTCTTGCTCTCACGCATTGCCCATTATCTGAAACTTATTCAGCGCGAAAATATCGGTACCACCAAAGACCGCCGTTTGTTGGAGTTGGAACTGAATAACTGGATCCGCACGCTGGTGACGGAAATGACTGATCCGGGTGATGACTTACAGGCTTCCCATCCACTGCGCGATGCGAAAGTGACTGTCGAAGATATCGAAGACAACCCAGGCTTCTTCCGCGTCAAGCTGTATGCCGTGCCGCACTTCCAGGTTGAAGGCATGGATGTGAATCTGTCATTGGTTTCGCAGATGCCGAAGGCTAAGGCATAAACGCAGATACGATGAAAATTTATCGTCCGTTATGGAGCGAGGGGGCATTGCTGTCCCCTCAGCAGTTCCAGCAACAGTCCGAGTGGGAATCCTTCAGGAGTGCCGGCGTGTCAGCACTGGCTTCCCCATTCCCGTGGGGCGCGGAAAAGGTGGAGTTTGATGACAATTTACTGTCTTCTGGACTGATACAAATCCGGCACCTTCGGCTCTGGCTTCCTGATGGCACCTTGGTTGATACGTTAAACAGTGATTTATCCCCTGAAGTCCGAGAACTTAACTCTGAGCAACTTGTTGCTCAAGAGTCAGTGACCGTTGTTCTTGCGCTGCCGTTGATGCAAACGGGGATGTCTAATGTACAGCAGGAGGCATCGGCTGCTGAGCGACCTCTGCGTTACCGCGAAGGGTGGGTTACGGTTCCTGATGTCTTTGGTTCTGAAGAAGAATCCATGGCAGTGGCGCATTTTAATCTGTCCGTCCGTTATCAACATGAAAATAATGAGTCGTGGAAGACCTGCGCGGTGACTCGTTTAGTTCGTGACGGGCAGGGGGGATGGCGTCAGGATCCTACCTTCATTCCTCCGATGGCACTTTTCTCTGCCAGTTTCGCTTTACGTGAACGTCTGGTTTTACTGAATCGTCAATTACGGTCACGCCGCCAGCGTTTGATGTCGATGCGTCGTGAAAGTAACGAACGCTTGGCTGATTTCGCAGTGGCTGATGTTTCTCTCTTCTGGCTGCTCAATGCTCTCAACTCTCATGCCCGTGTTCTGACTGAATATGAACGTTTTCCCGCTCGTCATCCTGAGCAGGTATGGGCTGAATTGGCTCGTTTGGCGGGGAGTATGCTGACCTTCTCCCTCGACAGCGACCTTGACGCGATACCTGGGTATGATCATGCAGAACCAGGAAATACCTTCCCGCCGTTGTTTGATCTCATCACGAACCTATTAGAAGCCAGCTTGCCATCTAGGGTGATAGCTTTGGAAATGTCACGTCCTGATGAGCAAACATGGAAAGCATCCTTGCACGATGCTCGTTTACGTGAAGACGCTGATTTTTATCTGTCTGTTCGTTCTGATATTCCTGCGTGGCAAATTGCGGAGCGATTCCCTGCACTTTGTAAAGCCGGTTCCCCAGATGAAGTGAATGAGATCTACAGCGCGGCACTTAACGGCATTCCACTGATTGCTGTTAGTCGAGTCCCTGCTGCATTGCCCGTACGTCTGGAAAATCAGTATTTTGCACTCGACATGGAAAGTGTGGCTGCCCACGACATGCTGGACCAAGGCGTATGCATGTTCTATGTCCCGTCTCTTCTGGGCGCTCTGGAACTTGAACTATTTGCGGTGTTACGTTCATGAGACAAGAAATCGATATTGACCAATTAATGACGGAAACCTGGCTAACGGTCACCTTGCTGCGCCATGGTGCTGTCACGCCTGATGGTAATGCGCTCTATCAAAATTGTCTAAAGCAGGTTGAGAATGTTCGTGAAACGCTGAAAAAAGCGGGATACGACGACGCCAGTATTGAGCATATTTCCTATGCGCAGTGTGCTCTGCTTGATGAAACAGTGATGAGCCGTAAATCAGTGGGTACCGATGACAGTGGGGCTATCAGTGCTGACGAGGGGCAGCGTGCTTGGCGAGCAGCCCCGCTTCAGGCACGTTTTTTTGGTTCGCTACATGCGGGTGAGGCAATTTGGGATCGTATTGCTGAAGTGCTACGTCAACCCGCGCCTATCACTGCGGTATTGACGTGCTATCACCGGGTGCTTTCTCTCGGTTTTCAGGGGCTGTACAGCGTGAAAACGGTTAGCCAGACCCAGAGAGATGAAACGCTGAAAGCCTTGAACGAACGTGTTTCACCACCGGATATCGGTTTATCCCTGATAGTCCACAAAACCGGCCGTCGGCACTACAGCCTGCTACGCTCGGTTTGGTTTTGGGTCATCTTTGCTGTAGTGCTAACGGCGGGCGTCTGGTGGGGAGGGCATCACTGGTTGCAAACGTTGTTGTCTGCTCAGATGCCGGAGTTGCGCCACTAATGCATAAAACAGCCATCGTCTCTAGGGTGTTTCACGTACTCATCAGTGCCATTGTGTTGTTATGGCTGATGTGGAACTTCTTCCCGATTGCAACTTGGTTAAAGGGATTGGTCACGTTGGTGATCATCATGACTGCAGGTGTCTTCGCGTGGCGTCGCCATCTCAGCGTAGCCACGGACCCTGTTGTCTCAGATTTACCCCCCATTGAAAATCAGAATCCCATCGTACTGGTATGTGGTGATGGGATGGATGAACTGTTCCACGAGTTGCCATTAAGGAAGACCGGTCAAGGTTGCTGGCTTCGCGTCGGCGACGTTGGCGCACTCACAAGTATTGTACGTGACATTCAGGCTGAGCAGCCTAACCAGCTAGGGCAGCTTTCCATTATGTTTACCTGCTTACCGGATCAGCATCAAGATGTGGCCGTTCTGCGGGCTTCGCTTAAAACACTGCGCCAACAGGTTAAACATCTAAAGTCGATGACAGGTTTCCAATTACCCGTGGTGCTGAACTGCCAGTTTTCGGGACCTGAAACGCCATGGAGTATTGTGCACGGAAGCGGCACTGTTGTATGCCCAACAGATGAAGCCCCCGTTTCACTGCAAGAATGGCAATTAACATCAGCCAGCTTGACGACTTTTCCAATCCTCAGCCAGGCATTCACTTTCATCCGTGAAATCTTACTGGATGAGTTGGCGAAAACTGACCGTCTTTATCTTCCGGTACACCCTTTTGCCGTTGCACTGAGAACAGGTCATCCGAACGGAGAAAGTAGTTCTCTTTGGGCTCACTGGCTTTATCGCCGAACCTGCCTTCATCTCCCTAAAACTCAGATGAACTTAGTTACGTCAGAACGTTTTCCTGATGCGGTGCTACCACTGTTATCGCCTTATGCCTTGCCTGTACAAGGCGGGCGATCCTCTCGTCATCTGGTGCGCTTTCTTATGTTCTGCACACTGGCGGCAGTCGGGTTCTCTATTGCTAATAATAGGAGCCTGATCCAACAGGTTGGGGCAGATTTGCAGCGCTGGCGAGCCATCCCAATGGATCATTATGTCCCCAAATCGCAAGCACTTGCTGTTCTTCAACAAGATGCCTTGTTGCTTGAACGTTGGCAACGGCAGGGAGAACCACTGCGATACAGTTTGGGGTTATATCCAGGGCAACGTCTGTGGTTAGCCGTGCAACAGGCAATTGATACCTACATTCCACCGCCGGCGGCTCTAACTCTCGTGGAAGAGCAAGCGCCGAAGACCGTGCGTCTCGACAGCTTGTCACTGTTTGATGTGGGTAAATTCCAGCTCAAACCCGGCAGCATGAAAATGCTGGTTAATGCACTCATAAACATCAGAGCCAAACCCGGCTGGCTGATTATGGTGGCGGGTCACACCGATATCACTGGTGATGCACAGGCCAACCAAACTCTGTCACTCAAACGTGCTGAAGCGTTACGAGACTGGATGCTGTCAACCAGCGACGTTTCGCCGACCTGTTTTGCCGTACAGGGATACGGGGCGACACGCCCCATCGCGACTAACGATACGTCGGAAGGCCGCGCAGCCAACCGGCGGGTCGAAATCAGTCTGGTGCCACAGGCCGATGCCTGTCAGGTGTCAGAAACAGTAAATCGGTCGCAGGAACAAGCGACTTCATTCAGTAAGTAATAAGGAGTTTTACATGGCAATTCCAGTCTATCTGTGGCTGAAAGACGATGGCGGTGCAGACATCAAGGGTTCTGTTGATGTGCAAAGCCGTGAAGGCAGCATTGAGATTGTGGCACAGGACCATAACCTGTACATCCCAACTGATAACAATACCGGCAAGCTGACAGGCACCCGTATCCACACCCCGTTCGTTTTCACCAAAGAAATCGATGCGTCGACCCCTTATCTGTACAAGGCAGTGACCACCGGTCAAACGCTGAAAACCGCCGAGTTCAAATGGTACCGCATTGATGACGCTGGCCAGGAAGTTGAATATTTCAACACCAAACTGGAAAACGTCAAAGTAGTCAAAGTCGCGCCGAAAATGCACGACATCAAAGATCCGGCGAAAGAGAAGCACAACCACCTAGAACTGGTGGAACTGCGCTACGAAAAAGTCACCTGGACCTTCAAAGACGGCAATATCATTCATTCCGATTCTTGGAACGAACGCGCCACCGCATAAGACCTTACAGCAGGCGGTTCGCCGTCTGCTTTTTGGTGTTTTTAGCTGAGTATCGGCTTATCGGTATTTTGCTAAACACACTGACAATTTATCAGATGACCTTATGGGCCTCGGTTGATGGCTATGGGCGGTAGCGTTCTTAAAGCTGGCTTATCAGATTTCGCAAACAAGGAAGACCTTATGACAACGCACTCAGCACACTTATTACGTCGATTAAATCCTTACTGTGCGCAGGCATTGGCAGGGGCCGCTACCTTATGTCAGACCCGCGCTCATGCCGAGATCACTATCGAACACTGGTTGTTGAAATTGCTGGAACTAGGTGAAGGCGATATCACTGTCATTGCCCGCCGTTATGAGTGGGACATGGACAGCCTGTGGCAGGGATTGCTGGCCCATCTGGAGACTTTACCGCGCACGGTGCAGGGCAAACCTCAGTTGTCAGCCGCGCTACAGCAACTGATCAAAAGTGCCTGGCTGGATGCCTCATTGCAGGAAAATGCCGATGCAGTGCGTTCCACTCATCTGCTGGCGGCGCTGATTGCCACACCATCATTATTGGCAGCCGATGCCGCTTGGCCATTACTCAGCTTGAGTACAACGCAGTTACACCGCCTGCTACCGTTGCTGGATAGCCAATCCGACGAGCGCCCTGAAGTTCAACAAGCTGCGGCACTGGCGGACAGCCCAGTCAATCTCACCGATGAAGCTGCGACTCGCACTTCTGCCAGTGGTCAGACTCAACTCAATGACGCCCTGCAAGCGGCGCTGGATAAATTTACCCTCGATGTCACCGCTAAAGCAAAAACCGGGCAGATTGACCCGATTTTTGGTCGTGATACTGAGATCCGCCAGATGGTCGATATCCTGTCGCGTCGCCGTAAAAATAACCCGATTTTGGTCGGTGAACCGGGTGTCGGTAAAACCGCGCTGGTGGAAGGTTTGGCGCTACGTATCGCTGAAGGCAACGTGCCGGACAGCTTGAAAACCGTCAGCCTGCGCACACTGGACTTGGGCCTGTTGCAAGCCGGGGCCGGGGTCAAAGGCGAGTTCGAACAGCGCCTAAAAAATGTTATCGAAGCAGTACAACAATCGCCAACACCGGTGCTGCTGTTTATTGATGAAGCCCACACCATTATCGGTGCCGGTAATCAGGCCGGTGGCGCGGATGCCGCCAACCTGCTGAAACCGGCACTGGCGCGGGGCGAACTGCGCACCATCGCGGCCACCACCTGGTCGGAATATAAACAGTATTTTGAACGTGATGCCGCACTGGAACGCCGATTCCAGATGGTGAAAGTTGACGAGCCGGACGACGCCAAAGCCAGCTTGATGCTGCGGGGTTTAAAAGGCCGTTATGCCGAGCACCACGGCGTGCATATCCTTGATTCTGCCATTACGGCTGCGGTCACCCTGTCGCGGCGCTTCCTGACCGGTCGCCAACTGCCGGACAAAGCCGTTGACCTGCTCGATACTGCCGGTGCCCGTGTCCGCATGAGTATCGACACTTTGCCAGAAGCGCTGATGGAGATTAACGCCGAGCTGGCCGCACTGGAGATGGAACAGCAGGCCATCGAGCAGGACTTACTCTTGCTGCCGAATGTGGGTTCAACGCGCTTACATGAGATTGATAAACGCCGTGAAGAACTGGCGGTTGGACAGCACAAGCTCGAACAGCAATATGAAGAAGAAAAACGTCTCGCCACACTTATCATTGACGCACGTCAGGATATTGCCGACGTAGCCCGTCTGGCGGTATTGCAGGCAGAGTTAAGCCAGATTCAGGGCAGTGCACCGCTGCTGTCGCTGGATGTTGATGTCCGTACCGTCGCCACCGTGATTGCCGACTGGACGGGTGTCCCGCTGAGTAGCCTACTGAAAGATGAACAGACCGATCTATTACAGTTAGAAAATCATCTTGCCACTCGTGTAGTCGGTCAGGATGTTGCGCTGATTGAGATGGCGCAACGCCTGCGCGCCGCCAAAACCGGCCTGACCTCCGAAAATGGCCCACTGGGTGTCTTCCTGCTGGTGGGGCCAAGTGGCGTAGGCAAAACTGAGACCGCGCTGGCGCTGGCCGACACCCTATTTGGTGGCGAGAAATCGCTGGTCACCATCAACATGTCCGAATATCAGGAAGCGCACACCGTTTCCCAGCTTAAAGGCTCGCCTCCGGGCTATGTTGGATATGGTCAGGGCGGCATTTTGACTGAAGCGGTGCGCAAACGCCCATACAGCGTGGTGTTGCTCGATGAAGTTGAAAAAGCGCACACCGACGTCATCAACCTGTTCTATCAGGTGTTTGACCGGGGTTTTATGCGCGACGGCGAAGGGCGTGAAATTGATTTTCGCAATACCGTGATCCTGATGACCGCCAATCTCGGCAGTGATCATCTGATGCAGTTGTTGGATGAACAACCGGCAGCGAATCATAGTGATTTGCACGAGCTGCTGCGCCCAATCCTACGCGATCACTTCCAGCCAGCGCTGCTGGCCCGCTTCCAGACCCTGATTTACCGTCCACTGGACGCCACGGCGTTGCGCACCATCGTCGAAATGAAACTGGCGCAGGTCGCCAAACGCTTGAACAAACATTACGGCTTGCAATGCACGATTGAAGAAAGCCTTTACGACACGCTGGTCGCCGCCTGCCTGCTGCCGGACACCGGCGCACGCAACATCGACAGCCTGCTCAATCAACAGATTTTACCGGTACTGAGCCAACAACTGCTGAGCCGTCTGTCTGAGCAGCAGCACACCACATCGCTGACGCTGGGCTGGGATGAAAACGACGGCATTACTCTTGAGTTTGAAGGGGGCGAAAGATGAGTAATTCAATATTGAGTGGCGTAGCCAGTCAGTTAAGGCAAGCTCAGGGACAGTCCCGATACCATGTGAAAGTACATGACTGTCCGCACTTCTTGGACGTGCTAAGTTTTCATGCCGAAGAGTCTTTCAGCCGCCCATGGCAATATAACGTCTCACTCACTTGCAGTGAATCTGATATTGCTTGCGACACGTTGCTGCTTAAACCCGGCTCTTTTACCTTCCAAGCCCCTGTATTTAATGGTGGGCCAGCGGTGCCAGTGCGAACCGTCTATGGTGTGGTGCAATCTTTTCGCCGCCTCTCGACCTCGGCAGATGAAACTCGGTATTCACTGACGCTAGTACCTCGAATTGCACTGTTGAAGCACACTAAAAACAATGAGATTTACCTTAACCAATCCGTGATTGAAGTCGTGGAACAGGTTCTACGTAAACACGGTTTTGAAGGCCCAGACTTTGAGTTCCGTCTGTCGCGGGAATACCCCGCGCGCGAACTCATTACTCAGTGGCGTGAAAGTGACTTGGAGTTTGTGCAGCGCCTACTAGCAGAAGTTGGCATTTACTGGCGTTTTGAAATGGACAATCGCGTTGAGCAGGACGTCGTGATATTTCAGGATGCTCAGGATCAATACCAGTTCGGTGTCCGTCTTCCGCTACGAAACCCCGCAGGTATGAGCGACAGTGGGCAGGAAAGTCTTTGGGATATCCAAACCACCTACAACGTGGTGAGCGAGAGCGTCGCGACTCGTGACTATAACTATCGTGAGGCGCTCATCCCGCAGGACAGCGCTAAAAGTATCAGCCGCTCAGAAGGCATCACAACCGGTGAAGTCTATCATTACGCGGAACCGTTCCTGTCAGAAGGTGATACGCAGAGCACAGAAACTGGGGCGTTTTATGCCCGCTTGCGCCATGAACGTATCCTTAACGGCCAGGTGACTGTTAGTGGTCGCTCAACCAGCCCACTATTATCCCCCGGTCAGGTATTGGAAACGGATGGCGCACTACCGGATGGTTTAAAAGACGGTATTGTTGTGACGACAGTACGCAGCCATGGTTCACGTAAAAGCAGCTTCCGATTGGAGTTTGATGGTATTCCCTACAGTGAAACAGTTTGCTATCGCCCCGCACGACTTAACCGCCCAATTATTTCTGGCTCACTTCCTGCCAGAGTAGAAAGTACCGAGAAAGGCGACACCTATGCTTGGCTCGACAGTCAGGGCCGTTACCGCGTGAAGCTAGATTTCGATCGCAATAGTACAGAGCAGGGGTATGCCTATTTATGGTTACGTATGGCAAAACCCTATGCGGGTGACACATACGGTTGGCATGCTCCACTGCTTGATGGAACCGAAGTGTCAGTGGTGTTCGACAGCGGCGATCCGGACAGACCTTATATTGCCTACGCACAGCACGATTCTGAATATCCTGACCATGTCACCAGTGATAACCACACACGCAACATTTGGCGTACGCCAGCGAATAACAAACTCAGGATGGAGGATCTTCGTCAGCAGGAACACATTAAACTTGCAACGGAGTTTGGTAAGAGCCAACTGAACATGGGGCATCTGGTCAATGCACAACGTGAAAAGCGTGGCAGTGGGTTTGAACTGCGCACTGACGAATTTGGTGCAGTTCGTGCAGCCAAAGGTCTTTTCCTGACAGCTGATGACCAGTTGAAAGCTCAAGGGGAAGTACTGGAAATGGCGCCGGCCGTTAACCTGATTAACCAAGCTAATAGCGAAATGCAGGCACTGAACTCGGCTGCTGAACAGGCTGGTGCACTTGTTGCGGATATTCAGACTCAACTCAACTTGGTCAAAGATCGCCTGTCAGGTTTGCAGTCAGCCGTTGTCTTGGCGAGTGCGCCGCTGGGGATTGCGGTCACTTCCGGTGAGCATCTACAACTGGCTAGCACGCGTAATACCATGATAAATGCAGGACAGCACTTCGATATTGGCGCAATGAAAAACCTCTCCGTTTCCGTCGAAAAGGCGCTTGGACTGTTTGTACACAAAGAGGGGGCGAAATTGGTAGCCAATCAGGGCGATATTGAGATTCAGGCGCAGCACAACACCATAGCACTCTTCGCCAAGCAGCAGGTTACGATTACCAGCAGTGAGGATGAAATCATCATCACAACCCCAAAAACACTGACGCTAAACGGTGGTGGATCGTATCTGAAACTGAGCCAGAGCGGGATAGAGCATGGCTCTGCTGGGGATTATATTGTGAAGGCTCCGCGCTACCAGGTACCGATGAGTGGCGCGTCATTGAATACAGAAGTGCCTGTTTTTGACAAAACATCTCTCGAGCTTCTTCCTCCTGAAACAGATGGCAACATGTCACGCTAAGGATTGCTGAAATGAAAATATGTTTCCCGGTACGTAAACAGAATGGAAGCGAGTACACCACTCTGGAAGAAGTGATGGACTTGATAGGCCGCGAACCACATGGTTCTTGGCTTGCAGGTACAAATCAGCTCTGGCATGGGGGAGTGCATGTTAGTCAGGTCTCTGCACCAGGCTCAGTGCTTACACCCGACTTGGTGGATACAGCAGTACCCCTGCAGTGTATGGCAAAAGGTGAGGTTGTGGCCTGGCGTTTGAACGAAGATTATCTAACAGCAGATTACAATGGTAAAAAACTGCGTTATTCCAACACATTTGTATTAGTGAAGTCCACCTGTAAGCCCGACCCGGGAAAAGAGAATAGCTGGCTGGAGTTTTATTCGCTATATCTGGGACTTACTCCATTGTCGGCCTTTCCAAAGTTTAAATGTCTGAAGGCAAAAAAAGACGTGAAAATGCGTGAGGCGACTACGTATGAGAGTAGTGCCTCCTCCGATACGACGGAAACTGCCCCACAGGATAAAGGAAGACAATTTCGATTATCAAAGGATGATCGCGTTATTATTTTCCGTGAGAAAACGTTCCTTAATGGAGCGAATAAAGAAGCATTTGGCCTGGCGAAAAAGCTGGATGCCGCAGGTAAAGAGGTTGGAGAACTTTTTTGGGTGACTTTACTTCCGGAGCATATGGAGTCTGATGGTGAGCAGTACGCACGGATGCCCGCATGGATACAGCAAGCAGTGCAACAAGGTACGTTCGATTTAGTAACCAAACCCACAACAGCGTTGGATATTGAGGCTGGCGATGCTATTGGTTTCTTAGGTGAGGATATCGCACCTGTCGGCAGAGGTAACGTAAATTCATGCCATTATGCCCATATTGAGGTCATCAGTATTGACCCGCAGATGTCGAATTTTCTGAATAATCCAGCTCAGGTTACCCACGGAAAAAAATACATTCAGGTCCTTTCAGGTAAGTCACTTTATCAGAAAGCAGGAGAAGGAAAGGACAGCACATTTAAATCAATGTCGTGCATTGTTTTAAAAGATGGTGGGATAATCCTCCCGCGCGATAAGTGTAATCCGCTGGAAGATAAAGACGGTAAGACATGGTTTGAAATCAGCCCACATAGCTGGATTGCACAGGCAGATGTAAAAGAGCTGCATCAGTATGACCTGAAGGAACTGGGATTCACTACTTTGGAAGAAGACCCCTCACCCGATGTATCGAAGTCTATGAACGAGAGTTGGGTAAAAGGAGCATTTGACTGGTTTTCTAAGCAACTAGGCCAGGATCGGGGCATACAACAAAAACAGGTATCAACCTTTTATAATAATCTGGTCAAAAAAATCGATGCGGACGGTGACGGTGAAATTACAGGTAAAGAACTGTATAACGCAGTACATCACCCGGAAATGGGCGTCAGGGATATCGCCGCCCGCCTGATAGTGAAACACGACAGTGAATGGTTCGGTGGTAGTAGCCACCACCGCTGGAGCGTGTTTTTTCAGAATTATGACCCACTACGTACTGCTTATGCGAAACAATGGTTGGACGATATGGAATGGATGAGCAAGGTTGATGCGTTTAAAAGTGGAGCTCCGGTGTGGCATTTCCATCCGGTGATGTTTTTAGGTGCCATAAGCAATATTTCTTTCCCTGTTACACCTATTAAAGGAAAATTGGAGCCTCTGGAATTTATAACATTCTATAAAGGTGATTTGATAGATGATGCAGATTATCAGTTAGCCGCCACAAAATTATCTTGCGAAGTTGCTGCTATAAAAGCGGTTGCTCAAACTGAAACTGGTAATTATGGAAGTTATTTTAAATTTCAAAGTGATGATGATTATGTCCCTGCGATTTTATTCGAAAGGCATCACTTTAGTAAATACACTCATGGGGAATATGATTCCCACTCTGATATTTCTAATCCTGACGCAGGCGGTTATGGTACTATATCAGTTCAGTATCCTAAATTGATACGGGCTTACGCATTAAATAAAAGAGCAGCATTAATGTCTGCATCGTGGGGGAAGTTTCAGATATTAGGCTCTAATTATGCTGCCGCAGGTTATTCGTCTCCGGAGGCTTTTGTAATGGCGATGTCTGAATCAGAGAAGAATCAATTAAAAGCATTTGTTGACTTTATTAAGTTTGATGTCACTTTACTAAAGTCCATAAGAAGTAAGGACTGGTTGACGTTTGCTCGGGCGTATAATGGTAAGAGGCAAAAAGGATATGACAAAAAAATGGAGAAAAACTATGAAATTAATAAAAAATAAAATTAAACTTTATGTTTTCCTATTAATGATCTTTCCCGAGCCATTACTGGCACAGTATGAATATTTTTCTTGCAATACTATAAAAGGTGTTGCAACGTTAAGTATGGAAAAAAATAAATTAATATACAGAATGACGAGTGATAAAAATAGGTTTGAGTTTGGCTCAGATTCTCCTATATATAGTGAATTCCAATATAATCATTATTCGCGTTTCCAAACTGATTATTTAATAGTAAATTTTATTCATGGTGGTTACGAATATTCAATATTTAGTAATTATGAAGGTGATAAAGAAGAAAAAGGTATTGCCGTGCTAAATATAAAATCGAAAAAGGAATATAAATACAACTGTATCAAAGTTAATGTTGATAACCTTAGTGATTTGACCGATAAATTACAATGCAACAAAGTTAATGCTCTTGGCTGTCAGTGATATGCTTAATTGAAGGTTAAAGATTATCGCAGAAGGATAGTCGTTAATTTGAGTGAGTCATGGGATATAAGAAATGAGACCAAAATATAATAAAATAACAAACAATATATGGCAATGATAACAAATATTAGAGTAATACATCTTTCTTTAAAGAAATTAATTTAATGAAATATTTTCAGGTGAGTGCAAGTACAAGATAGAAAATAGTGGTGCCGTTCAGTCTGGTTCCGATGCCATGATCTTTGGTGGTCACGGTGTCGCCGTAAATTAATTCAGTAAAGAGAATTATTTTCAATAAATTTAACTCTTACGTACCTGAACATAAAATAGTTATACATACTTATTCGAACTTAGGTTACGAGGTTTTCCCTACATGTTCTAATGAGGTTTATCAATAGTGTTAAATATTTCAAAAGATACAGCTTTATTTGTTGTGATTGTTTTCTTTGTATTTAGTAAGATATCGTTAGCATCAGTAACTTCTGATATTACTTTAGGTAAATATGTTTATACTCAGCAAGGTGAAGAGCTTATTGATGGAAAAAAATCCAGCATTACATGGACTTTTTCTCTTAATGGCGAAGAAACAAGTACACTTAATATTTCATCGTGGCATGCACCTTTTAATTGCTATGGGAAATATAAAATAACCAAAGCTAGTGATGAATTAAAATTAGCTTGGCTAGAGTCTGAAAATAAAGGCATAGAATGTGATGCGCCTCCACCCCAGTTTGTGATAAAAAGGACCTCAAATAACTTATTTTTAATTAAGAGTGAATTATTCCCTTGGGGAGGGAGTGAGTGGAAAGATCTTAAGAGAATAAATTAAAATTTAAAAAAATCTTGTAGTAAAAAGTAAACCCTTAATAGGGATTGCTGTCACTTCCGGTGAGCATCTACAACTGGCAAGCACGCGTAATACCATGATAAATGCAGGACAGCACCTCGATATTGGCGCAATGAAAAACCTCTCTGTTTCCGTCGAAAAGGCGCTGGGACTCTTTGTGCATAAATAGGGGGCGAAGTTGGTGGCCAATCAGGGTGATGTGGAGATTCAGGCGCAGCACAACACCATGGCACTCTTCGCCAAGCAGCAGGTTAATTACCAGCAGTGAGGATGAAATCATCATCACAACCCCCAAAACGCTGACGCTAAACGGTGGTGGGTCATATCTGAAACTGAGCCAGAGCGGGATAGAGCACGGTTCGTCAGGGGATTATATTGTGAAGGCTCCGCGCTATCAGGTGCCGATGAGTGGCGTGTCATTGAATACAGAAGTGCCTGTCTTTGACAAAACATCTCTCGAGCTTCTTCCCCCTGAAACAGATAGCAACATGTCACGCTAAGGATTGCTGAAATGAAAATATGTTTCCCGATACGTAAACAAAATGGAAGCGAGTACACCACTCTGGAAGAAGTGATGGCTTGATAGGCCGCGAACCACATGGTTCTTGGCTTGCAGGTACAAATCTTCTTGACCTTAATATAGAGTTGGAGTGATTGTTCATGATTAAGAGTTTGATTTTTATTATTTTATGTATGGCATTACCATGCCAAGCTGCTACCAATGTCGTCCAAGGACCATTTTCTCTAGACAAGGCTAGTAATACAACTATCTCTTTTATCAGAGAGAAGGATGAGTCTATTTCATTTGTTAAACATAGTGGATTAAAAACAAGGCCTATTGACAATTATCAAGTGTATGATGGAGTGCCTGAGATCGAAACGGTTTTTTTTACACCAATAGATGATATCAAAAACGTGGTTGTTCTTGTGTCTTGGGATGAGGAGAATATAAATGCAAAGCATTATAAAACCTTTGCATATAAATATTATAATGGTGAGATTTTAGTAAATGAGAAAGTATTAAATGATAAAAACCTTTCTGGCTATGATGGGTATAATTCATCAGGTCTTATCTTTAACTATAAAAATGCAGAGTCTATAAAAAAATATTTAAAGAGGATGTATTGAGTTAAGTGTCGCGTTTTTTTAAGTGGTTTAAATAAACCATGTTCGAATAAATGCAATTGGAAAATCATAGAGTAAATTATTTTTGTGACTGATGTAGTGTTTGGGTAGGGCTTAATATCAATTATTATATAAAATTACAAAGCAATTCCCAATATTGATAATACACATTAAAACCAAAATTTTTTCATTAAATGAGAATAATTCAATGGTTGAGTGTATTTCAGATGATGGCTCGGGAATTGGGGTTATACTCGAAAACGAAAATGACTAATGAAAGGTTTCTATTCTAATGGTGTGATAAATATGAAATTAAGGTATATATATTGAGAAAAATATTTCTCGTTTTCTTTTTGTTTTTCATATCTTGTGTGACTTTGGCCTCTAATACGAAAAGTTTATCGCCGGAGGAAGTGGTTAGTGAATTCTACCATGATTATTTAGTCGCTGCAGAGATGCCTGATATGGAATCTGCTAATGATTACTCCCTGAAAACAATTTTTAAATATACTACAGAACACCTTCGAGCCTTTCGGGATAGTGATGATTCAGATGCTGATTATTTTTTGGATGCTCAGGATATTTGTGAGGAATGGAAAAAAAACATATATACAAAGACTCTTTCTAAGAATGATCAACTTGCAGTAGTGAATCTAAAATTAGGTTATGGAAAAGGGGTGTCTCTGTATACCATTGGTTTAGTAAAAATAAAGAGGAAATGGCTAATAAATTCTGTTAAGCCTACATTCAGAAGTAGTGTCTATTGCCCCGGCGAGCAGAGGTAGGAGAGTTAATGTCAGGCAAAGAAGTTTATGATGAGTGACTAAATATTAAGTATTTTAAATTTATATTAAATTGATAGTGCTTAATTCTTTCAAAAGTCAAATTGGATACTAAAAGTGAAATTGTGCAATAAGATTTTATTTCTATTTTTTATATTACCAACTTTTTCATATGCAGTATTAAGCGACTATTCAAAAATTGAATCAGATTGTCGGAAAAATACTGAGACTAATAACTCTGTTGTTATGGGGTGTGCAGCCTTGGCATCAGATGTTGCAAGAAAAGATATGAATATCGTTTACCAGAAAATATACAAAATAATAGAAGCTCGGGATCTTCCTAGTATAGCTAATAATTTTGAGATGGCACAAAAGAGCTGGTTAGCATCTCGTGAGAATTGGTGTGATGTTCAGGGATTTATGATTGGAACCCCCATGTACAGCATATGTCGTATGGATATGAATATCTCACGTGTCAATGAGTTGAATGAGCTACTGGAGCAAATTCAGCAATAATCTAGCTATTCATTTTTACTCTCCGATTTTCCATTAATTTTATATCCATTAGCAATTTGAAAGGTCAGTGTAATGCTTCAGATTATCCGTATAGGTGATAAAACCACTCATGGCGGTGCCGTTCAGTCTGGTTCCGATGCCATGATTTTTGGCGGTCTCGGTGTTGCCCGTAAAGGCGATAAAGTCTCCTGCCCGATTCAAGGCCATGGGCCGACAACGATTGTAGAAGGTAATCCGAACTATCTGGACAATGGTATTCCCGTCGCATTCCACGGCCATAAATGTGCTTGTGGCTGTACACTTATTACGTCACTGCCGGATGCGCTGGTCGGTTAATTATGCCTGTCAATCTTGATGCAATCCCGGATAAAGCGCTGGATATTACCCGACCTGCCACCGTTCGCTGGATAATCTCCGGCGTCATGATTTTTCTCATCGGTGCTGGGATGACACTTTGGTTCTGGCCTGGTGACAGGACCGGTTTCAAATTCTGGTTTACTGCAACTTGTTTGCCCGTCCTTATCTGGGGAAGCATTTTTTCATTACGCCGGATAGCATACAAACTTGAACGTGTTGGGATGGCTTCATGGAATAAAGAGCGAGACCAGGTCATTGCATCTGAAATAACTCGAGGGCAGCGTTCTGCTTGGCTTGTTGGTGAATATCTAATTAATGCGCTGGAAACCGATGGGATGAAAACGCATCTAGCCGTCCTCAAAAGGTCCCCCATTCTTGAGCCTGTTCTCACAAGGGATAACGTGAGTATTGTACGGCATTCAGCTTTACCCGACAGGGGACGATCTGATGATATTCTGAGTAGTTATGTTAACGATATTTGTGGAAATGCCGCGAATATGTTGGCGCGTCTACCGACAGATATACCGTGTTATATCACATTCGATGCTTGCGATAGCGTTGCGGATATCACGGATACATTGATATCAGGTACTCAATACCCATTGCGGCGAATCCGCAATATATCGGGTTTTAGCATCTTGGATTACTGGCTTGACAAGCATCATGATACTCCCAGTGCATTGCTGGTGATTAGTGCGCAACTTTATGATATTCCGCCACAAGACAGTGGCGAGTCGATCACCATCATGTTAGTGATCAACCGCCAATTACCGGTAAAGTTTTCATCCTCAGTCCGAATCCATCGCCCACAAATCAGCAATGACACCAATCTCTCTCAGGCTCTGAATAAAGCGATGCTTTGGGGGAAATTACCTAAAACTGCGCAGCTCAGGGGGTGGGTTACTGGCGGGAAGCTGGCAAGTGAAGAGACCTGGAGTCTGGCCTGTGCAACCAATGCCCCTGAGCTCACTGCTCAACGTAGTATCAATATTGACACTGTTGCTGGTTACGCGGGCACAGCAGCTCCTTGGCAATCCGTGATCCTTGCGGCACGTCAGTGCTATATCGACGAAGAACCACAAATAGTCGCAGTTGAATCAACACCTTCTTGTCATCAGTTATGTGCTGTGACGCCAGCAACATCATCAGGGATTGTGTAAATCAGTCATGAAACTCTCATCCGTTATTGGCTCTGTAGCTCTATTTTTAATGTGCATTATCCTGATTGTCGCCGGTATTTTCTGGTACTGGCCTGAGGAAACTGCACAGACCACGGGATTCGGGCCTTACAATGCCACAGGGATCGCCTTATATTGTGCGTTGCTAGTGATCGTTGTAGTGGTTATATCTTGGGCTACGGAACGTATGTTCGAGCGGGCAGGAAAAGCCGGCCTGCGTGTACGCTGGAATAAAAACCAGCAGGTAGATAAGCCAGAGAACGTATCTGGATTCTACACTGATGAAGACGGGCTACAGTTTGCCCCAGCCTCCCTCATGGAACACCTTCACCTGCGCTATGGGCGCTTCTGGAAAAACAAAGTCCGCATCCTACTGGTACAGGGAGATAGTGCTGACGTTGAGAAAGCGGTTCCAGGGTTAACGCGTGATATGTGGCAGGAAGGTGACGGCATTGTTCTCGTCCATGCGGGTGATGCTCAATTGCTGCCGGATAGCGTGTTCCTGACCTCATTGAAACAGGTGAGACCACGCCGTCCGCTAGATGGCATCGTGCAAGTGCTCAATACTGACTCACTCCCCTCGGCAATCGAACGTGATGCCTTTTTACGCAACCGCCAGAGAACCGATAAAGTGCTGGGCTGGCAGGCTCCAGTGTGGTTGTGGTTGATAGATAAAGAAGACGGCTCACAGCAAGAAAGAGAGCGGGCACCAATAGGCACTTTGTTCGGATTACGCACCTCGCCAGAAGAGGCTCTTTCTTCTCTTGATGAGCTGGTTCCTCGGTTAGGTCATGCCGGTATGGCGCAGATATTGAACGATCCCCGTCATGACTGGTTGCTGCGACTGTCTTCCCGTCTACAAGGTGAGCTAAAAGCCCGACTGACAGCCTTATTAAACGGACTGATGCAGGGGACTGCTGCTTATCGCCTTCGTGGCCTCATGATTAGCCCAGAACTTGTCGGCGCAGATATCACACCTCACGTTCGGCAGAACAGTCCAGCTTGGCAGGCCGTGATAGAAGACAGCCAAAATGTGACTGCGAAAAAATTGACTGTCGATTGGCTGAAGGTGCTGCGGCTCTTACTCTTGGCTCTGGTTGCTTTTTGGGCTGCAGGTACGTTGTTGTCACTGAGTGTCAACCGAACACAAATATATCAGGCGCAAGAGACAGCCCGACTGGCTGGTGATATCAAACAGCCACTGCCAGAACGTTTGCGTAACCAACTCGTCCTTCAACAGGCCATTGCTCGTTTACAAAACCGTGAGGCAAAAGGCGCTCCTTGGTATACCCGTTTTGGGCTTAATCAAGATAGTGACACTCTAGCCGCTCTCTGGCCACTGTATACCCGTAATAACAATGAACTCATGCGCGATGCCACGGCTGAACATCTTCACCAGCAACTGAATGCTTTTGTGCAGTTACCTCCTGCGAGCGAGGCCAGAGCGCAGGGCACGCAACGTGCCTACGACTTGCTTAAAAGCTACCTGATGCTGTCTCATCCTGATAAAGCTGATGCGGTTTGGTTGTCGAAAAACACGATGCAATCTTGGCCGAAACGAGAAGGTGTGCCAGATGGGGTTTGGCAATCACAGGCACCGAAACTATTGGGTTTTTATGCCCAAAATCTCCCGATACATCCGGAATGGAAAATAAAGCCTGATACCGAACTGATTAGTACCGTTCGCCAAATTCTGCTTAAACAAATAGGGCAACGCAACGCAGATGCGGGATTGTATCAAGATATGCTCAAGCGTATTGCCAGCAACTGGCCAGACTTAACGCTGGCTGATATGACAGGTGATACTGATGCGTCGACACTATTCAGTACAGATGAGGTCGTACCGGGCATGTTTACCCGTCAGGCTTGGGAAGAGCAAGTCCAAGGGGCTATTGATGATGTGGTGAAAAACCGTCGCAATGAAATCGATTGGGTACTGACGGACAAAACACATCAACCGGATAGTGAGATGTCGCCGGAAGCCCTAAAAGTGAGACTCACGGATCGCTATTTTACTGACTTTGGAAATGCTTGGCTGAATATGGTTAACAGCATTCAATGGCATGCGGCGAGCTCACTTTCAGAGGCAATTGCTCAGCTTAATCTGCTGGCGGATGTACGCCAATCACCACTAGTTGCTTTAATGGATACGCTTGCTTGGCAGGGGAAAACCGGCCAGAAAGGTGAGGCATTGGCGGATTCGATTGTAGATTCAGCAAAGAAACTGATGGGACGGGAAAAGAACGCTAAACAATTTATACAGCAAGCCCAAGGGCCACGTGGTCCGCTGGACAGCGTATTCGCTCCACTGTTAGGGGTTATCGAAGGCAAAGACGGAACAGGTAATAACGGTAATTTGAGTTTTCAGTCATGGCTGGCTCGCGTCACACAGGTTCGCCTCAAACTTCAACAAGTCACCAGTGCGCCAGACCCGCAGGCGATGTCACAAATGTTGGCCCAGACGGTCTTTCAGGGCAAAGCCATCGATCTGACAGATACTCGCGACTATGGCAGTTTGATGGCCGCGAGTCTTGGGCAGGAATGGGGCGGTTTTGGTCAGGCGCTATTTGTGCAGCCACTGGATCTGGCTTGGCGACAAGTGCTGGCTCCAGCGGCTGGTAGCCTGAATGCCCGTTGGCAGAATTCTATTGTTGATCAGTGGAATAAAGCTTTTGCTGGTCGTTATCCATTTAAGGCGACGGGCAGTGATGCTTCGTTACCGTTACTAGCACAGTTCCTGCGCAGCGATTCAGGGCGCATTACCGCATTCCTGAAAGCCAACCTCGGGGGAATTTTACATCAAGAAGGTAATCGCTGGGTGGTAGATCCTGCGGCCAGCCAAGGGATGACAGTCAATCCTGCCTTCCTTAATGCGATTAACCAGTTAGCGGATATTTCGGACATTGTATTTGCCCAAGGGGATGCCAGTGTGCATTTCGAACTCATGGCGCGCCCATCTAAAGATATCGCTCGAATACAACTCACCGTTGATGAGCAGAATCTGGATTACTTTAACCAGATGGAGAGTTGGCAGAGTTTTACTTGGCCGGGGAATACCTACTATCCCGGTGTTCAACTTAGCTGGCGCGGCGTCAATACAGGCATGCGACTCTATGCTGATAACCAAGGTAATTGGGGCTTAATTCGATTACTTGATAAGGCCCAAGTGACCCCACTGGACAGCGGCCGAACTCAATTAGTTTGGACGACTCAAGACGGAAATCCCATCAAGTTCATCCTACGTAGCGAGCTCGGTGATGGGCCGCTGGCGCTTTTAAAACTTCAAGGATTCCGCCTGCCTGAGTCAATTTTTAATATTGAGCCGGGGGCTGAGAGCATTGAACAATTTATTGCAGAAGCAGAATGACTGCGGTGACGAGCCAGTGGGCGTGATGAGTGTGATGGAAAAAATAAACCAGCGGGGAAAAGCATGAGTTCACCGGAAGTATTATTAGCCCTATGCGCAGCAGATAAGGCTGAACAACAGAAATTACTCTCCCTTGCTGAAAATGCCTCATCCCTATGGAGTAACTGGTTGATGCCAATCAGTTCTGAGGCAGATGCCGGTGAAGATCCCGCTTATCAAGACGATTTCCAGTCGATGAGAGAGGAGATCAACAAGCTTTCAGGGGCCAGCCCAGAATTATTGTGCCAGCTAGCAGAGAAACTCCTCTGTCAGACCGCCAAAGATATCCGAGTAGTGACTTGGTACATTCAAGCACGCCTTCATCGTGATGGGGAAAAAGGGCTGGCAGAGGGCTTGACGTTGCTGTCGGCGATGATAACTCGCTTTGGTTCCCTCTGCTATCCGCTACGTCCTGTTGCTCGTAAGAGCGCATTGGAGTGGCTTAATAGTGCAAAAGTACTCGATAGCCTTGCGCTTTGGCCAGAAGTGGCGCGCGCGGATGCTGAGTTGACGGCTGGTGCTCTCTACCATCTGCAGGTTGCGGTCAGCCATTGGCCGGAAAATGAACAACCTTCTTTTGCTGGATTGTGCACTGCACTTGAAAATCGTTTGGCGCGTTCCGGTGGACTCGGGGCGCTTGTGCCACAAAACAGCAGCACTCAAGAACCAGCATCCACCGTAGCTACCCGCCATTCTCCTCAGTTGTCTACCGTCCAGTCTGGTCGTGATTTGTTGGATCAGACAAAATTACTTTCCCGCTGGCTCGGGGAGCAGCCGCACGGTTGGCTGGCATCACACCGTCTGATGAAAACAGTGCGTTGGGATACGGTCGACCAAATCCCCGCCTTGGATGCCAGCGGTCGTACCCGGCTTCAACCACCAAAACCGGAGTACCGCGCACAGCTAAAACGCTTATATCGTCAGCAGAGTTGGGCAGAGTTGGTTGAGCAGGCTAGCCAGATGTACTGCGAAGGTGTGAACCATTTTTGGCTCGACGTGCAGTGGTACCTCTGGCAGGGGTTAAATCGTGCGGGCCAGCCTTGGGAAGCGTGGTCTGAATATATATTGCTCGATCTACGGTTGTTCCTGAAACGTCTTCCTGCATTGGAAACTTTAGCTTGGAACGATGGCACACCATTTGCCGATGAGGTCACTCTGAGCTGGATTAACGAGAAAGTGAGCGAAGATAAACTGACCTTCCATGATGCGCCGGTCAGTGTTGCCAATAGCCAAGCTGATGATGTGCTTACGTTAGAAACCGAAGCCATGGAAAAAGGTGACAGCGAAGGGCCAGAAGCCGCAATAACTTGGCTGCAGACGCGCCCAGGTATTGACGCTCCCCGTCATCGTTGGCTAATACGGCTGTTGATGGCAAGGGTGGCAGAACAATATGGGCGTAACGATATGGCATTGCATTTACTCGGAGAACTTGCCGTGACAGGGCCGCACTTGACGCTCAGCGACTGGGAACCGGCTTTGCTGTTTGAAGTGCAGGCCCGCCGCTTGAAGTTACTGCGTATGAAAGCGGGCCGTAGCGAGTCTGATAAAGCTCGACTGACACCAGAAATGGAGACATTGATGGCCGGTCTTATCGCCATCGATCCGGCTCGAGCGATGGTGCTTTGTGGCTGACTTTATTTTTTCTTTGATGATTTTTGGGAACCCCGAGCATGGATGATTTAACGCTGCGCTACTATGAAGCCGAAATGCGCTATCTGCGTGAAGCCGGTAAAGAATTTACTCGCGCCCATCCAGACCGAGCAGCCATGCTTAACTTGGATAAACCTGGTGGTCGAGACCCTTATGTGGAGCGCCTATTCGAAGGCTTCGCTTTCCTAATGGGCCGTATGCGTGAAAAACTTGATGACGATCTACCTGAGCTCACGGAAGGGCTAGTCAGCCTGCTCTGGCCACATTACATGCGCACCATTCCGTCCTTGGCAATTGTCGAGTTTTCACCTGATTGGCGTAATCTGCGTCAGGCAGAGTCATTGACGGAGGGTTTCTCTGTTTTGTCCCGTCCTGTAGGGCAACATAAGACCCATTGCCAATACCGCACCACTCGGGGTGTCACACTTCAACCGCTACACCTTGCCGATGCGCAGTTGCAGACAGAAACCGATGGGCGTTCTGCCATACGTCTACGTTTTGAATGTACGGAAAAGACGGACTGGGCGAAAGCTGGGATAGATAAAGTTGCCATTTATCTCCATGCAGAAAGTCCGGTTAGCTCTGCGCTGCATCTGGCATTAACCCGCAATGTTCATGCTATGTATGCCCGTCATGCGGGAACACGTACAGAACGCCGAACGTTTGATGGTTGGTGCAAACCCATGGGCTTTGACGATAAAGACAGACTGTGGCCTAAAGCCGAGTCTGCTTTTAGCGGTTATCAGTTATTGCTGGAGTATTTTAGCTTTCGGCCGAAGTTTATGTTTGTGGAACTGAATGGATTAGAAACCATTGGCCTGACGCCAGATAACAACTGGTTCGAAATTGACATTGTACTCAGTGAAGCTTGGTCGTCTGACTTGCCGTTTGAGACTGAAAACTTTCGCCTGCATTGTGCTCCCGTGATCAATCTCTTCACCCTAGAAGCTGATCCACTGACACTCAATCCCTTAGATAACGAATACTTATTGCGGCCGCTGCGTCTTCAGGATGGGCATACCGAAATATATAGCGTAGACAATATCCATGGTGCGGTTAAAAACGGGAAACATGCGTACGTGCCCTTTACCAGTTTTCGTCATCGAGGTGGCATGATGCGTCACGATGCGCCGGAGCGTTACTATCATACTCGTGTTAAACGGGGGGCGTCAGGCTTGTACGACACTTGGCTTATCCTCGGCGGGCGTTCCTTTGAAATGGAGCAACTGGCAGAAAAACCAGAATCGCTCTCCATGCGCATTACTGGCACTAACGGCCAACTGCCCCGGAAAGCACTGGAAAGTACCCTACTGGATCGAGTGGTAAAAACGGGCAAAGTGCCGGTTCGAGTGCTCAATCTGTCGGCACCAAGTCTGCCGCTGTACCCTCCTGCGAATGACCGTTTCCACTGGCGGGTGATGAGCCACCTAGGTTCAAACTTCCTCAGTATGATGGACAACCCAGAGGTACTCCGAGGGACTTTGGCGCTCTATGACTGGACGGATGATGAGATGAATCGCCGTCGTCTGGAGGCTATTGTCGCAGTAAAACACACGCTTATTCGCCGTTTTGAACGGGGGTTCATGCTAAGAGGCGTCGATATCGAAGTTACCCTCAATCAGGATAGTTTTGCCGGTATTGGCGATGTGAATTTGTTTGGTGAGATGCTGCATCGCTTCTTTGCACTCTACGCCGATATACATCTTTTCAACCAGTTAACTCTGGTGCTGCAACCCACAGGGAAACGACTGAGATGGTGCGAGAACCACAGTCAGCACGTACCGGGCTGACACAAGCATTAAGTAAAGATATCTGGCGCGTTAACTTTTATCGATTCTGTCAGTTGTTGGAGCAGGCCTCGCCGAATTCCCCTTTACTTGGGGGAACTAGCCACCCAGGAACCGATCCTGTGCGCTTTCGTCCATGGCCGGGAATGGGATTTCCAGTTAGCGAGTTAAAAGTCGTTGAAACCGACGAAGATAATCCAGATTTACCGCCCACCGTACGAACTACATTTCTTGGAATGTACGGTGTGGACTCCCCGTTACCTAGCTCGTATTTGGATGATATAGCCTTACGCCGAGAAGGGCATGAAGCCCTAACGGCATTTCTGGATATATTTAATCACCGCATCACCACCCAGTATTATCGTATTTGGCGAAAGTATGCCTACCCAGCGACGTTTGAGGCGGGTGGCGCAGACGCAACTTCCCAGTGTTTGTTGGGGCTAGTGGGGCTTGGTATTCCTGGTACGGCAGAACACATCGCTACGCCAGTTTCCCGTTTTTTAGCGCTATTAGGTACGATGAGGTTACCCACACGCAATGCCGAAGGGATCCGCGCGTTGGTCAATCTACTGGCACCGGATACTGAAGCCACAGTCGTTCAGCATGATCCTGTTAAAATCCATGTAACTCCTCGCCGTCGTTTGAGTCGCGAAAATAGGGTGTCGTTATCGCAGCGGGCGACGTTAGGTAAAACAGCCAAAGAGGCTAACAGTCGTGTAAAGGTCACGCTGTTTACGTCTAATCCGACAGAAGCCAATGGTTGGCTTCCCGGCGGAACGCTACATACTGATTTACTGGCACTAATGCGAGTCTACTTGGGTTATCGGAGTGATGTACGGTTGCGCCTTACCGTGCCTGTCAAACTGCTGCCTGAGCCTCGGCTTGAAAAAAACCGACGTATCCAGTTGGGGCGCACTGGCTTGCTCGGACTGAAGAATGGAAAACTCAACGATAACCGGCAATTTATTACAGTTAGCTTGGGCTGCTATGAAGGGCTGACATGCACGCCTTTACCTCCGGCAGAAGATGGTCATTACCGCTTTGAATAACTCCCCCTATTTTCATGACTCAATAAAAGGAATTTCTGAATGGCAACACTAGTCACTGGATGGCGGCTGCTTCTCCTTACCCTGAGTGTCCTGCTTGTGGGTTGTGGTTTGACTCAGACCGTCAAAGATGGAACCGTTAATTTGACGAAATCCATTTTTTATAAACAGATAAAAACGCTGCATTTGGATTTTTCTCCCCGTGCTGCGATTAATGCTGACGGTGAGCAAACACCGTTATCGACGATGGTGCGAGTGTATCAACTCAAAGATAGAAAGAATGTGGATTCGGCCGACTATCAGACCCTGCTACGTAATGCCGATAAGGTACTTAAAGACGATATTCTGGCCTCGAGGTCTTTACTGGTGATGCCGCAAGGCAACGTCACACTAGACATGCCAATGGATGAGAACACGCAATTTGTTGCCATCATAGGGTTGTTTAATCGTCCAGACATGAAAGAGAACACTTGGCGTCTGGTGCTGAGCCGAGATGAACTTGACCCAGACAAACCACGCACCATTGAATTGGGTAGCAATGGGTTCTCACTGGTGCCGATAAAGGGATAACGTTATGGATAACCGGTTACGGCTTTTTGATGGTCAGTCCGACTATGTGCTGGAAATTAACGACAGCACAGTGAAACCGAATGTACTGCGCCTTCGCGGGCGTGAGGCGTTAAGCACCCCTTTTACCTGGGATATTGAATTTACCGTTCCGGCGATGAACATTCCGCCTGAGCACGTCCTGATGAAGTATGCCACGTTGCGCATGCGCAGCGGCAAAGTGGTTTACGGGGTGCTCACGCAACTGGAATGGTTGTCCACCTCGGTTGACCAGTCACATTACCGTGTCATCCTTGAATCCCGCTTGGCGTTACTTTCTCACACTCGAAGCAGTGGGGTTTTCCTGAATCAGTCCGTGCCTGAAGTCGTGGAAGGGATCCTCCGTCAACATGGGTTGGAAGGACCAGACTTTGACTTTCGCCTTGAACGGGCATACCCGCCGCGAGAATTGATAACCCAATGGCGGGAAACGGATTTACAGTTTATTCAGCGGTTACTGTCTGAAGTGGGTATTTGGTTCCGCTCTGAAATGCAGTCAGCAACGGAACAGGAAATGCTGATATTTGCCGACAGCCAGTTGCATTACCAGTTTGATGTGCGTCTTCCTTATAGTGAACCTTCTGGCCTTGACGACGGTGCTGTGGAGTCTGTTTGGAACGTCCGCAGTTGGCATCATGTTGTCACCCAGGGTGTCAGCACCCGTGACTACAACTACCGTTTAGCCACGACGCCACTGGATGCCACTGTTGAAGTACGTCACGATACGGTGACCACCGGTGAACATTACCATTACAGCGCTCCTTATTTGACGGCAGGTGATGATGCAGACCCCGAACCGGAAACGGAAAGTGGTGCATTTTATGCCCGACTTCATCATGAGCGTGAGCTAAATCAATCCGCCCGTCTTCATTTGTTCAGTAATGCATCCACCCTGACACCGGGCATGGTGTTGGAGCCGCAAGGGAATGTGATTGAAGCCATGAAAGAAGGCGTGGTTATCACACTCACCACCTTTAGCGCCGCCCGCGATTCACACCTGCATGTTTCGGTGTGGGGCATCCCGTACAGTGAGCGTTACTGTTTTCGCCCGACGACAATCGCGCGTCCACAAATCCACGGCACACTCCCGGCAAGAATTGAGAGTCGAGAGAAGAACGACCAGTATGCCTGGCTTGATGATTCGGGCCGTTACCGAGTCAAACTGGATGTTGACCGCAACGGCACGGAGCAAGGGTTTGCTTATTTATGGTTACGAATGGCTAAGCCGTGTACCGGTGAAACTTACGGCTGGCATACCCCATTGATCGATGGCGCAGAGGTGGCGATAGCGTTCAGCAAAGGCGATATTGATTTACCCTATATTGCCTATGCACTTCACGACTCAGAATATCCAGATCACGTCACCCGAGATAACCACACCCGCAATATTCTCAGGACGCCCGCTAATACAAAATTGCGGATGGAAGACAAACGTGGCGAGGAGCATATCAAGCTCGCTACCGAATTTGGCAAAACCCAACTGAACAGCGGTCATCTAGTGGATGCGCAAGGTAAAGCACGTGGAACGGGCTCAGAGCTACGCACCGATGAATACGGAGTAATCCGTGCTGCTAAAGGATTGTTTGTCAGTGCCGATGGGCAGCAGAAAGCGGTTGGTCAAGTATTGGATATGGATGTCGCGCTTAAAGAGATAGACCACCTTCAGCAGCAGATTGACCAACTGGAAGCCGCCGCCAGACAGGCAGAGGCGCTAAAGGCCGATATTGATAGCCAGAGGGCTATGTTTACGCAGCGGCTGGAGCCACTCAATGAGGTTATTCATTTTTCAGCCCCACAGGGCGTGGCGCTCACCAGTGGTGAAGATATGCAGCTAAGTGCCCGTGACAATGTGGTGATCAATGCCGGAGGTGATATCAGTGCCGGTGTGATGGGCAATATGACTGTGCTGACCGGCGACAAGCTGGGGCTGTTTGCCCGTAGCGGGCAGTTGAGTCTGAAATCGGGCGAAGGTCCGGTTGAGATGCAGGCCCAGAACGGCAATATGCGGCTATTTGCCGAACAGAAGCTTACCCTCACCTCAGCTGATGACATCTTATTTGCGGGTAAAAAACGCATCACGCTCAACGGCGGTGGCAGTTATCTGAAAATCGAGCCGGGGAAAATAGAGTATGGCACGACGAGCCAGTATGTGCGGAAAGTGAAAAGGACGGCGATGACGGTAGCAACGACAATGCCATTGGATACATTAAAGCAGATGAAAATAGTAAGGCAGTATTTCGATAGGAAAATCAACTTTTCTTCAGGTGTCAACTATCGCATTGAAAATGTAGATGGGAAAGAATTACTTTGTGGCAATGGGAATAAGGCATATATCGACAAGAGCGATAGTGAATCTGAATATTGGATTTTTGTGAGTTGAGTGAATAGCTAATGAAAAAAATAGAAATTGATGTGGATGGAGAATCATATCTAATCATAACGAAAAATGAAGTAACAGAACTAGGGATAAAAGGAAAAACAACACCAGAGAAGGATGGTGAGGATCACGATATCAAGCTTCCTAATATCTTAATTGTGACACGTAAAAACGCCGACGTACTATTTGTTTTACGAGGTGGAGAGACAGACTCACTTAAAGTACTGACGGCTCAGGTACTTTACGACCAGTATAAATATCAATGGTTTGAGCCTCTAGCCGATAACTATCGTGAATTGCTGTATGTAAATAAAGAAGATTATGTGAAGGATGCATACAAAGTATATTCGTGGGAAGATATTGCAAGATTCGCATTGGTTAATAGGCTTTCTTACAGTTATTATAAAAATTTTGAAGGTGACTGGAAACAAAACCCTGAAGGCGGGGCAGGATATCTTTTAGTTTTGATTGATGCTATTCCGTACTGGGCTGATGCTGTAGGACAAATACCTTTTGCTGTTGATACATATCGTGATACCAAAAGTATAAAGAATACGGTTCAAATAGGTATATCATGGGGGGATGGAACACTGACTGGTGATGCTGATTATACAAACGAATATGATAATTATTTTGTTATTAGGGGAGCTCTTTATGCTAGTAATAAGTTTTCTTATGTAACAAAACCTTCAGGTAAATCATATCCTGCGGCAGTAGTTACTGAAATCAGTCATTCAATTGATCCAACAATCCTAGGGAAACCAATAGATAAAAGTGAGCTAGAGAAATATGGGATATGGAATAAATAAAAAAATTTTTTTCAAGATTATCATAGCATTGATGGGGTGTTTTGTTGTTTTCTCTATTCATCAACTAGGCTATGAATTGTATATGGGCCACTTTAAACCTCGGAGCAGAGGGGTAACATTAGGTTTTGTTATGTTTTATATGAATTTCATAGTAATGCCTACTGTTTTCTTTTCTGCATTTCTGAAAGTAAGACCTTCATTAATAATGATAGCGTTAGTCTTTGTAATTCTGTTTATCACATGGTATGGAACAAACCCTCTCAGAGTGATATTGATGTTTTTATCTGGTTTTATGGGGTACTTTTTTGTGATGTTAAGTATTGCTATTGAAAATAAAATTCATAACAAGAAAAACAGTTTATAATACAGAAAAATATTAAGTAGAAGTGATTCCCAGTATTGGTTTGGTTAGATTGAGTATTTGTAACTAAAAGTAAATGTATTAAGTTATACTCCATTTTTGCTCCATTAATTTATTGAGTATTTTTATCAATTATTTTCATGGTGAACTTAACATGATCCGTGAAGAGATAAATGAAGGTTATGGGTTAAAATTTTTTCTTATACCAGTCCCGCTAACTATTTATACTCATGATTTTGTTTCTTGTGAAAAGTGTTATTTCATTGAAAGTGACGATGGCGATAAGTTTTTTCTATAAATTAAGTCACCAACTCTTTTTTTTTGCACTGATATGTTATCAATGTAATATATATACTCAGTCAGATGGATATATGAACCAAAGCTCCCCCTCTTTATATGAGACCTTCACAGGTTATTTACCACTCGATGTTGTGAGTGAAGAAGAACAAGTCATCTTATCGGTACTTGATAATATCCAACGTATCTTTAATCTCTGAACTGAAGTTCAGGTTAATTGTGTTAGCCATTGAAACTGAACTGAATGGTATCGAGTTGGAGTGATATGGCGCAGTACTTATGCCTTAAGGGTGGGTACTGATACGTCATCTTAAACAACATTATCTCAATCCAGACGATATATATTAAATATTTGCCTCGGCGAATTTTTATAATATGTACAGGGATTTTTTTAATCTGGTACAGGGGGTGTTTTACCTCCTGCGTTGTAATAAAATAAAAGGTATCTTTAAATGTTGAGAAAGTGTTTTATATTGTCCTCTGTTTTATTTTTTTCTGTAAACGCTCAGGCAGGTTTCTTTGGTGATAGTAATGATTTTAAATGTGGTCGGGAGGATGCAGTAAAGGCACTGCAGGATTATATTAGGGGTGAGGCTGAGGGGTTGTTGCAGAGTAATTACATCACAAACACTACAATTTTCTATGGCAAAGACCTTCAGGTATTTCAAGAAAAGCTAAACAGTATCAGTATTAATGCCTCCAATGTAACAACTGCAAGTAATACTGGTAGTGAGTTGAACTGTAAGGCAACAATTGCCATTAAAATACCCACCGAGACGCTTGACGTAGTAAAAGATAACCCTAATTACCTATCCCGTTTGTTGAGTAATGGTGGAATGCTTAATAAAGGAAGTGTCGTATGGAGTGACTACTCCTACAGCATCAAGTTGGCAGATAATAAAAAAGATATTTCTGTCAGCCGTATTAGCTACATCACGGGGGCATTATATCAGGCAACTATTCTGGCAGTCACGAAAGATGACATTATTAGCCGTAACTATAATGAAAAATTGAATGGTGTAAAAAACGATTATATAAGTCAGGACGCTTATCTAAATGATGTTTGGAAGCGATTGCCGGACGCAATTAGGTCATCTATGAAAAAAGAGCAGGTTGCTTGGGTGAATGAAAAAGTGACTAAATGTGGAAAATTGTCTGATGCGGAGTCAGCGACTACACCGTCCCAAAATAGAATTAAAATCTACCAGTGCCAAACGAAAATGACGCAGGAACGAATTGCTTTCCTCGGTGGGGACAGGGAATACGATTAATTACTGAATATTCATAGCTAATGTGCACTTGAATTTTCAGGTGCACATTCCAGTTTTCTCTATGTTAAAATGGCATTTTTACGGTATTATATAACGATAGATTAATAAAATAATATAAGTTTGTTTTAGCGAGTAGAGAATACTTCAGGTAATTTTATTTGTGCAACTGTTGATGATTTATATACATATCTGTGATGATGGGTTTGTGTATTGTCGATAATAGTGATTTAACTCACCCCTCGTCAAATTGACGAATATAAAGATAAGACACTTAACTGCCACATGGAGTCTTCGAAAACTCCGGTTTGCAAATTTATTACTTATCAAACTTGGAGCGTTATCGATAAAGTTAGCCAGGGAAATAAAACGCTGGTTAGCTTTTTTTAGTCAGAGTAGACCTGAAATCAGCAGTGCTTACTACACAAAAAAAAAAGCAATGTTGATTTTTTTGAATAAAATCAGTTAAAGGCATTTATTTATGACGAAAATGTAACAATATGGTGAGTATCCTTCTCCTATTTTTTACATTGAAAGATATCATTGTTAGATGGGAGCCATTAATAATGGATGCTATATTTATTGTGAGATTTGATTTTCGAAGTTAAGTAGATGATATCGAATTCTCTGAGGTGTTGAGGCACTTTAATTTCATTGTTGGGGAAATTGATGATATCTTTCAGACTAAAGAAATGGTATGAGCAGGGATATTCAAGAAAACAGGCCCTAAGCCAAGTTGCATTTAAATATAGGACTATATCCGAACGAACCCATTCTAAATGGATTCGTAAATTTTATAAAAATAAGTCGTTATTTATTGAAGGGGTGCGGGATGTCGGTAATGATGATCATAGTTGTGGAGTTAGTTATAGAAAGATGTTTTATGATAAAAGAAACCGAGTTAGTGTAGAGATTAGTTTAGTACCGCAAAGTGAAAAGGCTATTTGTTCTAACTTTGTGGTATTTATATCACGTGTAGCCAGTTTCTTTAACTGCTCTTATGTGAGTGTCGATTCTAAAGGATATAGAGTGTTAGGGCTAAATGTATTTCCAGATAGACTATGTGTAGGTTGAATGCTGTATGTTTTTCATTTTGTTTTGCCAGAGTTAATTCAGGAGGCAGCTAAAATTATTCCTGTAGTGGATGCTGATAAACCAAAAGGAACTATCACTTTTTCAATTGAAGATATTCTTGATGAAAATAATAAATAACATATAGACAAGGCTAATAATGTTGAAATAAAACTTCTTGATATGGTTTTTATTCCTTTAATGACTGAGCTTTAGATTTAAATTAACTTCCCCATAGATAAATTTTTTAGTGATTTTATGATGAAGTAAGTGATTGTTTCTTTATGCTAAAAGTTCCAATAAAAATAATGCCTCTGGATTTTGATGATTTATAGGAAGTAATGGTTGCTTTCATGAGTGATGGTGACGATCAACCGTTAGGTTATTGGGGGTGGGTGGAGTCATAAAACCAAGTGTTGTAAGCGAGCTTCTAGGAAGCGAGAGTATAAAAGATAATGGTGAAAGTTATTATCTAGTCACCAATAGCGCCTTTGTTAAGTACAGAGAAAAATATAAATATAGCGATGCTGTGGGGGGTATTTTTATTCAGAAGTTAAGAAAATACCCGTAGATATTATTATTAATTTAAATGTCATTGATATAGAATAATATATCGTAAGTGGAAAATAAAGTGCATAAAAAAATCAAACTTACGCTATTTATTTTTTTGTTTTTAATGGCTCTAATGATGGTTGGTTTGTTTTTAATAAAAATTCTGGCATATAAAAACGCCACGCCAAGTGCTAAATACTGGAATAAATCTAACGCATGTTATTTTATCACTTACGTTCCAGACTACAAACCTTACGCCGGAATAGGGCGAGTGCTAAAGCTATTTTCAAATCAATCATTTTTCATTGTCTATAACAAAAAAAATGAGGAGATGAAAAGTTCTGCCTGGTATTTTTGGGAATACCAATTCTCAGATCAAATTGAACCAGAATGGTCCGGTATCGATGTTTTATATCCTTCAGATGATGGTTGGTCTGGCTGGACTCTTCATGAATGTAAATAGTCAGTTAAATAGTAATATCAAGATAGAAGAATACCCGTGCTTGTCAGTTTTCTTATTTGTAATGTCTGCGATCTATCAATCTGATGACGAAATCTTCACAGGAAACAGTTATTCAATTGATCCAGTATTTCTAGGTAAACCAATAGGTAAAAGTGAGTTAGAAAAGTATGGGGTATAGAAGAAAAAATAGGTTTTTTTTAAAGTTAATAATTTTTTTTATATCAATGGTTATTATAATTGGTAGTTACATTTTTGGGTCGGCCTTGTATATGAGTATGTTTAATGTTACTTCCCACAGAAGTGTTGGAATGATATTTATATCTTTCTATTTTTTATTGATTGCATCCCCTATTTTATTTGTCACTTTGTTCGTGGAATTTAGGGTGGATTTTGCAATTTTATTTTTTGGAATATGTTATTTGTTTTTTGAATGGTACTCATTGCATCCTCTCAGGGTCATGTTGATGGGGGGGAGTGTAGTAAATGGATATATTTTTATTTTGGCGACTAGAAAATATGGGGTGTGGGAAAAATAAAAACTGTGTGTTCAAGGTTATCATAGCATTGATGGGGTATTTTTTTGTGATGCTAATTATTACTATTGAAAATAAAATTCATAACAAGAAAATAGTTCATAATTCAGCGCCATATTAAGTAGAAGTAATGCCATTATTAGTTTGGTTAAACTTAGTGTTTTTAAATAAAAGTAAATACGTTAAGTTATACTCCATCATTGGCCCATTCATTTACTGAGTATTTTTATCAATTAATTTTTATGGTGAACTTAACATGATCCGCGAAGAGATAAATTAAGGTGATGGCTAAAGTTATTTCTTATATCAGTTCCGCTGACCATTTAAATTTATGACTTGTGAACAAGTGTTATTTCCTGAAAGTAACGATAGCGATAATTTTTTCTATGGATTAAGTCAGCGACTATTTTTTTTTGCACAGATACGTTATCAATGTAATATATATTCAGTTAGGTAAATATATGAACCAAAGCTCTCCCTCTTTATATGAAGTCCTCACCGGTAACTTCACGGGTGATTTACCACTCGATGCACTGAGTGAAGAAGAACAAGTCATCTTGTCGGTACTGGATAATATCCAACGTATTTTGAACTCCCGAGCTGGAACTATTTCTCATTTACCTGATTTTGGACTACCGGATATGACTAAAATATTACAAGGTATGCCGGGTACAGCTCATCAGTTGATTAACACTCTCTCTGATGTTTTGCTCAAATACGAACCGCGTCTGAAAAGTTTACAGGTGTTGCTGTTACCGCAGAGCGCCCCCGGCCATCTGGAGTACGCCATTGAGGCGGAACTAAAAGGGCTAGGGTTGGTGCGTTATGGCACCGCATTTATGCCGGAAGGCCGGGTTCTGATGCGCCATCTTAAGCAACAACACTATCTCAATCCGGGTGAGTGATTTTAACGCAGAGTCAGGGAAGGCAATCTCATGATATCAAATACCGAACGCACGCTGAAAACCGGTGGCGATCCGCGTCATTTTGCTGAATTCAGCGCTTTACGTAACGAAATTGGCAAGTTACATCATCCCGCCCGTCCGGATGTCGATTGGGGCCGGGTTGAGCAGCTTTGTTTGGCGCTGTTTCGTCAAAATGGGGTTGAATTGCAGACCACCGTTGATTTTACCTTGGCGCGCACGCACATCGCGGGATTGGCTGGATTGTGTGAGGGGCTGGAACTGTTGGCGGGATTACTCTCTCATCAATGGAGCACCTTGTGGCCGCCACAAACTCATGCACGGGTTGAATTATTGGCCTGGTTGAGTGACCGGCTGCAACAAGTCTGGCGCACCATGACCCTGTGTTACGGTGATCTGGCGCTGGTTTACCGCGCAGAACAGGCGCTGGAACAATTGTGTACGCAACTGCAAACGCTGGAACTCAAGCATCTGAGTAGGTTGGATGGTGTTCGCCTGATGTTACATAACGCCGCATTGCGGCTGGAAAGCGCCGAGGCGGCCGTTGAAACACCTGCCCGATTGAGTGTGCCGGTGCGGCACGCAGGTGTCTCTGAACCCGAATTGCCGCCACAACCAGCATTATCGTCTACCGCAACTAACACTCCGCTCGTCTATATCGTCAACGAACCGGCCCCGCCGAGTGTTCAGGTCGCATTATCCCCGCCGTCACCTCCCCCTCCGCGCTGGAAGGCCGGGCACGGTTTTGTTGCCGGCTTATTATTGATGGCTGTGTTGATGACTGCGTGTATCTATATTTGGCAATCGATGTCATCCAATTCTTTACGGGAAACACTGCTCGCTAATGCCAGTCCTTTGCCGACACTGCTGAGTGCTAAATCAATAGCTGAACTGAAAAAACAGTCCTCAGATGCCGAGTGGACGCGCTTGGCCGAACCTGTGCTGCAGGCGAGCCGTTCACAATTGGATCAACTGGCGATGATGCCGCCGTTATGGGCACAAATGCGGGGGGACGGATTGTTAGCTCAGATGCAGCAATTGTGGCCCGCGAGTCAAGAAGTCAAACGACTGAGTGCCTGGTGGGAGCAGCAGCGAGAAGCCGGTGCTGCGCCATTGGTCGAGTTGAAACACTATGCATTGGCGCAAGAACGTTTACGGCAGTTGGCTGAGCGGCTGAATGGATTGGATGAGAAAAAGGGGCGTTATATGACGGTTTCTGAGCTAAAAACCGTCGTGTTTGCGATACAGCAACCGCTGGAAAAGACCTTACCGCTGGAAGAACTGCTGCGTCAGTATCAGGTACAGTCCGAGTCAGGGCAAACCCCGTCCCCGGCACTGCGTCAGCAGATTGATAGCCGGTTTACTCAATTGCTGAACCGCTATGCATTGCTGGTTTCATCCTCAAATATTCAGTAAAAATTTATTTGTTAATGCCTAATAAGAATATCTGGCCGGTAAATATGCCCAGGCAGAGAGAGACTTTAGGGAACACATTATGAATAATAGGGTTGTGTCATCAAAATATTATGGATGGCTAATGATTATGGAAGGCTAATGTATGGGCAGAATTAACGGAATATGATGATGAATGCAAAAATTGATCGGGTCACGCACGTCCTGACGTGTATTTCTGTCTGGGCAGGATGGTTTGCTCTTTCATTTTCCCTATTGCTGTTCCCTGGCTATGTAAGAATATATCGCTCTGGTATGGCGACACCTCTGTTATATATCATTTTCTGGTTCCCCTTTGCCCTGCTGGCGTGGAAACATTATCAGAAGTCGTTTGGCCTGATGCCGCTGGGGAAAATATCCCTACGGGATATGTTGATCCCGGGCCTTGCACTGCTAGGGCTAACAGTGATTTTTCAGATTTTCGGCCAGCCAGAGCCCTGGATAGAAAGTCTGTTACAGCCATCGACCTTGACTCAAATCCTGTTGGTGATAACTCTTTGCGTATTAGCTCCGATTTCGGAGGAGATTATCTTCCGTGGGTTCTTATTGAATGCGGGGATTGGTTTTGGTCACAAAGGGCGTCTGCTGGCCATTGTTATGACCTCTCTGCTGTTCGCTTGGGTACATACTCAATATCTCTATCCGGCGACATTTGTTTCGCTGTTTGTTTTTTCTGCGATCCTTTGTGAGGTCAGAATAAGAACCGGTAGTCTGCTGATGCCAATAGTGCTTCATTCCGCGAATAATATAGTGTCAGTAGTCTGGGTGATGGCGTTGAATTAATGGATGCTTCTGAGGTTTTTACATATATGGAAAGTATTGTATTGATTATTAATGGTATTTACTTGAATGAAAGAAAACTTGGGGAAAAGTGAAAGTGGTGCCCGGACTCGGAATCGAACCAAGGACACGGGGATTTTCAATCCCCTGCTCTACCGACTGAGCTATCCGGGCAACGGGGCGCATTAAACCGTATTAGCACCTTATCGTCAATGAGTTTCTCATATAAAGGCGATCAGTTGCTCTCTTTTCATGCAAAAATAGCTAAAAAAATATTGGCATGATAATTTTTTTATCACTATTTCCTGTTTCATCCGTTTGATTTATAGATTTTTTATTTTTCAGTTCGTTAAATAACAATAGCTTAGATATTCACAAAATATGCATTTTTATTGAACTGTAAGGGTTGAATAGCCCCTCAAAACATGCAATTATTGCGCGAATTTAACGTTAGTATTCATTCCTCTAGTCCACATCATTTTGAGAATCTAAGCAGGGGGCGGTTATGGCAGTTTTACACTATCCAATGCATATTAAACGTCTCACATGCCACTTCCTCCGCTTCACTTCTGTTAAGTCTCTTATCCCTTCCATGCGGTAAGGCTACGCGTTGCTCACTGTTAGGCATTATTAAAAATAGAGCCAATTCTCTGATTTTACTGATGTCTATTGGTCGATGCTGAGACCAGTTTATTCACCATTCTGGCTTTTATTGCTGCCGGAATAAGTGTGCTTTAAAGATATCAATTTGCCGGCATCACATAAGTTTCTCAATGTGATGCTATCTATATGCCAAAGTGGCAGCCTCATACCTGACCGTTTGAGAGTAAGTGACATGACACAGTTAAAAATAGCAACAAGTGCTCGTTTGGCTTCTTATGTAGAAAGTCAGCGGGGAGTGGTATACCTCAATCAAACCGATTTCACAGATGTTGCCGCAGTGGTGATGTCGGTTGAAGATGCAAATGCCGGTATATTGTCAAAACTTCACGATTTGGGTTTTGCTATTCCTACTTTTGTTGCTGTCACGGCAGAACAGACGGTTTCTGCGGATTATTTACCCCTTATTAAAGGCGTCATTACACTCGGTGAGGCAAATAAAGCATTTTACAATGCTCAGGTAGAGGCCGCCGCCAGCGAATATCAAAAAAATCTGTTACCGCCTTTTTTCTCAACATTAAAAAAATATGTTGAGATGAACAATTCAACCTTTGCGTGCCCAGGGCACCAAGGTGGTGAGTTTTTCCGTAAACATCCAGCAGGTCGTCAGTTTTTTGAATTCTATGGTGAGACAATTTTTCGTTCAGATATGTGTAACGCAGATGTCAAACTGGGTGACTTGCTTATCCATGAAGGTGCGGCAAAAGATGCGCAAAAATATGCGGCGAAGGTCTTTAATGCGGATAAAACCTATTTTGTACTAAATGGGACTTCGGCGGCGAATAAAGTGGTCACTAATGCCTTATTGACCCGTGGTGATTTGGTATTGTTCGATCGCAATAATCATAAATCCAACCACCACGGAGCGCTGATTCAAGCCGGGGCAACGCCTGTTTATTTAGAAACTGCCCGTAACCCGTTTGGTTTTATTGGTGGCATTGATGCGCACTGTTTCGATGAGCGCTATTTACGGCAGCAATTGAATGAGGTTGCTCCCGAACGCGCAGAAGATGTTCGGCCATTCAGGTTGGCGATCATTCAGTTAGGCACTTATGACGGCACTGTATATAACGCTAGGCAAGTGGTTGATAGTATTGGTCATTTATGCGATTACATTTTGTTTGACTCGGCGTGGGTAGGTTACGAGCAATTTATTCCGATGATGAAAGATTTCTCGCCGTTGTTGTTGGAACTCAATGAAAATGATCCTGGGATTATTGTGACCCAGTCAGTCCATAAGCAACAGGCTGGTTTTTCTCAGACCTCGCAAGTGCATAAAAAAGATAATCACATCAAAGGGCAAAAGCGTCACTGTAATCATAAGCGTTTTAACAATGCTTTTATGCTGCATGCCTCGACCAGTCCGTTTTATCCATTATTTGCTGCATTGGATGTTAATGCCAAAATACATTCTGGCGACAGTGGTCGCCGTATGTGGATGGACTGTGTAAAACTCGGTATTGATACCCGTAAATTATTATTAGAGCACTGCTCATTGTTACGACCATTTATTCCACCGACTGTTGGCGGTAAGAATTGGCAGGATTACGACACGGATATTATTGCCAATGATGCGCGTTTCTTTAATTTTGTACCCCATGAAAGTTGGCATGGATTTGAAGGTTATAACCAAGATCAGTATTTGGTCGATCCTTGCAAGCTTTTGCTGACCACCCCAGGTATTGACGCCAGTAATGGCCAATATACTCGGTTTGGTGTGCCAGCTGCGATACTGGCTACCTTCTTGCGCGAAAATGGTATTGTGCCGGAGAAATGCGATCTCAACTCAATTCTATTTCTGCTAACTCCAGCTGAAAACCCAGCCAAAATGGCGCATCTGGTTGATATGTTGGTACAGTTTGAGCGCTATATTGAGCAAGATGCATTGTTGTGCGATGTATTACCGACGATTTACCGCAAGAATGAAGCGCGCTATCGTGGTTATACGTTGCGCCAGTTATGCCAGGAAATGCATGATTTGTATGTTAGTTATGATGTTAAACAGCTGCAAAAAGATATGTTCCGTAAAGCTGGTTTCCCACAGGTTGTGATGAACCCGCAGGATGCCAATATTCAGTTCGTTCGCGATAATATTGAACTGATCCCTATTGCTGAAGCACAGGGGCGTATTGCCGCTGAAGGGGCGCTACCTTACCCACCTGGTGTGTTGTGTGTTGTGCCGGGTGAAATATGGGGGGGGGCGGTGCAGCGTTATTTCCTGGCACTGGAAGAAGGCATTAATTTATTACCAGGCTTTTCACCAGAATTGCAGGGCGTTTATATTGAAAAAGGTGATGTGGAATGGCGGCGTATTTTTGGCTATGTCATTACTCAGTGATCTGAGCACCGAAGACAGCCGATAACGATATCGGTTGTCTCACGATAATCTATCCCAATTTGGATGATTAGTAACCGAAATAGCGTACTAGCAAAACAGTACCTGAAATCAGCAATAAGATATTTATGATTCTAATCAGTTGCTCTCGGCTGATTCCTAAGCTGATTTTATTAGCAATTGCCAACCCGACTAACATCCCCGGAGCCAGTAGCAATACCATCCACAAAATCGACAAATCCATATAAACGCCGGCCAAAGCAAATAAAACCACTCTGGTTAGAGTGCTCAGGCCGATAAGCGTTGTTTGCGTGATCCGTAAATTGTCTTTACTGACTATCCGCCCGGATAAATAAATAGCATAGATGAACCCGCCACTACCAAATAATGCACTGAAGATACCGCCGATAAGGCCGAAAGGAATGGCGGCGATGGGTTTGAATTGCCCTTGCGGTTTACGTCGGCTGAGTGAATATATCGCATATAAAATGACAAACGTGCCCAATGCTAATAGCAAAATATCAGGACGGGTTCGCAGCAGTACCGTTGCACCGATCAAACTACCCATAATCATCAATGGGACCAGGCGTTTGAGTTCAGCAAGATCTGCGTGTCGGCTATGACGAGCCACGTTAGTGATCGCCGCAACCATATCAACAATCGCCAGTAATGGGACAATTTTCGCCACGGGAATAAATAGCGCTAAAACTGGGCTCGCAATTAAGGCCGAACCAAAGCCGGTGATGCCAAAAATAATATAGGCGATGACCATGGTGGAGAAGATTGCCATCATTTCGAAAGCGGTAAGCCCAAAGTCCATTTGTTTAGTCTGCCAGTAGTGAGTAGTAGGGGGGGTGAGCAATACTATAAATGCATTATTGAGAATGGTTGTTATTCAAATGTGCACAATTATTAGCTGGTCACAATTTTAGTTATAAAAAATGGCACAGCGAACTGTGCCATTTATATCCATCACACTCGAAGTTACAGCCGTGTTAGCGGCGGCGGTAGCTCTTCTGCGCGCTATTCACTTTCACTAAATAACGGCGAGATTCACCAGATGGGTGTTTCGTTGTTAGCGTTTGGAATACATCTCCTGGCGCCATATTATTAATGATATTGACTGCCTGGTTTTTGTCGCTGGAGAACACCCGTAATACGCTACCAGCACCGCCATTATAGGAGGTAATGACCGCATAACGCCGTGAGGTAGTATTTTGAATACCGCCTAAATAGGTATTTTGTAGAATCGACAGATAGGCAGTGCCAGCATCAATATTATTAGCAGGATCAAACAGATAGCTTCGGCTTGGTTGACCACTCTTGCCTTTCATTTTAAATACGTCGCGCCCGGCGGTATGCTGAACAACCTGCATTAGACCCAATGCATCAGAGCCACTTACTGCATATGGGTTGAAACTCGACTCTGTCTGCATAATTGCCAGAATCAATGACTCTTCGACGCCATATCTTTCAGCCGATTGTCTTACCAGCGGCAGATATTTATGAGCACGTTTATCTAGATGGTTAGGGACTAATTGCAAGGTTACCGACCAGATAACGTGCAAACCAGACGTGCGTTTTTGCATTTTGGTTTGCAGTAAATAGTCAGCAAAATGCGCCGCGCGCCATTCCCAACGAACAGGTTGGCCGTTGTTATCTAGCACCTGCCCATAGAGGAACGGTTCTTTACTTATTTGGATATCATTAACATCAGAATAGAGATCGATCGAGCCAGGATCATCGCCCATTAATAACGTGGTAATAATCGCCTGACGTAAGTGGGCCGCCGGATCGGTCGTGGCAATGGTTTCAACCGTAATAGTACCGGCATCAAAGTTGATATGACTGCGGGTTTGATATTGATCCGTATACTTAACGTAATCTTTTGGGCCCGCGATTAAGACTTCTTTTAATCCCCAAATATTTTCAATGTTATGGGCAAACTGGCCCATTAAAATCTCAAAACCATTAGTGTCTTTGATAAAGACTTCGTTTTCTGCCTGATTTTTATTGCCTGAGCAAGACACTAACAAAGGTGCAATTACCAACAAAGCTAAAATTTTCTTCATCTTACAAGCCATATCTTGATGAGGAATATTCCCGTCATACTTCAAGTTACCAGTGCATTGGCCGCCTTCCGGCAACTCGAATGACTTAGGGAATAAATTACAGCTGGGCCAATGCTGGCCCAGTGTGGTTATTTACTCGGCGGAGTATAACCTTCAATATGAACATCCTGCCCTTCAAAGAGGAAATTGACCATTTCCTGTTCCAGCAGTTTGCGGTCTTCTACATTCATCATGCTGAGCTTTTTCTCATTAATCAGCATGGTTTGTTTAGTTATCCATTGTGACCAGGCTTCTTTTGAGATTTCGTTATAGATACGTTTGCCGATTTCACCCGGATATAACTGAAAGTCTTGCCCTTCAGCATCCTTCTTTAAAAACGTGCAAAAAATCGTTCTGCTCATGCTAAATCCTCTTTTATGGCGATATAGCCAAATAAAGCTATTTGGGTAGACGTCGATGTTGCCCGTTATTGTTTTGCTAACTCTGTTTTTGCCAACATATGCAATAAACGCTCAACTGGGGCTGCCAATCCTACCGACGGTGGCTGTGCTAAGTTATACCAGAGACCAGCCCCATCATCCATGCATCCACGCCCTGATGCAGTATCCAGCCACATGGGAACAATATCCAGATGGAAGTGGCTGAAGGTATGACGAAAAGCAGTCAACTGCTGCAACTCGCGGGTGCCCATACCACGTTGTTGCAACCAACTATCAAGACTTTCTTGTTCCGCAAATTGTGGAAAACAAAATAATCCGCCCCATAATCCCACAGGAGGCCGCTGTTCGAGCCACACTTGGGAGCCGTTTTGCAGCAACAGAAAATAGGCTGTTTTTTCCGGTATTGTTTGCTTGGGTTTTTTACCCGGATAGCGTGCCCAACTGTGGTTGGCATAAGCGAGACACCCCATATTCAGTGGGCAAAGTTCGCATTTGGGCTTCGAGCGGGTACAGACTATCGCGCCCAAATCCATCATGGCCTGATTAAACTGACCAACCCCTTTGGCCGGAGTTACATCTTCACTGATTTGCCACAGCTTTCCTTCGACCTCTTTTTTACCCGGCCAACCCTCAACGGCATAGCAACGGGCGAGAACTCGCTTAACATTCCCATCCAAAATCGGAAAATGTTGCCCCAATGAAAGTGATAAAATCGCACCGGCAGTGGAACGGCCGATACCGGGTAGCGCGAGTATTTCGTCAAAAGTTGTGGGAAATTCACCCTGATGGCGTTCAACCACCACTTGAGCCGCTTTATGCAGGTTTCTGGCGCGGGCGTAGTAACCCAGCCCAGTCCATAAATGTAACACTTCGTCCAACGGGGCTGCCGCCAACGCACGGATATCAGGGAAGCGCAGCATAAAGCGTTGGAAATAAGGAATGACGGTCGCAACCTGCGTCTGTTGCAACATCACTTCCGACAACCAGACCTGATAAGGTGTTTTATCCAATTGCCAAGGCAATGTTTTGCGGCCAAAGCGTTGGTACCACTCAAGTACCACGTGCGCGAATTGTTGCGCTTGCATCATAAGCAGGTATCGATATCCGGCAGAGAAATAAATTAGGGCTGGATTGCAGCATAGAGTTATCACACTGTAAACCCCCTTCATCCTTGATACTACAGCGGCGTTAGCTACATTCACGCACCCGAATCACTTACTTATGTAAGCTCATCGGGACTTGTTCACTTGCCGCCTTGCTGTAACACCAATGATTTTGGGGGAAGTGTCTTATCCTTGATACTACAGCGGCGTTAGCTACATTCAATTAGCCAGTTTGGGCATTAATAGGTTATTTACAGCTTAATTTTGTACTTATGACCGCCAGAGTTGATAAACTGGCGTATCTTTGCATAATGCGCGTTCGTATTCGCAACCAACAGACAGAAAGCACTAATGATAAATGACGTCATATCTCCGGAATTTGATGAAAACGGCCGCGCTATGCGCCGTATTCGTAGTTTTGTCCGCCGTCAGGGGCGCCTGACCAAAGGCCAACAACTGGCGCTCGATAACTACTGGCCGGTGATGGGCGTAGAATATCAACCAACCCCTGTTGATTTAACGGCCTTATTTGGTCGCGAAGCCCCAGTGGTATTGGAAATCGGCTTCGGTATGGGTACTTCGTTGGTCTCTATGGCTGCGAGTAATCCACAACAAAATTTCCTGGGGATAGAAGTACATTCTCCGGGCGTGGGTGCTTGTTTAGGTTCAGCGCATGAAGCGGGCCTGAATAACCTGCGGGTTATGTGCCATGATGCAGTTGAAGTGCTGGAAAATATGATCCCGGATGCATCCCTGGACATGGTTCAGCTGTTTTTCCCTGACCCATGGCACAAAGCGCGTCATAATAAACGTCGTATCGTTCAGGCACCTTTTGTTGAATTAGTAAAAAGTAAATTAAAAGTGGGTGGCGTGTTCCATATGGCGACCGACTGGCAGCATTATGCGGAACATATGCTAGAGGTTATGTCCGGTGCGGACGGGTACGGCAACCTTTCAGAGCAGAATGATTATGTTCCTCGTCCGGACTCGCGTCCGCTGACAAAATTTGAATTACGCGGCCAGCGCCTGGGACATGGCGTTTGGGATCTGATGTTTGAGAGGAAAGAATAATGGCTAAGAATCGCAGTCGTCGTTTACGCAAAAAAATGCATATCGACGAGTTTCAGGAGTTAGGTTTTTCCGTACAGTGGACCTTCCCAGAAGGTACCGGTGTTGATGTCATTGATGAAACTGTCGATGCATTTATCGATGAAGTCATTGAAGCAAACGGCCTGGCATTTGATGGCAGCGGCTATTTGCAGTGGGAAGGCCTGATTTGCCTGCAAGAGATTGGTCATTGCACCGATGAACACCGTGCGCTGGTGACTAAATGGCTGGAAGCTCGTAAATTGAAAAATGTAGAAACCAGTGAGTTGTTTGATATCTGGTGGGATTGATTTTCCGTTTTAACGGTAAATAATCAATAAGGGCGCCTAAGCAGGCGCCTTTGTTTTTATCAGTGGCAGTTAGCGGAAACGGTTACCGGAGAGTTATTGGGAGCGTCGTTGTGGCAGCAGCTTTAGGGGTGGCAACAGGTTTAGATAATGCCTTGCTGGAGGATATCTTGCAGCAGGTTCGCCCACTGATTGGTCAGGGGAAAGTGGCTGATTATATTCCGGCTTTGGCCGAAGTCTCGGCTGACAAATTGGGCATCGCGGTCTGTACGTTAGATGGCACGATATATCAGGCTGGGGATGCGGCTGAGCGCTTTTCTATCCAATCGATTTCAAAAGTATTAAGCCTGACTCTGGCATTATCGCGCTATGGAGAACATGAAGTCTGGCAGCGGGTTGGCAAAGAGCCATCAGGTCAGCCGTTTAACTCACTGGTGCAGTTGGAGTTAGAAAAGGGAAAACCACGGAATCCGTTTATTAATCCTGGGGCGTTGGTGGTGTGCGATATGCTGCAAAGCCGCCTCAGTGCACCCAAACAGCGGATGTTAGAAGTGGTGCGCCAACTCGTGAATGATGACAGCATTAGCTACGATTCTCGTGTGGCACGATCAGAATTTGAGCATTCAGACCGTAATGCTGCAATCGCCTATCTGATGAAGTCTTTTGGTAATTTCAACAATGATGTGCTGACGGTACTTCAGACTTATTTCCACTATTGCGCCATGCGTCTGAGTTGTGTTGAGCTAGCCCGCTGCTTTGTTTATCTGGCAAATCAGGGGCGCAGTATTAGTGGGCATGAATCATTGATTACGCCAATGCAGGCACGGCAAATCAATGCTCTGATGATTACCAGTGGTATGTATGATGGAGCCGGTGAATTTGCCTTTCGCGTGGGTATGCCAGGTAAATCGGGGGTCGGCGGCGGAATTATTGCCATAGTGCCCGAGGAGTTATGTATTGCAGTTTGGTCACCGGAATTAGACCATGCAGGGAACTCTCTTGCCGGAACTGCTGCCTTAGAGCTACTGGCGCAGCGGATTGGCCGCTCAATTTTTTAGGACAGCTCCCCTTCAGGTCTTCAGTAAATTCTGGCAGGGTGGGGATTAGCACGTTATAAATAGCGATAGAGCCATAGAAATATTGAATGGCACAGCTTCTCAGGAGTCTTATGTTACTTAAAATGAAAGCATTACGAACGGCGGGTCTGGCGGTATTGATGCTGACGGCTTGGCAGGCGCAAGCTGATTATCAGTGCAGTGTAAAACCACAAGATGATGTGATTATCAGCCCACAATCTGTGCAAGTGGTGGGTGCCAGTGGTAATTTGCAGATTTCGCCCGACGGTGATGTGACCCGTAATGGCAAGACATTAACTCTGACTGATGCACAGCGCCAACAGGCTTTTCGCTATCAGACCGCGTTGCGCAAAGATCTACCTTGGATAGACAATGGTGCACAACAGCGTCTGGAAAAAGCACGGGTTTCACTGGATAAAGTGATTGTACAGCAACTGGGGAGCAGCAGTAATGTCCGCAACCGGCTGACGACCCTAAATGACCAGCTTAAGCAGCAAATGAGCCGTATTATTGAGAAACGGAGTGACGGTTTAACTTTCCATCACCAAGCTATTGATCAGGTTGAAAAAGATGGCCGTCAGTTAGTGCAACAAAGCATGGGCGGTGTGCTGCAAGATAGCTTGAATGAGATGGGTGTTAAGCAGGCGACCAGCGGCAGTGGCGGCAATAACCCTTTGCAAGCCATTATGGGCAATCTCGGGGGCTTACAGCAAGCTATCAAAAATGAATGGAACAATCAGGAGCAGGATTTCCAGCAGTTCGGGCACGAGGTCTGTGGGCGTGTGACAGCACTGGAGCAGCAGCGTAAGGATTTACTCAAAGCATTAAATTAATATCCCGTCATCTTTCAAGATGCTGGGCTGTTGGCTGCCATCATGACTTGGTTTATTCTGGGCCTCGCTTTTGCGAGGCCGCTACAAGCAGTATTCAAATCAATTCCCGGTAGATTTGTCACCCAAGTCATTGAGTTATCTCAACTCTTTGATTTCATGTCATTGCCGCTTATCTGCAACTCGAAATCTGTAGGGTATGGCGCTTCGGATTTAACAGGTTCAGGCCGGAGATACCCTCTGAACCTATTTTCTCGATTCGCGTTATAAAAACAGCTCTAACAGTGAGTTAAGGAACAATTTCCCCTTCTCGGTAATCTGCCAGTATTGCTCCGTTTCGACTAAATATCCTTTTGCTAATGCTTCGTCCAACTGCGGGCGAATAGTGCTTTCAGCTAATCCGGTAAAATGGGTGAAATCCGTGCGTGGCGCAGCTTCCAGCAACCGGAAACGGTTCATAAAGAACTCAAAAGGTCGATCCGCAGCTTCCACTTCATATTGTTTATCCAGATATTTGCCCTGCATAAAACCACGGGGATGCTTAGTTTTGATTGTGCGTAAGATCCGCCCATCACTAAAGGTGATTTTACCGTGGGCACCGCAACCAATCCCCAAATAATCCCCAAAGCGCCAGTAGTTTATATTGTGCTGGCACTGGTAACCCGGTTTGGCATAGGCCGAGGTTTCATATTGCTGGTATCCGGCGGCGCTGAGTAACTGATGGCCTTGCTGGAAAATGTCCCACAACGCGTCATCATCTGGCAGTGTGGGCGGACGCGAACTGAAACCGGTATTGGGCTCAATCGTCAGCTGATACCAAGATAAATGCGGAGGATTCAATGCAATGGCTTGGCGTAAATCGTCCAGAGCTTCTTCCAGCGATTGGTCCGGCAGGCCATGCATTAAGTCCAGATTAAAACTGCGCAGTTTCAGTGACGTCGCCAGCTCTGCGGCGCGTTTTGCCTCTTCCGGCCCGTGGATCCGCCCCAGCCGTGTTAACTTCTGGGCGCTAAAACTTTGCACACCAATAGAGATGCGATTGATACCCGCGCGCTGATAGCCGCTAAAACGCTCAGCTTCAACAGCCCCAGGATTGGCTTCCATAGTAATTTCGGCATCCATTGCCAGAGGCAATCTGGCGCGAACGCCATCGAGTAATTGTTGCATGGCTTCAGCGCTGAGTAAGCTTGGCGTGCCTCCGCCAATAAAAATAGTGCTTATCTCGCGACCGCTGACCAGCGGCGCATCTGCATCAAGATCCGCTAGCAAGTGCTCTACATATTCCTGATGGGGGACATCGCCTTTCAGTGCATGGGAATTAAAGTCACAGTAAGGGCATTTTTGCACACACCAAGGAATGTGGATGTAGAGACTGAGCGCGGGTAATTTAAGCATTGCGCAGCGCATCCAACATCAGTTTCAGTGCTTGACCACGATGGGAAACCGCGTGTTTTTCTTCGCGAGTCAATTCTGCGGCGGTTTTACCCAGTTCCGGGACATAGAAAATGGGGTCATATCCAAATCCAGCTGCACCGGCAGGTTGGTGAGCAATCACACCCGGCCATTGCCCATGGAAGACCAGCGGTGTTGGATCTTCCGCATGGCGCATATAAACCAGCACACAATGGAATTGGGCACCGCGCTGCTCATCAGGAATATCTTTCAATGCGACCAGCAGCTTCTCGAGGTTTTCTTGATCACTGGCATCCGTGCCCGCATAGCGCGCAGAGTAAATTCCTGGAGCGCCAGCCAAAGCATTAACGGCTAAGCCGGAGTCATCAGCAATAGCGGGCAAACCGGTGGCTTGCGCCGCATGGCGTGCTTTTAATATGGCATTTTCGATAAACGTTAAGCCGGTCTCTTCAGCAGATTCAACACCCAGTTCGGTTTGCGCGATGACATCCAAACCAAAATCGGCCAATAAGTTTGCCAGTTCACGCACTTTGCCGGGGTTGCCGGTGGCTAATACTATTTTTTGCATGGAAGAGTCCTGAATTTCATTTGAGCTGATAATAAATCGCCCAATTCTAGCGGGAAGTATTTATCAATCGAGCAGTGCCGCAACTTCGGGTGGGATCTGTTGCGGGTTAACAATTTTGATCTGTTTATGCCGCCCCAATTCGCCCTTTTCGATAATCACTTGGCTTTTCGCTACCCGGAACTGCTTAGCGATAAATTTAACCAAATGGGCATTAGCTTGACCATCAACAGGTGGGGCGGTAATGGCGACTTTAAGTTCATCGCCATGTAAACCGACTATTTGGTCACGGCTGGCTTTCGGCTGAATATATAGCCTGAGAGCCAGCCCGTCCAGCACGGGGGTGACAACACTCACAGCACGAACCAAAGCTCACCTAGCAAATCCATACCTAAATAATTGATAAGATACAGGATAAGAATAACTACCATCGCCGAGAAATCGATGCCGCCCATGGCGGGCAAAATACGGCGAATAGGTGCCATTAGAGGTTCGGTTAACTGATGCAACAGATAATCCATTGGGCTGCGGCCCTGACTGACCCAACTCATCAGCGCACGAATAATCATCACCCAGAAAATCAGATAACCCGCTGCTTTCACTAACGAAATAATACCAAACAGCAAGTTATACAGGCTGAGTGACATCGAACCGCTCTGAATCAGCACCAACAGTGGGTACTTGATAGTCATCAGCAGGAATGCCAACAGCAAGGATGCACTGTCGATAGGCCCCAAAGAGGGAATAATCCGGCGCAACGGGCCAACAATTGGTTGGGTTATTTTCACCACAAATTGTGAGAATGGGTTATAAAAATCGCTGTGAACCCACTGCATCCAGATGCGTAACAGCAGTACCATCACATACAGGTCAATGACCGTTTTGGCCAGAAAAGTCAGCGTTAGCATGAGTTGCCTTAATCCTCAATTCAATATGGTATACCCGTTATCTTTCAAGTCGCAGTGGTGTTGGCTGCTCGCGCTTATCCGAATGACTGAGCAATGTTAGCTCATCGGGATTCACTTGTTTGCCGCCTGCCCGCATCTTGAAATCTTTGGGGTGTATGCAGGTAAATAGAAAGCCCATTCACCTACTTTATAGGCCCCTATCTTAACGGGAAAGTGTCAGGGCCAGTGTCGGGTTTTGTAAATTTTGCCGCGGTTAGAACAGCTTTTCCATTTCTTTTGCTCGCACAATAGCGGCTTGCATAGCATTGGAAACAATTTGTGGTAAGTGCTGTTCGTTAAATACTCGGATAGCTTCAGCGGTTGTGCCCCCTTTAGATGTTACCTGTTCACGCAAGGTTGAAAGAGGTAATTGAGGATTAGCTTCCACCAATGCGGTAGCGCCAGAGGCCGCTTGTTGTACTAAAAGACGAGCAGTTTCACTGTCAAAACCTAACCGTTCGGCTTCTTGTTGTATCGCTTCCATAAACAAGAAGAAATATGCAGGCGCACTGCCTGCGGCGGCAATAACATTGTTAATGCCGTCCTCATCATTCACCCAGCAAATTTTACCTACTGAACTCATCAATGAAGCAGTGAAATCTCGGTCATTTTGCGAGACTTGCTCGGGTGCATAGAGGCCGCTCATCCCTTTCCCTACCAGCGATGGTGTATTGGGCATGATTCGCACTAAATTGAGATTATCACTCAATAGTGCATAAAAGCGCGCGACCTGAACACCAGCGGCGATAGACAGCACCAGTTTACCAGTGAAATCAACATGTTCCTGCAACGGCGAGCATACCGCAGCCATTAATTGGGGCTTAACGGCCAAGACCACAACTTCAGCTTTTTGCGCCTCGGTAATGTTGTCATCACTACTAATCACCCCAAATTCAGTGGCCAGAGCATCACGATTTTTTCCGGATGGCGCGCAAACGCTGATCATTTTAGCGGGATAACCACCGGCGACTAAACCTGCGATAATTGCGCGCGCCATATTGCCCGCACCAATGAATGTAATGTTGCGATATTGCATTAAATGAATTCTCCTCATTCCCTTTGTATTCGAAGCCACCGGGTTAAGCGCGGGAGCCAAAAATAGCGGTACCAATGCGCACTAAAGTACTGCCAGCGGCAATAGCCGCAGCCATATCATCCGTCATCCCCATGGAAAGCGTATCCATCTGAGGGTAGCTGGCCTTTAAAGTCAAGAAAGCCTGATTCATTTGCTTAAATACCGCCAGTTGCCGCTGATAATCAGTTTCAGGGGCAGGAATAGCCATTAACCCGCGTAAATGCAGGTTCGGCAGTTCATTGATACTGGCCGCTAACGCGGGCAATTCTGCCAGTGCTATGCCGGATTTACTCTGTTCATCACTGATATTGACCTGAATCAGGATGTTCAGCGCTGGCATTTCTAGCGGGCGCTGAGCACTCAGCCGTTGGGCAATCTTGAGCCTATCGACGGTATGGCACCAGGCAAAATTTTCAGCCACTAATCTGCTTTTATTGGATTGCAGCGGGCCGATAAAGTGCCATTCAAGATTGGCTGTGGGGGTGTTATCTGCAAAATAGTGAATTTTATCCACCCCTTCCTGCACATAATTTTCACCAAAAGCATATTGCCCTGCGGCAATGGCTTCTTCGATAGCGGTCACAGGCTTGGTTTTACTGACTGCAAGCAATGCCACTTCTTGTGGAGAGCGCCCGCAATTGCTTGCAGCGGCTGCGATTTGCGCTCTGACATCCTGTAGATTCTGCTCAATTGTGCTCATATGGACCCAGGAGTTTGATATGGATTTCACCTGTCTGGATACTGAAAACGCAGACTCGGATAACCCTGTATTTAGTAGTATTTCCACCAAACACATTGATTTAGAAAACCCCGAACATGTCGACAATGGCTTCAATGAACAGGATTTTGCCAATAAGGTGGCGGCTAGTGTAAATCATAATGCATCGGATCTGCACCTTTGTACCGGTTATCATCCGGTATTACGCATTGATGGTGATTTGAAAACCTTCACTCACTGGCCGCGCATCCATCCGGGGTGGCTAAATAGCCTCAGTCAGCATTTATTGAATGAGGTGCAACAAAGGCAGTTGCAGCAAGATGGGCAAGTCGATTGTGCTTGTACCACGAGTGCTGGACAAAGGTTACGGGCGAATATTTTTCAGCAACAGCAGGGGCGTTCGATAGCTTTTCGTGTCATTTCTGCAACCAATCCGTCATTGGATGAATTGGATGTTCCGCCAATTATTAGCCAACTCATTGAGCAAGAAAATGGTTTGATTCTGGTGACGGGGGCGACAGGTAGTGGGAAGACCACCACATTGAGCGCGATGATAAGTGCGATGAATCAAAGACAATCGCGCCATATCATCACACTGGAAGATCCAATCGAATTTCTTCATCGCAGTCAATCATGTTTGATCCAGCAGCGGGAATTAGGCTGTCATACTCATTCTTTCAGTAGCGCTTTGAGTGGGGCACTGCGTCAGGACCCCGATATCATCTTGTTAGGAGAACTGCGGGATCAAGAAACAATTCGTTTAGCGCTAACTGCTGCTGAAACTGGGCATTTGGTATTAGCCACATTGCATACCCGCAGTGCAACTCAAGCAATCGATCGGCTGGTGGATGTTTTCCCTGCGGCAGAGAAAACAGTGATTCAGGCGCAACTGGCGGCCAGTTTACGTGCTGTTATTGCACAAAAGTTGTGTCATAAAGTAGGCGGAGGGCGTACGGCTGTATTTGAAATCATGACGCAGACCGCAGCAGCCAGTCATTTGATTCGTGAAGGTAAAACATATCAGCTCCCCTCGGTAATACAGACGGGGGCGCAATGGGGGATGCAGACTTTTGAGCAGGGCATAGCGCGGCGGCAAAAACAGGGGGTATTGGCAGAGCATTATACTAGCCAATACACATAGAGCCGCGAACACTACCGCGGCTCTATGTGCGAAGGGTCACTAGGCCGCAGGGATCTGCTGGGTAATGCAATGGATATTGCCTCCCCCGAGCAGGATCTCGCGAGCAGGAACGCCGACAATCGCATAGCCAGGGAACATCTGCTGCAACAGATCATGCGCTAGCCCATCAGTGCGGCTATCCAACAGCGGATAAATAATCTGTTGATTGCTGATCAGAAAGTTGACGTAAGATCCCGCCAGTCGCTCACCCGCAGTGCGCGGTACAGCATCGCTGGATAGCACATCGAAAGTTTCGGCTTCGGTATTAAACAGTGGGCCTGGCGCGGGTAGCTTCCAGATTTTCAGCTTACGGCCCTTAGCATCGACTGCATTGGATAATACTTCAAAGGCGGCAACCGAACGCGCATATTGCGGATCCTGCTGATCGTCAGTCCAATGCAGAGCGACTTCACCTGGGCGAACAAAGCAGCACATGTTGTCGATGTGACCATCAGTCTCATCGTTATAGACGCCGTCTTGTAACCAGATGAAATGCGTAACACCAAGGTATTCGCTTAGTAGCTGTTCAATCTGCGCCTGATTCAAATGCGGGTTACGGTTTGGATTGAGCAAACATTCCGCTGTGGTCAGTAAGGTGCCTTCACCATCAGTATGAATAGAGCCACCTTCCAGCACCAACGGGGCACTGTAATGGTCGTTGTTCAGGAAATCACTCACTTGAACAGCCACTTTCTCATCTTGCTGCCAATTGGCATATAATCCGCCGTTGAGGCCGCCCCAGGCGTTAAATTGCCAGTCAACAGCACGGCGTTCACCAGCACCATTGATAACCATGGTCGGGCCGGTATCACGCATCCAGGCATCGTCACTTTCCATTTCTACCAAGGTGATATTGGCAGGAAGAGTGGCATTGGCGTGTGCCATAAACTCAGCCGGCACTCCCATAAAGACCGGCGTTGTGCGGCTGATGGCTTCAGCTACTTTGGCAAACGTCTGCTGCGCAGGGATACCTTTGCCACGCCAGTTATCCTGACGATATGGCCACAACATCCAGACGGCATCTTGTTTTGCCCATTCGGCTGGCATATAGAAACCATCCTGTTGCGGTGTCCGCGGCAGGGCTTGTGACGAAGATTTTGGTAAAACAGTGTCTTTAACAGACATAAATTATCTCCGGGTTTTGCCGTCAGAAGTGGTGAGTGTTTGATACATTTCTGGACGACGATCGCGGAACAAGCCCCATGACGCACGCTGAGCGGCGATTTCCTGCAAATCGAATTCATGCACTAAAACAGTTTCGTCAGTTTTATTGGCTTGAGCCAACAGCGCACCGGTTTGGTCAGCAATAAATGAAGAGCCGTAGAAAGTCATTTCCAGACCATCAATATATTTGCTCTTTTCGGTACCAATACGGTTAGAAGCAATCACGGGTACCAGATTTGCTGCAGCATGGCCTTGCTGGACACGAGTCCAGTGCGGTTGACTGTCAATCTCAGGATAGGCGGGTTCAGAGCCAATGGCCGTTGGGTAGAAAATGATTTCCGCCCCAAGCAATGCCAGACTGCGGGCTGTTTCTGGGAACCACTGATCCCAGCAGATACCGACACCGACTTTGGCATAGCGTGTTTGCCAGACTTTAAAGCCGGTATCCCCTGGGATAAAGAACTGTTTTTCTTGATATGCTGGGCCATTAGGAATGTGAGTCTTGCGATACACATCCAGAACTGAACCATCAGCATCAATCATGACCAACGAGTTGTAATATGCGTTGTTGGCTTTCTCAAAGAAACTCAGTGGCAATACTACTTCCAGTTCACGTGCCAGCTTGGAAAAATGTTGGATAAGCGGGCTATTGTCCAGCTCTTGGGCCAGTGCATAGTGTTCCGGGCTTTGATCAATGCAGAAATAAGGGGCGGCAAACAGCTCCTGAATCAGGATAATTTGCGCGCCTTTGGCATGCGCCTGACGTACCAATTTCTCGGCATTTTCAATGTTCTTAGGCAGATCCCAAGAACAGGCCATTTGAGTCGCAGCAACAGTTACTTTTGTCATGAGAAAACCTCAATAAATGTAAAAAACACCCGTGAAGGGTGTGCAATATTTTGAGCCGCTGATTGGCATCTATCCAGTATACAATTGTGCAGGCATGGGTGCCATGCTGTGCAGGGAATGCTGGGCCAGGTTGCGGAAAAAGAATGTAGAAAACGGCATGTGGAAAACTGAAAGCAGGAAACTTAGCCTGCTTGCTCATCAAACCAACTTTCCAGAATAATGACCGCAGAAGCGGCATCAACACTGCCTTTGTCCAGTGCGCGATAACCGCCACTGTCAAACAAATTGGCACGGGCCTCGACTGTACTGAGGCGTTCATCCTGTAAGGCAATCTGTACACCAAAGCGGCCATGCAGGCGGTTGGCAAATCGCCGCGCTCGTGCTGTTAGCGGCTGCTCAGTGCCATCCATATTCAGCGGCAGCCCAACGACGACTAAGTCAGGTTGCCACTCTTTCAGCAGTTTTTCGACTTTTTGCCAGTCCGGCGTGCCGTCCTGAGCTTTAAAGGATGTCAGGGCTCTGGCGGTGCCAGTGACTTCCTGACCAATAGCAACACCGATACTTTTGGTACCAAAGTCAAAGGCGACAATCGTGCGATTAGCCATCAGGCATGTCCTGCTTGTGGAGCAATATTAAAGATATTGATACCCAATTTATTGGCTGCAGCTTGCCAGCGTTCAGAAATAGGGGTGTGAAACAGGATATTAGTATCCGCCTCAATGGTCAGCCAGGCGTTATCCAGTAACTCCTGTTCTAACTGCCCTTGTTGCCAGCCCGCATAACCCAGCGCAACCAGCAGATTTTTAGGTTGTTCCGGGGTTCCTAACGTCTCCAGTACATCTTTGGAGGTTGTTATCATGGTATCTGGCGAGATAGGAATACTGGAGCCGAAACCTTCTTGTGGCGAATGCAGGATAAATCCGCGATCTTCCGCCAGTGGGCCACCAGCCAATACCGGCTTATCCAGTCTAATTGAGGGATCACGTGGCGTGGGGTTAATGTTCAGTTTTTTCAGCACAGTTTCTACCGTGAACTGTTCCACAGGCTTGTTAATCACCAAGCCCATAGCACCCTCTTCATTATGCTCACAGATATAAATAACTGAACGCATAAATTGTGGGTCCTGAAGTGAAGGCATAGCTATAAGAAAATGATGCTGTAAATTCATTATGTTATATAGGGGATTCGCTGAGTTAAGGGAGAAACTCATGTCAGTATGCGGATAAATGCGAATAAAGTCACGGGGGAGCGCTCCCCTTCGTCCTTGAAGCCGCAGGGTTGTTAGCCGCGCTCACTCACCCGAATCACTGACGTGGGTCAGCTCATCGGGATTTGTTCTCTTGCTGCCTACCTGCAACTTCAATGACTTTGGGGTGACTGTTTATGCTTGAAGCCGCAGGGTTGTTAGCTGCGCTCATTCACCCGAATCACTGACGTGAGTCAGCTCATCGGGATTTGTTCTCTTGCTGCCTACCTGCAACTTCAATGACTTTGGGGCGCGAGTCTGGTTTATTTATTCGCCAGACGCACTTCAATAGCATCCATCAGCATGCCAGTAATCGAAACATCCGTAAAAGCGGCTTCAATTTCGCGAATACAGGTTGGGCTGGTAACGTTAATTTCCGTTAGGCGATCGCCAATGATATCTAAGCCGACAAAAATTAAACCTTTTTGTTTCAGCACAGGTGCAACGGCACGGGCAATTTTCCAGTCACTTTCGCTAAGTGGGCGGGCTTCGCCACGGCCACCAGCCGCCAAATTACCACGGGTTTCGCCTTGTGCCGGGATACGCGCCAGGCAGTAAGGTACGGGTTCGCCATCAACCACCAAGACGCGTTTATCACCCTCTTTAATGGCCGGTAGGAAGTTCTGCGCCATACAGAATCGGCTGCCCAGTTCAGTCAGGGTTTCAATGATAACTGACACGTTAGGGTCATCCTGCTTCACGCGAAATATTGAGGTGCCGCCCATACCATCCAAGGGTTTCAAAATGATATCGCCATGTTCCTGATGGAACTTGCGGATATGTTCTTTACTGCGGCTGACCAGTGTATCCGGGGTTAATTCTGGGAACCATGCTGTAAACAGCTTTTCGTTACAATCGCGTAGGCTCTGCGGTTTATTCACCACTAAAGTACCTTTATCTTCCGCGCGTTCCAGGATATAGGTGGCGTAGATGAATTCAGTATCAAATGGCGGGTCTTTGCGCATCAAAATAACATCAAGATCATGCAGTGGCAGGTCTTGCTCTGCGCCAAAACTGAACCAGTCGTCTTTGTCGTGTTTCACACTCAGCAGGCGGGTACGGGCACGGCCATCACCCCCACGCAAGTAAAGGTCGCCCATCTCCATGTAATGCAGTTCCCAACCACGGCGCTGCGCTTCCAATAGCATAGCGAAGCTGGAGTCTTTCTTGATATTAATGGACGAGATTGGGTCCATTACGATGCCGAGCTTGATCATTATTCTCTCCTAATGGGAACGAATTTTATCCCAGGTCGCCAAACCGCACCTGCAAAGCTGTGATGGCGGTCAGGGCGGTAGTTTCGGTACGCAGAACTCGCGGCCCTAGCAGGATATCAGTAAATCCAAGGTTCGCGGTCATGGCAATTTCATCGGCAGAAAGGCCGCCTTCCGGGCCAATCAACAAACGCACTTTGTTGAGTGACGAGGGGAGGGTATTAATGCTGTTGCTGGCGCGGGGATGCAGATTCAACTTCAGGCTGTCATCTTCTTCAGCGCACCATTCGGATAACTGCATTGCTTCGCGGATCTCAGGGAGCTTATTGCGCCCGCATTGTTCGCAAGCTGCAATTGCAATTTTTTGCCATTGCTGAATTTTCTTCGCCAGGCGCTCGCCATCCAGCTTAACGCCGCAGCGCTCAGAAAACAGCGGAGTAATCACATTGACACCCAGTTCAATGGATTTCTGGACAGTAAACTCCATTTTTTCCCCACGGGAAATCACCTGCCCCAAATGCAGATTCAAGGGGGATTCGCGGTCTTCTGATTGCCCTTGTGCAAGCCGGATAATCAGGTTTTTTTTATCCACTCGGATGATTTCAGCCGCGAAAACCTGATTACTGCCATCAAATAATTGCAGGTTTTGGCCTTCAGTCATCCTCAGTACGCGGCCAACATGATTGGCTGCTTCATCACTGAGTGCCAATTCGGTATTGGCCTGCAAAGGTTGCGGGTGATAAATGCGAGGTATGCGCATGAGTTGTTTGAGTCCTGAAACGAAAACTTTGACCAGTATACTAGATTAGCCTTTTTGCTGCTGGCAAGCCCGTTGTACATAAGGGTTATGATTCCCTTGCGCTTTTGCCACCTGCTCATCACGCAAACACTCCCAGTTTGTCACCGGGTATTGGCGATTCCACACTTCGAACAACTTGCTTTGTTGGCTGGAGAGCCGCAGCTGGTATTGGTCGCGCATATAAAAGTAAGTCCGCGCTATAGCACCCCGTGCGCGTGCTGGTGGCTCTGCCAGCTTACTTTTGAAGTCGACTTTCATGTCACACTGGCCATATTGGCCGCCGCCACCGTTCCATTGGGAATACATAAAGTTATTGCGGTCACCATTCACTTCGCCAATGGCAGGTTGTAGATTATGCAAATCAGTTTCTATCTGCCGATAGACCGGATCTTTCGCACAATTTTTGCGCCCACCTTGTTGCCAGCATTGGCGCTGGTGGCCAAATTGCCAGGCCGGGACGACATGTTCCCATTCAATTCGTGCTGCTCGTTGGGCATTTTTCCGTGGTTGATAGCCGCAACTTTTGAGGTCTGGAATCCCTTTTTTACCTTGCCAGTCAATCTTGCACCCACAATAAAAACTACCGGGCGCATCTTGATTGATTTTCGCCGCAACCGCTTTGGCTTGAGAAAAGTTGTTGATGCTTTGGCTGTAGCCGGATAGCGGGAACAGGGGGAAGGATGAAACCAACAGAAACAGAAGCTTGCGTAACATATCTCAAAACAGCCCGATGATGAAAAGCTGGCAGATTATAGATAATAGTTATGGATGGCAAGTTAACTTGCTGTTTTATAACAAGTAACAAGTATCTCTAATAGTTTTTTACTGCTACAAATTGTAGTTTTTCGCCACATTCGCGGCAGCGGTACTCACTCTCGCCGCGTTGCACTTTATTGTGACGGCGAATAGTTAAGGCGTGTTGTTGGCATTTACACTGATAATTGAAAGTCTTACTGCGCACCGTGGTCACTGCAAACTGATGAGTACGGCTGGCCGGGACTTGCAGCACCTGTTCCATCATCCAGCGCCATTCTTGACCGTGAGGTGCCACCCGGCCAAATTGGCGATAGACCAGCAAATGCGCCAGTTCGTGGGGCACAACTTGATCAATAAAAGGCTGCTGATTTTCCAATAGTAATATGGGATTGAGGCGAATTTCGAAAGATTGTAGATAAGCGCTGCCCGCGCTAGTGCCACGTTGATGATAGTTGATTTTTGGCTCCGGATAGTCGGTGCCAAGATGCTGATTCGCCAGCTGCAATTTATGACGCAGACAGCGCATAACGGCTTGCTGTAGCGCGATAGGGATTCTTAATGAACTCATATTGCGGAAGAATAAAACGGCAGATACCCATATGCAAGCCGCTAAGCAGGCTATTTTCAGTTGATCATTATATAAAAATATATAATATTAAGTTATATAATGAAATTCTAATATCAGAGATGCGTATGAATAACGGCAAAACAATCAGTATGGATCTGATGAGATACGCGGCAGGGCAAGCTTGTGACGTGCTGCGAATATTGGCCAATGAGGATCGGCTGCTCCTACTGTGTCAATTGAGCCAGGGTGAAAAGGCGGTCAGTGAACTGGAGGATGCATTAGGCATTCGCCAGCCGACACTCTCACAGCAGCTTGGAGTGTTGCGCAGCGATGGGCTGGTGAATACCCGTCGAGAGGGGAAACGAATATTTTATTCAATCGCTGATGGCAAAGTATTGGCGCTGCTTGAGGTGCTATACCAGCTTTATTGCCCACAAGAGAAGGAGGGCGCATGACCATAGATTGGGCTAATTTCACCCCCTACAGTGCACTGATAGGCGGGGCACTATTGGGCATTGCAGTGACAGTTTTATGGTTTTGGAATGGGCGTATCGCCGGTATTAGTGGCATTTTAGGGGGATTATTAACACCAAAAGCCGGCGATATCTCGTGGCGTGTCGTTTTTATCATTGGTCTGATGATTGCTCCGTTGATTTACTCTTTTTTTGCTGCCCTGCCGGTGATTCAGATTGATGCTGATTTGCCTGTTTTGATCATCGCCGGATTGTTAGTGGGGGTTGGTACTCGCTATGGCGCGGGTTGCACCAGTGGGCATGGTGTCTGTGGATTGGCGCGTTTTTCACAGCGTTCATTGCTCGCGACACTGAGTTTTATGTTTACCGGCTTTGCCACAGTATGGCTTGTTCGCCATCTATTCGTTTAGCCGATAGGAAAGCAATATGAATTTACTTTTTTCGTTGTTAGCGGGGCTAATTTTTGGGCTGGGCCTGATAGTGGCTGGCATGGCGAATCCGGCTAAAGTGCTTGGTTTTCTTGATATTGGTGGTCAGTGGGACCCTTCGCTGGCATTGGTGATGGCTGCTGCGGTGGCGGTTGCCATGATAGGTTTTGCTTGGGCTAAAAGACGTAAAACCAGCTTGCTGGGAAAACCGCTCCAATTGCCAAGCTCCACTCGCCTTGATCGGCGTTTAATCGGCGGCAGCTTATTATTTGGTATCGGCTGGGGCTTGGCGGGGATATGCCCAGGGCCTGCTTTGGTGCTGCTGGGGGCTGGAATGTACAAAGGCGTTATCTTCGTCGCCGCGATGGTGGCGGGCATGGCGCTATTTAGCCTTATTGAGCATTATCGGCAATCCTTAAAAAGGAAAGCATAAAAAAACCCCGCCAGGCGGGGTTTTACTATTCAGAATTTACCGGCTGGAACTTATTTCAGGCCCGCAGCATCACGCAATTGGGCGGCTCTGTCGGTTTTTTCCCAAGGGAATTCTTCACGACCAAAGTGACCATAAGCGGCGGTTTTGCGATAGATTGGATGCAACAAATCCAGCATTTCAATCAAGCCATATGGGCGCAAGTCGAAGAACTCACGTACCAGAGCGGTCAGTTGATCCGCAGGGATCTTCTCAGTACCAAAGCCTTCCACCATGATAGAAGTTGGTTCTGCAACACCAATGGCGTAAGACACCTGAATCTCACAGCGATCTGCCAGGCCCGCGGCGACGATATTTTTAGCAACATAACGGGCTGCATAAGCGGCGGAACGGTCAACTTTAGAGGGATCTTTACCTGAGAATGCGCCACCGCCATGACGTGCCATACCGCCGTAGGTATCCACGATAATCTTACGACCCGTCAGACCACAGTCCCCCATTGGGCCACCGATAACGAAACGGCCTGTTGGGTTAATAAAGTATTTAGTGCCAGCGGTTATCCACTCGGCAGGCAGAACTGGCTTGATGATTTCTTCCATCACCGCTTCATGCAACTCTTTCTGACTGATGTCTTCGGAATGCTGAGTTGACAGAACGACCGCATCAATACCGACAATTTTACCGTCGTCATATTGGAAGGTAACCTGGCTTTTTGCATCCGGACGCAGCCATGGCAAAGTGCCATTTTTACGCACTGCGGCCTGACGAGCCACCAAACGGTGAGCATAGGTAATCGGCGCGGGCATTAAAACGCTAGTTTCGTTGGTGGCGTAACCGAACATCAAACCTTGGTCGCCCGCACCTTGCTCCAGTGGGTTCGCACGGTCAACACCTTGGTTGATATCAGGAGACTGTTTACCAATCGCACTTAAAACGGCGCAAGAGTTGGCGTCAAAACCCATCTCAGAATTTACATAACCGATTTCGCGCACAGTACGACGGGTAATTTCTTCGATATCTACCCATGCGTTAGTGGTGACTTCGCCACCAACCAATACCATACCCGTTTTGACATAGGTCTCGCAGGCAACACGTGCTTTTGGATCTTGCTCAAGAATTGCGTCAAGTACCGCATCTGAAATCTGGTCAGCAATTTTATCCGGATGCCCTTCAGAAACAGATTCCGATGTAAATAGGTGTTTAGCCATTGTTTTCTTTACCTTGAATACAAGTGAAAAGTCACTGCATAGCATTGAAGTCAAGCAACTAGAGCCGCTATTTGAATGGGCCTTTTGTTGCGTTGCGCTTTACAACGCCCCTTTAGGCAAAGCCTTTAGCAGTCTATCCCTTTAGAAGTCCGCCATAATTATAGCGCAGCAGACATTCTAGCAATTAAAATGGATGGATGTATTAACATCTGGACGTCTATTTTAGGTCAGCTTTTGCTATTAACGCCAGCCCTTTTTGCATCAAGATATTTCTTCCTTTGGTTGCTGATCAGTTTATTTACCGCTTGATACAGTTACACGCTATTTTCATTTTGCATTTTGCGCGCGTTATAGGTATAAACTGCGCGCGCAGCTTATTTGATACGCAATGATGAAAATGGCAGAAGATGACATTAGCTCATTGTTAGATTTTTAGTGTTTTGCACTCAGTTGTGGCTCTCAGTCTTCAGGGGCGCTGACCAGCAGGCGGGCATTTAAAAGCGGCGTCATCAAACTGTTACCTAAATTGTCTATTAATAAAGTCTTGTCCGTTCACTATGAACGGCATGCGTGGAGGTGGTTGGATTAATGATCCGTTGTCTACTGGTTGCTGCTCATCAACAGCTGCGTCGTTCTGACGTTCAATCTCCCCTTGCAACCTTCCTTTCTTGTACACCATCAACCCGATGTTATACCCACATGGGTGCGACTCAGGATTCGCGGGCGGGTTAATCACTGCCTGAAGCACTGAATCCGACTGGCCTGACGACTTTACGGCTAATCCGATTCACAAAATCTCAATACGTATTTACAGTCAAACGTATTTTACATTTAAACGTGTTTTACCCTGTTTTGGGTAATGAATAGCTGAGATAAGCCGCTCGTGGATTGCGCTTTCTAGTGCAATATTCTGCCAATTTGGCATTCACGCGGGTTGTCCTTGCAGGTTGTAGCTGCGATAGTGGCTGACTTTATCGTCAGTATCGCAATAGAGGCGAATTATGTCTGATGATAACTTGATTGGCCGTCCGTCAGCTGCGGGCGCACATGTTTCTTTACGCTCCATGCAGGAGGTTGCCATGAATGATCGTAATGCCAGCAAGATGCTGAGCACGTATAACGTCGCCTACTGGGGTGGCAACTATTATGACGTCAATGAACTGGGTCATATCAGTGTTTGCCCTGATCCGGATGTTCGTGAGGCGCGTGTCGATCTGGCGCAACTGGTCAAAAGAATGCAGCTTGAGCAGGGGCAACGTTTGCCCGCGTTATTCTGTTTCCCACAAATTTTGCAGCATCGCCTGCGCTCAATTAATGGTGCATTTAAACGTGCGCGTGAGTCGTTTGGCTATGAAGGTGATTATTTCCTGGTTTACCCGATTAAAGTAAACCAGCATCGTCGGGTTATTGAGTCACTGGTCAATTCCGGTGAACCTTTAGGGCTGGAAGCAGGTTCTAAAGCGGAAATGATGGCTGTTTTGGCGCATGCCGGGATGACCCGCTCAGTTATCGTCTGTAACGGTTATAAAGACCGTGAATATATCCGTCTGGCATTGATTGGCGAAAAACTGGGCCATAAGGTTTATCTGGTTATCGAAAAGATGTCAGAAATCAAAATGGTACTGGAAGAAGCTGAGCGCCTGAATGTTGTACCGCGCTTGGGTGTTCGTGCGCGTCTGGCATCACAAGGCTCCGGCAAATGGCAGGCCAGCGGTGGCGAGAAGTCCAAATTTGGCTTGTCTGCGACTCAGGTATTGCAGTTGGTTGATATGCTGCGTGAAGCTAACAGTCTGGAAAGCCTGCAATTATTGCACTTCCATTTAGGTTCTCAGCTTTCCAACATCCGTGATATCTCCACCGGCGTGCGCGAATCTGCCCGTTTCTATGTGGAGCTACACAAACTGGGTGTCAATATTCAGTGCTTCGATGTGGGTGGCGGTTTAGGCGTAGATTACGAAGGGACGCGCTCCCAATCAGATTGCTCAGTTAACTATGGCCTGAATGAATATGCGAATAACGTTATCTGGGGTATCGGTGATGCTTGTAATGAGCACGGTTTGCCGCACCCTACAGTGATTACGGAATCAGGTCGCGCAGTTACCGCACACCATACTGTGCTGGTTTCCAATGTTATCGGTGTAGAACGCAATGAGTTCAACGAGCCACAACCACCGGCTGCTGATGCGCCGCGCGCACTGGAAAGCTTGTGGGACACGTGGCTGGAAATGCAAGAGCCGGAAAATCGCCGTTCTTTGCGCGAATGGCTGCACGATAGCCAAATGGACTTGCATGATGTTCACACTCAGTATGCTCACGGCATGTTGGAATTGACCCAACGTGCATGGGCCGAAGAGCTGTATCTAAGTATCTGCAATGAGATCCAAAAACAGCTGGATCCGAGCAATCGTGCTCACCGACCTATCATTGATGAGCTGCAAGAACGTATGGCTGACAAGCTGTATGTCAATTTCTCATTGTTCCAATCAATGCCGGATGCGTGGGGTATTGATCAACTCTTCCCGGTCTTGCCATTGGAAGGGTTAGATAAGCCGCCTGAGCGCCGGGCGGTCTTGTTGGATATCACTTGTGACTCTGACGGCACTATTGATCACTATATTGATGGCGATGGGGTAGCAACCACTATGCCAATGCCGCCGTATGATGCAGAGAATCCACCGCTGCTGGGCTTCTTTATGGTCGGAGCCTATCAGGAAATTCTGGGCAATATGCATAATCTATTCGGTGATACTGCGGCCGTAGATGTGTATGTCTTCCCTGATGGCACGGTTGAGTTTGAACAGACTGACGAAGGTGATACCGTCGCGGATATGCTGGAATATGTTCAATTGAACCCAGAGAAGTTACTAAAGCAGTTCTCTGATCAAGTGAAAGAAACCGATCTCGACACCGAGTTACAAGCTCAGTTTATGGAAGAGTTTGAAGCTGGCCTGTACGGTTATACTTATCTTGAAGATGAGTAAGTATTAACCGCTGATTAATCTCACTTTAAGGGCAAACTCAGGTTTGCCCTTTTGTTTATATCCTGTCTCCATTGGCGATTAAGCCAATCTCAACCACACTAATATTAATGATTTTTATCTTTATCATGTTGGTATGTGGGAGCGATTAAATGGGGTGGTTAAGCATCTGTAAAGTAAATTACGTCAAACCGGACTTTCCCTTCTCAGCCCAAGCCGAGGGAAAAAGGATTGGTATCTATCTGGTTGATGGGGAATATTTCGCGATGGAAGATATTTGTCCCCATGCCAATGCCTTATTAAGCCAGGGGTTCGTTGATGGTGAAACGGTTGAATGCCCATTGCATGGCGCACTGTTTGATATCCGAACCGGCCAATGCTTGCGGGAACCCGGAGATCGCGATTTAAACACCTATCCCGTGCGGATCAATGGTGATCAGATCGAAGTTAATTTGGCCGGTGGGAGTGAGTAACGGCTATCATCAAGTTCAGTTATAGAACTCACGCCCCCATTGAGGGGCGTTTGTATTTATAGATGATATTGGTGCTGAGTATTATTTTTCTGTAGCGATACGCTGGCGGATATGGTCGGCGCGGGCCTGTGAGGACGGGTGGTCATCAAACATGCTGCTGGTGCGGCCTGCTTCCATGGTGGCTAATTTTTCGAAGCTGGTGACCAAACCGTTTGGGTCAATACCGCGTTTTTTCAGCAGATCGAATGAGTAATCATCCGCTTCACTTTCTTGTTTTTGTGAGAACTGGGCGTTAACTAATTTCTCACCAATATCGGCTAACTGGGACTGGGAAAGTTGCCCGGCAACACCACCGGCGGATGCCGCAGCAGTGCGCAGGGCAGTGGTGCCATAAGCGACTTGCATGGCCTTGCGGGTATGCCCTAATGCGACGTGTCCCATCTCATGGCCGAGAACTCCTTCGACTTCATTGTCCGTCATCATGTCCATCAGGCCACTGTAAACACGGATGCAACCATTTGCCATTGCCCAAGCATTGACATCTTTAGTGACGTAAACCTTATAGTTAGCTGGCGTCCCATTGATATTATCGCCTAATGCAGCCGAAATTTTTGCCAGGCGTTTGCCATAGGCGCTGTCTGCGGAGGCTATCTGTGCTTTTTGATCCATTTCCGCACAAGATTTCTCACTGAGGTTTTTTACATCAGCATCACTCAGGGTTGCCGCCTGAAAAGCTTGAGCGCCGGACTGCATCAAGCCATCGGTGTTCATATTCTGGCAGCCGCTAAGTAATGCCGTAAGGCTCAGTGCAATCATTGACGTACGAATTTTCATAACACTTTATTCCTGTGGTTATGCCATTTTTATCAGTGAATAGGGCATTTCTATGTATGACGATAACGCATTAGACGCAATTATCTATTTATGACCATGTGCTAACAATGACTATCACATTCTTGTTAACTATTGCATTAATAGCTGTTGAATCGACGGCAGTTGTTCTACTCTGTCGGCAATAGGTCTTGCCCGAAATCTATGACAGTTTCAGCCCGCCGAGTGCCCGATTGACTCATTGTGTGGCTAAAAACGTTGCGAGGTTAACGTGCCTCGAACGTTACAGCTATAGCTTTATTCTGAAAATCAGCAGATTCCATTGGTTATAAATATGGAAGTTATAGCTCATTTGGTTTTAGTGATTGCCGTTTCAATGCTGAGTCTGAGAAAATGGTAACCTTGAACGCTTTTTTTAATCCGACCTGGAGTAAAACATGTCCTCTCGTAAAGAGCTTGCCAACGCGATCCGCGCACTAAGCATGGACGCAGTGCAAAAAGCGAATTCCGGCCACCCCGGCGCCCCTATGGGCATGGCAGATATTGCCGAAGTTCTATGGCGTGATTACCTGAACCATAATCCAACCAATCCACACTGGGCTGATCGCGACCGTTTCGTCTTGTCGAATGGTCACGGCTCCATGTTGATCTATAGCCTGCTGCATCTCACTGGCTATGATCTGCCGATGGAAGAACTGAAAAATTTCCGCCAATTACACTCTA